>NZ_LT706985.1:670226-1005339 GCF_900155645.1 Vaginimicrobium propionicum
CGAGCAGAAGGTAAAACAGTGGCCAAGCTCGTCAAAGAACGGTTAGCCTAAGGTACTGTTTTCTCGACATCAAGATAACTTTAGCCAGGATACGTAATGACCTACCCAATCATTTACACCCGCACAGATGAGGCTCCGGCTTTAGCCACTGCCTCGTTGCTGCCGATCGTCCGCGCCTTCGCTGCCAAGGCTGGGGTGGAAGTTGTCACCTGCGATATTTCGTTGACGTCTCGGATCATTGCCGCGATGTCAAAGTGGCTACCAAAACAGTATCGCCGCGATGATGCGTTAGCGAAGCTCGGGGTGTTAACGGGTGAAGCCGGAGCAAATATAATTAAATTACCCAATATCTCGGCTTCACTACCGCAACTAAAGGCTGCGATAAAAGAGCTGCAAGATCATGGGGTGCCGGTTCCAGATTTTCCTGACGAACCATTAGATGATCAAGAGCACGAAATCCGCCAGGCTTATCAAAAAGTTTTAGGCTCTGCTGTCAATCCTGTACTACGACAAGGCAATTCTGAGCGTCGGGCGCCTCAAGCAGTGAAAAATTACGCCCGCAACCATTCACATTCGATGGGGGTTTGGCCTAAAGATTCCAAGACGAATGTAGTATCAATGAGCGCCGACGATTTCGCTCATACAGAGCAGTCAGTCGTGATTGCTAAGGCGCAAAATCTTAAGGTTATTTTTCGCGACGCTCAGAGTAACTCGACGGTATTGAAAGACCAACTTGCCGTTCGCGACGGTGAACTTGTGGATGCCAGCGTTCTTAGAGCAAAAAGTCTTGATGAATTCTTAACCATAAGCCTCAAACGAGCTAAGGACGAGGGGCTGTTATTTGCCGCTCATCTCAAGGCCACCATGATGAAGGTCAGCGACCCGGTAATATTCGGGCACGTATTAAAAGCCTATTTCGCCGACGTCTTTGCCAAGTACGGTGACAAGATTAACGCTAGTGGTGCTCGTCCAAGGGACGGGTTAGGCGCGATTTTCCAAGCGCTAGAGAAAATACCGGATGGCGAAGACATCAAGGCAGCCTTTAGGGCTCAGCTTGAGACTGAACCCGAGTTGGCAATGGTGGACTCTGATCGCGGAATCACTTGTCTGCATGTACCCAGTGACATAATCGTCGATGCCTCAATGCCTGCAATGATTCGTGCCGGCGGGCTGATGTGGAACCGCTTCGGGCAGACTCAGCAAACGCTGGCAGTTATTCCTGATAGCTCATATTCTGGGGTTTACCAAGCAGTTATTGATGATTGCCGAGCCAATGGTGCATTGAACCCGGAAACTATGGGAACCGTCCCAAATATTGGGTTAATGGCGATGGCAGCCGAAGAGTACGGCAGTCACGATAAAACCTTCGAGATTAGCGCCAGCGGTGAAGTTCTAATCGTTGATGAGTCCGGACGTGAACTTACCAGCCACCAGGTTGGTGCAGGCGATATTTGGCGAGCCTGCCAAACGAAAGATCTAGCCATCCGAGACTGGGTTAAATTGGCTGTGGATCGAGCCGATTTACTGCAGATGCCGGTGGTCTTCTGGTTGGACAAATCACGCGCTCATGACGCCAAACTTATTGAACTAGTCACAAAATACCTTGGCGACTACGACACGTCCCGACTTACGATCGAAATTCTTAACCCAGTTGAAGCCACCAAATACACTTTGCGGCGGCTACGTGATGGCCAGTCCACAATATCGGCAACCGGTAACGTGTTGCGAGACTATCTGACAGACCTATTCCCAATTTTAGAACTAGGCACGTCTGCCAAAATGTTATCTATCGTCCCATTGTTATCTGGTGGTGGACTATTCGAGACAGGTGCTGGCGGATCAGCTCCTAAGCATGTCCAACAGTTCTTGACTGAAGGCCACTTGCGTTGGGATTCTTTGGGCGAGTTCCTGGCTTTAGGCGTTTCATTAAGCCAATGGGCTAGGCTTAACTCCTGTCGGCAGGCAGAAATCTTGGCTAGCACTCTGGACGCAGCAACTCAGCGCCTTCTAGAAGAGGGGCGCTCCCCCGCCAGACAATCCGGAAAAATAGATAACCGTGGCACCCACTACTATCTGGCAAGTTATTGGGCTGACGAGCTTGCTCACCAACGCGAAGATGAAGCTTTGGCTAGCACGTTTGCCCCTCTCGCCCGCCAGCTAGCCAAGAGTGAAGAAGCCATAATGAATGAGTTGCTGGCGGCTCAAGGCAAGCCAGTAGATATTGGCGGCTACTACGACCCCAACGAGAAACTAGTGGCTAAGGCGATGCGTCCTAGCAAGACATTCAATTCATTGATTGATGCATTCTAGTCACCGACCCTAACCCAGGCGTCGCTTCGATATCGCAACCACAGCGTCACTGCCCTAGCTGCCATGAACCAGCCTCCCCAAGAAAGCCAAATGCAGGCTAGCCCAAGGTTGCCTTTAGGCCCATAGCCAACCAGCCACCAGATAGCGGGTAAGAAAATTGCCAAGTTGGAGATGGCTACTTTGGCCAGATACCAGGCATCCCCTGCCCCCATCAGTACGCCGTCTAATACATAAACGTATCCAGCCAACGGCTGGCAGAGGACGACCACGAAAAGGCCTACCCTAATCGCTGTCTGCACGCTGACGTCGTTTGAGAATAAGGTCGGCACCACCCATGAGGCACCCAAAACGACTACGGCAGCTATCGTCCCGCCAGCTACTCCCCACCTGGCCATTTTGGCTGATACAGCATGCAGTTGATCCACCTCTGAGCGTCCGAGATATTTTCCGGTTAATGCCTGAGCGGCTATCGCCAGCGAATCTAGAGCGTTGACTAAGAATCCCCAGATATTCCAAACCACCTGGTGAGCCGCTAGCTGTACAGTGCCTAATCTCGCTACCCCAACTGACAAAAGAATCAACGCAATTCGCATCGAAATGGTACGTACCAGCAGTGGAAGTCCATCACGCCAAGCGTTAGCCACCCCCGATAGTTCCGGACGCAAACTGACCTTAGCCGCAACGGCTTGCCGGCCAACAATAACTACCAGAGTCGATGCCATCAGGTACTCACAGATGACCGTTCCGACACCAGCCCCAACAATTCCCCACCCAACCACAAAAACCAGCAATATGGACAGCGGCACGTTAAGCACTGCCGCGCTGAGGGCAATTAGCAACGGCGTGCGAGCATCTTGCAAACCACGAATGACCCCGGTAGCAGCTTGAACCGCTAGCATCGCAGGCATTCCTAGAGCACTGACCCGCAAATATTTACTTGCTTCGGTGGTAACTGACGGGTCTGCACCAAAGAGAGTCAGCAGCCAAGCCCCTGCTGGAACCAAAATAGCGATAGCTAGAAGGCCAAGAATAAGCGCTAGCCAAATAGCGTCAATACCTAATTTGATGCCTTTTGCTTTATGACCAGCGCCTAAAGCTCGTGCAGTCGAAGCAGTCGTGGAGTAGGCCAAAAAAATACAAAGCCCAACGATAGTCAATAAAATAGTTTGGGCGAGCCCTAAACCAGCTAAAGCATCCGTCGACCAATGCCCGATAATTGCAGAGTCGGCAAGCATAAGCGTTGGCGAAACCAGCAAAGCACCCAAAGTTGGGATAGCTAACCGCCCAATCTCTCGCGCTGACTCGCCAGACACTCAACCCTCCCACAAACAAAACCGAGATCTAATCTAGGAGATTTTTCTGCTAATGTTGACCACCGTACATGGGGCGCATAGCTCAGTTGGTTAGAGCGCCTGCCTTACAAGCAGGAGGTCGGCGGTTCGAGTCCGTCTGCGCCCACCCGCACAAAACCGGCTTTTTTCGGCTGTGGTTAGGGGTTTTACCCCAGCCCGATGAGGTGTTATCGGGTGTTTAGAGGTCGAGTTGGGTGTTTTCGTTTTTTACCGGGTAAAGATTTTCACGCATTAACCAGCATCTAGCGGCAAAATTTCTTTACCCACGTTTTACCCAAAAGCACCGTCCCTGCACCGCCACTAAAGAGCAGTTTTTGGCAATCGTGACTACCAACGATCTGATAACCGCAATCGCGACAGCGGCCTTAGCTTTAATCGGATTGATTGAACTAAGAGATATGCCACCAAGAAACAGAAAGCCTAAGCGCTCACTGTAGAAAAGAGTTCCCCGCTAGCGATATTAGCGGGAACCCCCCCCCAGTTATATCTCAACCAACCCCACGAAAACGAGAAAGGAGACACAAATGAAAATCAAGATTTCAACTGCAGCTGTAGCGCTGGCTACAACCTCAATGTCGTTCACCGATGCCCGCCTAGTGTCAAAGTTGATCACCACAGCTGCGCTAGCCGTCATGATTTACACGGAATTTGCTGAGAGAAGAAAGACTGCGCAATGAAACCACTTGAGACGCTAAGACAGGTGGCAGACACCAAAGAAGCCGCTCAACATGCCTCAAAAGAGGCTGTTAAACAGGCAGGAAGTCGGCGGTTCGAGTCCGTCTGCGCCCACCCGTACTCTCACGTCCGATACTCGCAAAAATAATATTGGCTCGAGCTGAAGAAGACTGTGGCTAAGCTTAAATCAATCGAAACTCTTTGGATCGCTAAGCTCTAATCTTCGAGTTTGAATAACCGCATTGAGACCAATCGAGGAAAGAATAATATCCAAGTAATAGCCGCTGATACTTATACGCTTTCTGATAGCAACGATCACAAAAGCTGAAATTGGTTTAACTCGAGAAAGCTGTGGGCACGCAAACTTCTTAACATTGTGGTTGACCGCAAGTTGTGGACACGTCCCGCTTATGCTGCTTGTGGTTGTTGGTGTGTTTGTTCTTGTTTTTCCAGGTTGGTTTCGTATTCGACTGGGCGGAGGTAGCCGATTGATGAGTGTCGACGTGTGCGATTGTAGGTGACTTCGATCCAGCGGGCGACGCCTTGTCTGGCATCGGCTCGTGTCGGCCATGTGAAACGGTTGTAGAACTCGTTTTTCAGCGTTGACCAGAAGGATTCTGCCATCGCGTTGTCGTAGCACACGCCAGTGCGGCCCATCGATTGATCGATGCTAAGTCGCTTAGTGGCTTTGTGTAACTGCTCGGAGGTGTATTGAGTGCCGCGATCAGCATGGAAGACGACGCGGCCGGGGAAATCGCCGCGTAAAGTTTTGGCCATCACCAATGCGCGTTCAACCAGGTCGGCATCTTGGTGGCTGTCCATGGCCCATCCCAAGACGCGACGTGAACAGCCATCACGAACGACACACAGGTAGAGCCAGCCCTCGCCAGTACGTAAATAGGTGATGTCCGAGATCCACACTGTGTTGAGTTTTCCGGTATCCCACACCCGTTTGACACGGTCAAAAATCGCATGAGTCGGGATCCCAGGAATTGTCGTCACTGGGGTGAATCCGCGTGGTGAAATGCCTTCAAGGCCTTGTCGGCGCATGGATGCCGCCACTGTTTTCACATTCACCTGCGTGCCTTCAGCGTGAAAATCAGCCGTGATCCTGGGTGCCCCGTAAACACCATCGGAATCGGCATGAAACTCGCGGACTTTCTGGTCAAGTATGGCCTGTTTCTGCGCTCGTGGAGACGGCCCCGTTTTCCGTCGCTTGACCCAGGCGTAATAGCCTGACCGTGACACCTCTAACAGCCGAGCCATGCGTGTGATCTCGAAGTTTGCCTTCTCCTGTTCCATTAGCTCAAACCGTTCGCAGGTGGTTGCTTCGACGCGAAGAAGGCTGCTGCTTTTCCCAAAAACGCGTTGTCCTTTTTCAGCTCTTGAACCTCACGCCGTAACCGTTTGAGCTCAACCCGCTCATCCACAGACAACTCGCCAGTCGGCTCGTTTCCCTGTTCCTGCCGGTACTTGCGCACCCATTTACCCAAGAGCTGTTCACCCAAACCGAGCTCTCGTGCGACATGCGCGATCGGTCTTCCAGTGTCGACGACCAAACGAGCGGCCTCTTCACGATATTCCGGCGTGAAACTACGCCGGGTCTTTCCTACTCCTGCCATAACGGCACCCTTTCACGCGGGAACCAATCCCGCTAACTCAGGTGTCCACAAATGCAGGGTAACCTCAACATCATGATGTTGGGAGCACGGCGTAAAAAGCTACAGTTAATTCCACTAAACGCCTAACCGAGAGACTAAAGAATGGAAAGAGCGTAGCTTGGAAGGAGTGAGCCAGATGATTTGCTGGGACATTGCTTATGATGCAAACGCAGCCTATGCTCGCCTAAACCATGGTGATGTTAGTAGCACAAAAGAATTAGCCCCCGGCGTGCTGGTTGACATTGACTCGAATGGGGAACCTGTTGGCTTGGAGCTGTTGGATTTAAGAATTAACTTGTCTTTTGAATTGCTCGTAAACCAGTGCGGCCTTTCGGAAGAACTTGCATTAGCACTATGCAATCCAGGTCAACCAACTTTGTTTATTCAGTCTGTGTCAGTTGGTCGTCAAGGAGCAATTCTTAGAGAACCTGCATTGGCTTAAGCTATTAGGTACTAAAATTGGGTGGCCACCGATGAAAATCGGCAGCCACCCAATTTATTTAGGTCTGGACGTTTTACTCAGCGCTTGCCGACAGCGGCTTGCCAGCTGAGTTGCTAGTTACCTTAATCTTGCGCGGTTTAGCTTCCTCAGCAACCGGGATAGTGATGGTCAAAACACCGTCGGTATAGTCGGCAGCTATATTGGCCAGGTCAAGGCCGATACCTAAAGTCAACTGACGGGCATAGGAACCATAACTGCGCTCTCGGCTAAGCCACTGGTGGTTCTCCTTGTCAGTTTCTACAACCTGTTCAGCACGTTCGGCACGCACTGTCAATGTGCGGTCATCAACATCAATGTCGATGGTTTCGGAGTTAACGCCAGGCAAATCCATTTTGACAATGAACTGATCGCCGTCACGAATCAAGTCCATTGGCATAGTGCGATCTGAGCTCGCCGGACGAGACATCAGATTGAACATGCGATCCATCTCGCGGAACGGGTTATACGAAGTAGTCATTTTTTCCTCCTGAAATCCAGCGCGGTAGCGCTCTTACAAGAGGTACAACCAAGGTCACCCACAAATTATTCCTAAGTTGAGTCAACTAGACTCAAGTTTTTATTTTGAAGTCACCGTTTTGATTTAGGACGAACAACCTTTCGCCCCTGCCAGTCAGGCGATACATCAATAGTCGTTGTCAAAGACAATCCGGCAGTATTTGCACCCTCTTGCAGATCTGCCTGATCAACATAGCCTTGCCGACCAAACTTTGGGGTCATCAACCAGATGTAACCCTCATCCGTCAAATCACGCAATGCATCTACCAAACTGTCTACAACATCTACATCGTCGCGCATCCAAAGCAGCACGATGTCAACAGCTTCAAACGCATCTTCAATCAGGTCCGCATCAATAGCGTCCATGATTTCGTCACGCAGGTCCTCGTCAACATCTTCATCCCAACCAAGTTCCTGCACAATCAATCCCGGTTTTAGACTCATCTGCTCTGCAACCGAGTGTTGTCCTTTTCGGACGGTTGACACCTTTCCTCCACTCCTAGGAATCATCTTTGGCAAACAGTTTGCCAGATAGTGTCCCCAACGCACAGCCCAAACTGCCTTAATAACTCGACTTGTTACACAAACAAGTAACAGGCGAGCTCCAAAAGTCATTGGAACCCGCCCGTTAACAGCTAGTTTTTGTTATTTCTCTTCATTTAGACCAGTATCCGTAGCATTCACGTCATCGAGGTGATAACGCTGGGCTGCATCAATAGCCCATTGACGAGGTAGCTCACCGCGATCAGCCAGAGCATCCAAAGTGCGAACAGTGATCGAGGCACCGTCGATATGCAAATGCCTACGCGCAGCCAGGCGAGTATCAGAGAAGCCGAAACCATCAGCACCCAAAGTGTAGTAATCCATCGGCACCCACTCACGAACCATGTCTTGAACGGCACGCATGTAATCGCTGACCGCGATTGCTGGCCCAGGACGACCCTGCAATTTGCGCGTCAAGAACGCAACTTGAGCTTCATCGTTGGGCTTTAACCATTTGTGCTCGTCGCACCTAACCCCGTCACGACGCAGTTCAGACCAGCTAGTTACCGACCACACATCCGCAACGACGCCCCAATCTCGCTTAAGCAATTTCTGAGCTTCCAAAGCCCACGGAACGCCTACTCCAGAGGCCAAAATCTGGGCGCGCCTAGCATCTGGATTCACACCCTCCATTGAACCTTCAGAAACCAGATAGATACCTTTTAGAATGCCTTCAACATCCACATTTTCTGGCTGAGCAGGCTGAACCATCGGCTCGTTATACATGGTGATGTAGTAGGAGATATTTTCCGGATTATCACCGTACATCCGACGCAAACCATCTTGGACAATGTAGCTAGTCTCATAACCATAGGCAGGGTCGTAAGAGATGATGCCTTCATTAGTTAGCGTCAACATGTGCGAATGGCCGTCCATATGCTGCGTACCTTCGCCAGTCAGCGTGGTCTTTCCGGCTGTGGCACCAAGATAGAAACCTCTAGCCAGTTGGTCTGCTGCTGCCCACATCAAATCGCCAGTGCGTTGGTAGCCGAACATCGAGTAGAAGATATACATCGGAACCATTGGCTGATTGTGGGTGGCGTAACTAGTGCCTGCCGCAATATATGCGGCCACCGAGCCAGCCTCGTTAAGGCCAGTGTGCATAATCTGGCCATTAGTTGATTCGCGGTAGCTCAACATCAGATCATGGTCAACTGGCGTGTACTGCTGGCCGTTGGGGTTATAGATCTTGATAGTTGGGAAGAAAGAGTCCATGCCGAAAGTTCGTGCCTCGTCAGGAATGATCGGCACTACGTAGGGTGCGAAATTCTTATCCCTCAGTAGATCTTTCAGCAACCGGACAAATGCCATTGTGGTGGCTACTTTCTGGTTACCGGAACCCTTACGCGACTTCGCATAAGACTTGTCATCAGGCAGATGCAACTTATTTCTATCACCACGACGCTCCGGCAAGAAGCCGCCTAGCTCTTTGCGACGAGCCAATAGATATTTCATGGACGGGTTTGATGCGTCTGGCTTGTAGTAAGGCGGTTCATATGGGTTAGCTTCGATAACTTCGTCGCTGATCGGAATCTTGCAACGATCACGCAGACCCTTAAGATCGTCGATAGCCAATTTCTTCATCTGGTGGGTGGCATTTCGACCGGCGAAATGGGAACCCAAGAAATAACCCTTAATGGTGTGCGCCAAAATAACGGTCGGGGCGCCAACAAACTCAACGGCTGCCTTATATGCGTTGAAGATTTTCACGTAGTCGTGACCACCTCGGCGCAGTGCCCAAATGTCGTCGTCGCTCCAGTCTTCGACCATCTTTAGGGTACGCGGGTCGCGTCCGAAGAAGTGTTCGCGAACATAGGCACCATCATTGGCTTTGAAGGTTTGATAATCACCATCGCGCGTCTCGTTCATTATTTTGACGAGAGCACCTTCACTGTCTTTAGCCAACAATTCATCCCAACCAGAGCCCCAAATCAATTTGATGACATTCCAGCCGGCACCCCTGAAGAATGCCTCTAGCTCTTGAATGATTTTGCCGTTACCTCGAACCGGGCCATCAAGTCGCTGCAGATTGCAGTTGACGACGATAGTCAGGTTATCTAACCCCTCGTTAGCAGCTAACTGTAAAGCGCCGCGAGCCTCGGGCTCATCCATCTCGCCATCACCACAGAACGCCCATACGTGCTGAAGGGACGTGTCTTGGATGCCGCGATTTTGTAAATATTTGTTAAACGATGCCTGGTAAATGGCATTTATTGGCCCTAATCCCATTGACACAGTCGGGAATTCCCAGAAGTCTTCCATCCGCCTCGGGTGGGGGTAGCTTGGCAGACCACGCCCGCCTTTAGGTCGTGAATACTCCTGGCGGAAACCGTCTAGATCATCCTCGCTGAGACGTCCTTCGAGATATGCGCGGGCATATTGACCTGGAGAAGAGTGGCCTTGGAAAAAGACTTGATCTCCCCCTCCGGGATGATCTTTGCCACGCCAGAAGTGGTTCAAGCCAACTTCGTAAAGGGTGGCTTGCGAGGCATAACTAGAAATATGGCCTCCGACTCCTACACCTGGACGCTGCTGGCGGTGAACCATAACTGCCGCATTCCAGCGTAACCAGTGACGGATGTCGCTTTCTGCTTTGATATCTCCGGGGTAAGGAACCTGGTTCTCTACCGGGATGGTGTTTACGAAATCAGTCGAAACTAGTGACGGCACCCCAATCTGGCTCTGCCTGGCATACTCGTTCAATTTGAGCATCACGAAGCGAGCACGGTTAAGCCCCTGAGTCTCGATCAACCCATCAAGAGACTCCAACCATTCAGCTGTCTCTTCAGGATTAGTGTCCGGCAAGTTTGTGGGTTGCCCATTTAGCAGGGGCCCAGGTTGCTGGCGAGGTATCACGCTTGCGTCCTTTCATCTGCCGGTTGCCGCCTCGATGCGACAGTTCCTCCGGCTATGCGTCACATCTCCATATTGACTCAACCAGACAAAAAAAGCGCAATCTAAGCAGGAATTAGTTCTATGCAACTATCGAGAGATTTCGGCAACCACGACAAATGAGCGTTTTGTAAGCGTTATGTTGAGTTCAGATCCGGTAGTTCATATCGACTTTGAAAGGCATTTCTATGAAACTTCGCGAAGACGCTAAGTGGTCAATGGTTATCCCAACTTCTATGGGTGTTCGCATTTGCCCTGAGGATGGGCAGCCAGTACACACTGCCACTCGTTTCACAATGCAGGTCACTTCAGCCGAGTCGAATGTCGGCTCAGTAGCTAGCTACCTTGGCCAGCCAGTGAAAATTTTGACTAATTTCGTTAAAGGCAGCCCAATTTCTTTGATGATCAAATCGAATCTACGCAGTCGTTTTATGGATTACGAGGGTCCCGATCTAGATCAGGGAGATGCCTGGGGGCTGCGTCACCAATTCAATATTGCAGACTCTGGTTATGGTAACCGTGGTGCGCGAGTCTGGAATGACCGCGCCGGTGAAGTTGGGCTGAAGCTATCTGCTAAGGATTTTGATCTCGATCGCATTTTTGGTGAAGAAGGCGCAAAGATCGTCCACATGTCTGGGCTAATCGCTGCCCTATCTCCAGATACCTTACAGTTCTGCCTAGATGTGGCACATAAAGCCAAGGAATATGGCACTGCCGTCAGTTTCGATTTGAACTATCGCGCTTCTTTCTGGGAGGGACGCGAACAGGAGCTACGCGAGGGCTTCACTGAAATCGCCAAAAACTGCTCTATTTTGATTGGTAACGAAGAGGACTATCAACTTGCATTAGGGCTTAAAGGTCCGGATGCGGGCGGCAAAGACATTGGCGGCAAGATAGACGGCTTCAAAGCTATGATTCAAACTGCCCATGAAGCTTTCCCAAACGTCGAAGTTTTTGCCAACACCTTGCGTGAGGTTATTAACGCCAATCACCATTTGTGGGGTGCAATTTTGTGGGCTAACGGCGAATTCTTCGTTGCCGAGCCGCGAGATATCGGAGTTCTCGACCGTATTGGCGGAGGCGACTCAACTGTCGGCGGCATTCTCTACGGCCTTATTAAAGGTTGGGCTCCAGAGAAGTGCTTGCAGTTTGGTTGGGCATCAGGCGCCATAACCACCACATTCCTGACTGACTATTCCGTACCTGCTGACGAAGAGCAGGTTTGGGCGGTTTGGGAGGGCAATGCCCGCGTCCAGCGCTAACCGCTAAACCATGAATTAAACGGTGGGTAGCCTTGAGGCTGCCCACCGTTTTTGTTCTAAAATAAGCGCCAAGAAAGGACCTTCTATGGGCACAGCAGTAACCGGCGCAGCGATTATTTCTTCAGGTAAACAACGTAGCCAGATGGCTAAACGTTTGCATGCAGTAGCAGGCAAAATGACCACTGCTGCAGTGCGGGATATTGAATCGCAACATCCCTGGTTTCTACGCTTGGGAGCTAATGAACGCTCCTGGGTGCGGGTAGTGGTTGTAAATGGCATCGAAGGGTTCATTGACTGGTTTGAAGGTAAACAAGAAATAAACCCCGCTGACCTCTTTAATGCCGCTCCCAGGGTACTGACTAGACGAATCACTCTTGACCAAACGGTCGACTTAATTCGAACCACAATTGAGGCAGTCGAAACTCAGATTGGGGAATTATTACCAAAATCTGATCGCCTTCCCCTAACTACCGCAACAGTTTATTTCTCCAGAGAAGTAGCCTTCGCGTCAGCAAAAGTTTATGCTCATGCTGCTGAACGACGCGGCAATTGGGATCAGAGAATGGAAGCTCTGGTTGTTGACGCGATAGTTCGCGGAGATTCAGCTGATTCATTACTTTCCAGAGCATCCGCACTAGGTTGGATCGATGGCAAAGTGGCCGTTGCTGTCTCACCTTTACCTGATGATTTAGATCTTGAGATCATCAGGCAAACTGCCCGCCAGGAAGGTCAAGACATTTTGGCTGCAAGCCACGGGGATCGTCTCGTCATATTGATTCCAGACAGTGAGTCAAAACAAGAAAAAACTCGTCTAGCCAGACAGACGATGAATAAACTCGCCACTAAATTAGGGGCAGGACGTATCGTTATCGGCCCAACAGTCGAAGGTATTGAACAAGCCTCAATATCTGCTCAAGCTGCTCTATCTGGAGCCAGAGCCGAACAAGCGTGGCCGGAAGGTCCACGCATCGTTGACGCTTTAGAGCTGCTACCAGAGCGAGCTTTGGCTGGCAATGGTCAAGCTAGGCGCGAGCTGGTCTTAGACGTCTATCAGCCATTGATTAGTGCAGGTGGCGATCTGTTAGAAACTTGCGTGACCTTTTTAAATAATTATGGGTCTATTGAGGCGAGCGCAAGGGCACTATTTGTACACGCAAATACCGTCAGATATCGGCTAAAGCGCATTCAAGAGGTTACCGGCTATGCGCCAGGGGTAGCTAGGGATTCTTTTGTACTGCGCCTAGCAATCACTCTGGGACGCCTTGGAGAGAATGACCCATCCCAAACATTTTGATTTGAAGGTCGCTATTGTGGGGTCTCCACAAGGTTAGGTAGCTCTTTTGGTGCCTGTTTAAGGGACAAAACCTAGTTAATGTCAGCGATCATTATTTACATGCTTGCAATTGTTGCGCCGGGTCAAGGAGCCCAGACGAGTGGGTTTCTGGCGTCGTGGTGCCACCTAGAAAGTTTCCGAACTGGTCTAGCACAGTTGTCACAAAATTGTGGTCTCGACTTGGTCGAACTTGGCACCAAAGCAGATAACGAGACAATTAAAGATACCGCCATTGCCCAACCACTCCTGGTGGCGAGTGCATTACTGGTCTACCGCGAACTCAATGTGCGCCCTGATCTAGTGGCCGGTCATTCAGTTGGCGAAATCGCTGCTGCCAGCATGTCAGGGGTGCTTAGTGAATTAGAAGCCATGACTTTCGTGGCAGCTAGGGGTCGGGCTATGGCTAAAGCGGCGGCTTTGACGCCCACAGGGATGTCAGCCGTCCTAGCTGGGAAACCGGACGAAATCGCTACTCGCCTTGCCGATCTAAACCTGGTGGCCGCAAACAATAATGGTCGTGGCCAAGTTGTCGCTGCCGGAAAGCTAGACGACCTGGCTGAATTGGCGGCTAATCCACCGGCTCGAGCGAGAGTTATTCCGCTGCGCGTTGCCGGTGCTTTTCATACTGACTACATGGCTAGTGCAAGAGAAGACCTCATCCCATTAGCTAAAACACTGAAACCAGCTAATCCAACTGTTACCTTACTTAGTAATTTAGATGGACAAGCTGTAGCTAGCGGCAGTCAGTACCTGGACAATTTGATTAATCAAGTCACTCGCTGTGTGCGCTGGGATTTATGCATGAAACAAATGAATGAATTAGGTGTTACAGGATTACTTGAATTAGCCCCAGCAAAAACTTTAACGGGTATCGCGAAACGCAATATGAGCGCCGAAGTCTTTAATTTGAACACTCCTGATCAATTGGACGCGGCTCACGATTTCTGCGCACGCCACGCAGCCTAAATTTAAGGAAGTATAAATGACGTTGAAAGTTGCTGAGGCTAGACCTTATGCCAAGTTACTTTCTGTCGGCGGCTACCGGTCGTCGCGAGTAGTTAGTAACGAAGAGATGTGCACCATCATCGAATCCAACGATGAGTGGATTCGTGATCGTACCGGAATTATCGAACGACGCTGGGCAACCGAAAACGAAACTCCACTTTTTATGGCTACTGAAGCAGCCAAGAAAGCCATTGAACGCGCAGAAATCGACCTTGCCGAAATAGACGGTTTGATTGTTTCGACCGTCTCACATTTTAGGCAATTCCCTTCACTTGCTGTCTATCTTTCTGCACAGCTTGGGCTTAATGCGCCGGTAGCTTATGACATTTGCGCTGGTTGCGCTGGGTTTTGTTATATGGTCGGGCAGGCTGACGCTCTGGTGCGCTCTGGCAACTGTAAGAACGTGTTGATCGTCGGTGTAGAAACGTTGACTGCCCAAACTAATTTTGAGGATCGCGGCACCGCTTTCCTCTTTGGGGACGGCGCCGGAGCAGCGATAATCGGCCCTAGTAATACACCTGCGATAAGCCCCACCCTGTGGGGTTCAGACGGTAGTCAAGCTGGTGTGATCGAAGCTGATAATTGGTCACAAGCTTGGGACGATAATGGCGCTAAACCAAAAATCCGTATGGCTGGCAACAAGGTTTATCGGTGGGCCACCACTTTCATCGCTGAACAGGCCTCAAAAATCTTGGCCGCATCGGGTCTAGCCCCTAATCAATTAGATGTGTTTATCCCTCACCAAGCTAATAACAGAATCACTGATTCCATGCTGCGCCGGCTGAAATTGCCGGAATCAGTGGTGGTTAGCCGCGATATCAAACACACTGGAAATACCTCTGCTGCTTCAGTTCCATTAGCGATGGAAGCGCTATTGGAGTCTGGAGAGGCTAAGAGTGGTCAAACAGCGTTGCTGATTGGCTACGGTGCTGGCTTGGCTTATGCCGGTCAAGTAGTGGTATTGCCGTAAAACATCGAAAATATTGAAACAAAAGAAAGAGAAAAGAAATGGCGAACAAAGAAGAAATCCTTGCAAAATTAGCTGAAACCGTAAACGAGGTCTCCGGTATTGATCCAGCTGAAGTAACGTTAGACAAGTCTTTTTCCGGCGACCTAGACGTTGATTCCCTAACCATGGTGGAAATCATTGTCGCAGCTGAGGAAGAGTTCGACGTTGAGATTCCTGACGAGAAAGCCAAGGATCTAAAGACCGTCGGGGATGCTGTCAACTACATCGAAAACGCCCAGAATAATCAAGGCGACGTTAAATAAATAGCTTAAGAGACAAGACTTTCTCACCTACTTTTGCAGCTACCCCTAACGCTACGGAGAAACTATGACAACCATTGTCATCACTGGTGTTGGCGCACTTACCCCTTTAGGTGAGGACGCCAATGAGACCTGGACAAATATGTTGGCCGGTAGATCTGGTGTTAGCCCATTGGAGCAAGAGTGGGCAAAAGAACTTCCGGTTAGGTTTGCCGGCCAAGTTAAAGCTGACCTTTCTAAGTGGGTTAGCCGGGTCGAATCTCGAAGGCTCGACCGTGTCAGTCAAATGGCATTAGCTGGGGCTAAACAAGCTTGGAAAGATAGTGGACTATCTGAAGCTGACGAATCGATTGATAGAGATCGGCTCGGGGTCTGCGTTGGAACTGGGGTTGGCGGCCTGACTACTACCTTGGCGCAATGGGATGTGTTAAGAGATAAGGGCGTTCGCAGGGTCTCACCGTTCACTGTGCCGGGGCTAATGGCCAATGCGCCAGCCGCCCACATTGGTCTATTAGTTGGGGCTAAAGCTGGCGTTCACACCACTGTTTCCGCTTGCGCCTCCTCCAATGAGGCGATCAGTCTGGGGATGGACATGCTGCGTCTAGGCCGCGCAGACATTGTCATTGTCGGCGGAGCTGAGGCTACTGTCCATCCCCTACCGATAGGTTCCTTTGCTCAAATGCAGGCACTGTCGAAACGCAACGATGACCCTGAGCATGCCTCACGTCCGTGGGACGTAGATCGCGACGGATTTGTCATCGGTGAAGGGGCAGTGATGATGGTCATCGAAACTTTAGAATCAGCTAAATCGCGTGGCGCAAAAATTTATGCCACGCTTGCCGGTAGCGGAATTAGCGCTGACTCCCACGATCTAGTTCAACCAGATCCGTCCGGTTACGGACAAGAACTGGCAATGAAAAGAGCATTAACCGATGCTGGTCTGCGTCCAGAAGATATCTGTCATATCAACGCGCACGGCACTTCTACCCCCCAAGGTGATATCACCGAAGCGAAATCTATTCGAGCAGCTTTAGGCAAGGCAGTTGATTCGGTAATAGTCACTTCAACAAAATCAATGACCGGCCACCTACTTGGCGCCGCCGGCGCATTAGAGACTTTCGCCACAGCTATGGCCTTGTGCGAGCGTGTGGTACCGCCAACAATAAACATCAATCATCTAGAAGATGATCTTCCAATAAATATTGCGGCTAACCAGACTGTGCCACTGCCTCAAGGACGGTTAGCGGCTATCAACAACTCCTTTGGGTTTGGCGGCCATAATGTGGCCATTGCGCTAACCAACGACAATGTCACCGTTTAGGCGCTTAGCTAGCAGATCTCTACCCAACTCGATAAATCCAGCGGGTTGATTCGCTAGCGTGGCGGAAAGGCTCTAACTCATCGTCCCAAGCTTGGCCTAATAAATTTTTTAGGCCGTCACGGAGATTAGCGTCTGGCTTCGTGTCTAGCAGGGCGCGCAATTGTTGTTCACCCACCGCAATATCACCATTAGCTAGCAGCTGAGCGTGAAACATTCCTAATGTTGGGGTGTATGAATAACGATGATGACAACCCTCAGTTATCTCAAAACGAGCCAAGCGACAATTTCTTAGCGCGCTAGCCAGCCCTGCACTTGCACCCTGTGGGCCTTGCCAGTTCATCTCTGCGCGAAACGTACTTGGTTGAGCTGGTTGCCTCGTCCAGTCTAGGTTGGCGGGTTTAGCCAGTATGGCTTGGATAGCCCAATCGATATGAGGGCGCAATGCAGCGGGCGCGGAGTGGATATAAATCACGCCGTGCGACATATTCATGAGCTTCTCCTGTCATCCTAGGTGTCTTCCCCAACAACTAGGCTTCAGGTAAGCCGTCACATCGATGTTAGCAAAGGCCGCGATAGTGTGGTTAGGTGCGTTTAGAAGATTTGCGGAAAAGCTATGAGCTGGATGAGCTTGATGAGAGCCAGGCTGATACTGCCCCGCTGGCTCAATTTAAGAAATGGTTCAACCAGGCGTTGAAGTCTAAAAAAATCTCGGAAGCCAATGCTATGACGTTAGCTACCGTGGGTAGGGATGGTCGTCCAAGCACCCGAGTAGTTTTGGTTAAACACGTGGATGAGAAAGGCGTTGTTTTTTACACGAATTACCGCTCCCGCAAAGCTGACGAATTAGCTAATAACCCGTTTGCTGCTCTGCAGTTCCATTGGGTCGAGTTAGAGCGGGTAGTTCGGATTGAAGGCCGGGTAACAAAAGTTAGCCCGGAAGAATCGGACGCCTACTATAAGATCCGCCCGATTGATTCTAGATTGGGTGCGTGGGCGTCTCCGCAATCCCAAGTCATTAGCTCCAGGGCGGTATTAGTGAAGAACGTGGCCGAAGTCACGGCGAGTAAGGGTCTAAACCCGCCGCGTCCTGATTTTTGGGGCGGCTACCGTCTAGAACCCGACTATTGGGAATTCTGGCAAGGACGCAAATCTCGCCTACACGATAGGCTGCGCTACCGTCTTGATGACGGCAAATGGATTCGTGAACGACTAGCCCCCTAAAAGATTATGCTTAACCAACCTATTACTATTGACGAGGTCATATCAGCTGGCTCGACACTGACACAGGTAGCGGCCGACGAAACAGGCTGTTATTGGCTGGAAACTATTCCTGATGAAGATGGGCGTGCCAGCATTAAACGTTGGGAGCACGGCCAGATTGTTGATTTGACGCCTTCACGCAATGTGCGCACTCGTATTAACTCTTACGGTGGTGGCGCCTATGCAGTCAATAATGGACGATTGGCTTTCGTCGATGATGAGACGAATGCGGTGTGGATACGCGAGCCAAATGGGTCAACCAGGCAGCTGACTAGCGATAACGGTTTCTACGGCGGGCTTTTTCTAAGTGCTCACTACCTTTATGCAGTACGTGAATCTAACGAAAAATCGGCATTGGTGCGAATAACTTTGGCCAACGCTTCATGCCAAGTGCTCGCCTCAGGAGCCGATTTCTATGCCCACATCTGCGCCAATGAAAAACACGTAGCTTGGATCGCTTGGAATCAGCCAGCAATGCCGTGGGACTCGACTAGCCTTTTCATTGATGGTCAACTGGTTGATGGAGATCCTAGCGCCGGATTGAATGGGGTAAGCATCGCCTACCCACTGTGGCAATCTGACGGCTCACTGGTGTATCTCAGCGATAGCTCTGGGTTTTATAACCTGGTTCGCTACAACGGTGATCGTCAGCCGCTTCACGAAGATTCCCACGATTTTGCTATCTGCCCTTGGTTGGCCACCAACAGCGCGCACGCTGAGCTGAATGGTGGTCACCTGGTGGCGTGGCGGCGCGAGGATGGCTGGCATTCGCTAGGTGTTTTGGCTGATGGTGCCGCGAATGAATTGGCGGTATTTGCTGAAGTTGATTCACTGGCTAGCGCTAATGGCGTGGGTTATGGCGTAGTACTGCGTGCTGACGCCGGGCCAGCAGTGGTACGCGTAACGGACAAAGTGGAGGTCATTTACGAGATATCAACCACTGACCACCTATTAAAAACTGTTGTTGTTCCCGAATCTTTCACATTCACTGGCTCTCAAGGCAAAGTTCAAGCCTGGGTTTATCTGCCAGACACCGACCAAAGTTCGCCCCCTAATGCACTAGTCATGGTTCATGGCGGGCCGACACTATTTAGCCACTGTGGGCTTGATTGGCGAAAACAGTATTGGGTTAGTCGCGGCATAGCTGTTGTTGACGTCAACTATTCGGGGTCTGGCGGGTTCGGCCGGGATTACCGCAATCGACTAAGACGAAATTGGGCAATATCAGATGTGGCTGACGTCCAGGCTTGCGTTAAGGCTTTGCGGGCAGCAAATAAAATCAACAAGGCAGCGATCTACGGATCATCAGCCGGAGGTTTGACGGTTTATTGGTCACTAATAAAAGGCGGGTTTATTGGTGGTATTGCTCGTTACGGGGTTGCAGACATCACGAAGCTTGTTGGCGGGCCGAAGTTTGAGGCTAAATATTTTGATTCGCTAGTTGGTGTCTGGCCTAAAGAGCGCGCCCGCTACGAGGAACGCTCCCCCATCAACCACGCTCACGAAATCAGTGCCCCACTACTCATGTTGCAAGGCTCCGCAGACCCCATCGTCCCGCTGGCTCAAAGCCAAGCTATGGCTAAGGCATTAGCCGATAGCGGTATAGCGCACAAACTTATGGTTTTTGACGGTGAAGGCCACGGTTTCCGCAGCCCGGAAGCTAACCGTAGAGCCCTGCAGGCTCAAAGTGATTTCTTAGAGAAACTATTTTGACTCATAATCCCTAGCACCGAATATGGCGGTTCCAATGCGCACGCAGGTGGATCCATACAAAATTGCAAGTTTGAAATCACCAGACATCCCCATAGATAGCTCACGCCAATCGATTTGGGGTATTTCACGACGCAAATCGGTTTGCAATTTGCGCATCATCTCAAAACATTCGCCAACCTTATCCCAGTCCGGTCCGGGCAAAGCTACCGTCATCAAACCACGCGGCCTAAGACGAGGGAAAGTTGTTACTAATTGCGCAAATTCTACCGTCTGACTAGGAGTTAAACCATGTTTCGTGTCTTCACCAGAGGTATTAACTTCGATTAATACATCGAGGTATTTATCTAATTCCTCAAGACGCCTATTCAATATCCGAGCTACCTTTTCGGTGCTCAATGCCTGAAACTCGTCTGCTATTTCAGCAGTCTTGTTGGCTTTATTTGACTGCAGCGGCCCAATCAACGACCACTTAACGTCCGGGTCAGCCAATTCGCTACGTTTAGCGTCTAATTCTTGAACCCTGTTTTCGCCGAATTGTGTTATCCCGGCAGACACACCTTCTCTAAGAACTTGAGCAGGATGGGTTTTAGAAACCGGCAGCAGCCTGACTTCGCTTGGATCCCTTCCTGCTTGACGACAGGCTTCATTAATCTCTCTTCGAACTAATTCAAGACGCTCAGCCACACTCATAGCAGCTAGTCTAGGCCTACTACTAGGGCCAGCGGGCAGCCAACGATATGACACCCAACATGGCAATTAACCCAACTACAACAGAAATCCCGGCATAACGGTCGGTGACTTCAACATATTGGGTGTCGTAGCCAAGCGCTCTAGCCAGGGTTTGATAGACCTGGCGTAAATCTGAGCCAGACTGGGCAGAGTATTTCTTGCCGCCAGAAATTTTTGCTATCTGGGATAGTTCGGCATGATTGACTGGCACCGGCACACGGGTCTGCTCCTCATAGACATAACCCTCGGGCGTCCCAAAGGCAATCGTGTATATTGGCACGCCTTGTTCTTTAGCCGTCTGAGCTGCTTGCGCAGAATCAGTGCCAACGTTCGTGTAGCCATCCGATAGTAAAACAATCGCTCCCGGTGCTGGTTCATCTGGGTGGTTAGGGTCGGGTGGTGCGTAGGTTAACGAGTCTAAAGCAGAGTTGATGCCATCACCGATTGCAGTGGCTGGGGCTAACTCGATAGCGTCGATAGCTGCCTTAATAGTTGCCCTATCAGTGGTTGGCACCGTTTGAAGTTCAATATGGCCGGCGAATAAAATCAACGAAACATTAAATGTTGTCGGCAAACTATCGACGAACTCTTTGGCGGCATCTTGGGCGGCTTCAATACGACTGGGCGCAACGTCTTGGGCAGACATAGAGCGCGAAATGTCTATCATCACCGCCACGGTAGCTCGTTCTCTAGGAACTTGTTTCGTACCCAAAGGTTGAGCCCAAGTTGTCACCAGAGCAGCTAAAAAAGCCAGAATAACGATGACACAAAGGTGACGTTTCAGCCCGCTCTGTGAAGGTAATAACTTCGCAATTTTTGATTTGACGGCGCTGTTCGACCCACTAGATGTGCGATAGTTCAAAATCACATAGGCGAGGCCTAACACCACAACCAAACCCAGCAGCCACAGTCTGCCAGTATGCATAAAAGTAACTAGTGTTATCACGGCCACCTCGCAGCCATCGAAACTGCCCCGAAACAGGTAAGCAGCGCGCACGCCAGAGAGTACAGTGCCCAACGAGCGCTAACCTCTTTCTTAACCTTCTCGTAAGTCACTTCAGAACGCATCTTCTGGTAAACATTATCTAATTCGCTGGCATTATCGGCGTCCATCATTTCACCGCCACTATCTTTGGCGATTTGGCGCATCAACTCTAAATCAGGAGCAACGTTTTCGCGTTTGCCATCAACATCAACAAAACCATTTTGAGTGCCGTAGGCGATGGTGTAAATGGGTACATCTTGCGCACTTGCTGCTTCGACAGCTTCGCTTGGCGTGTACTCGCCTCCGGTATCGCCACCATCTGATAGCAAAACAATGACGCCAGGTGCTGGACCTTTAGAACCCTCACCAGGTGCCGTAGCAATAGTTTTCAGCGCCTGAGTTAGAGCGTCTCCAATTGCTGTGCCCTCCTGCATATCCATCAACTCGATGGCTCGCTTGGTTGCCCCACGGTCAGTCGATGCTGGCATGAGAACGGTCGGCGAACCACTTAACCCAGTAACAGATACGTTGTATTGGCTCGGTAAGGTATCTAGGAACCTGGCCGCAGCTTGTTTAGAGGCATCAAAGCGATTCGGTTGTACATCGGTGGCCTGCATAGACAGTGAACGATCAAGGACAATAGCTATGGTTGCCCGCTGTCTAGGCACTTTCTCTTCGCCGGCAGGTCTTGCCCACGCCCCAATAATTAGTGTCAGAGAACAAAGACCCGCTACCACCGCCAGATGTCTACGCCACTGTCTTTGACGCGGAAGTACCGTCCCCACCACCCCGGTTTGGGTGTATCTCACCCCACGATGGCGTCCGACGAACATCAAAATTATGTAGATAATACCGAGCGCTAGAACAGCTAACAGCATCCACAACCGGCCAGCTTGGAAGAAATCCCAAAACAAGAAACGCGTAGTTGACTCGCTCACTTGGCCACCCCCTGAGGAGGTTGATGAATTATGCCAGCAGTGCGTCGATAAGTAAGAACGAACCTGGCAATATCACTTACCCAGTCGTTATCTGTTCTTAGCCGAATATGCCCTACTCCAGCGCGCCTCATTGCTGCGGCGGTTCGCTCTCGTTGCTTTTTTGTAGCATCGTTTACGGCTCGTCTAGCTTTAGCATTTGAAGTATTGACATAGCGGGCAAAGTTCGTTTCTGGATCGCGGATCAGCACTTCGCCTAGATCGGGGAAATCTTCTTCTGCTGGGTCAGTTACCTCCACACAAAGCACCTGGTTACGTACCGCTAGTCTGCGCAATGGACGCTCCCAATCTGGAGCAGATTGCGGGTCAATTTCACTATCCCCAGCGGTTAAGAAATCTGAGACTACGATACGCATTCCGCGTCTCGCCTGAGCGCGAATAAGCGCCTCGATCCCATCTTTAAGCGTAATAGTGGCCTTAGCTGAATCCTCTTCTATGGGATCGTCCAGCATTTTTCTTAACAGACCATAAAGGGCTTGGCGTCCAGACATGGCCGGATAGCGACGCACAGAATCTGAGTGCATCACCAAACCGCCAAATCTATCCCCCATCTTTTGAGAAATGAAACCCAAAGTCGCAATAGCAGCTATCCCAAGATCGCGTTTAGTGATTTCACCCGTGCCCCAGTTCATTGATGGAGTCGCGTCCAGGAGGGCATAGATTTCTAGTTCCCGGTCTGCGATAGTGTCGCGCACATGCGGAACGGTTGTTCTGGCTGTCACCGCCCAATCCATTCGACGCACATCATCTTGACCAGGCACGTAGACACGCGCATCATTAAGATCAGAACCAGGACCTGGCATGAGCCCAAAATGGTCACCCTGCAGGAACCCCTCTAACCTTCTGACTACGGTTAATTCAAGTCTGCGTAGAGCCGCTTCAGGAGCTAAATCACGCAACGATAGGGTCGGACCAGTTGGCGGACGCAAAACCGATTCTGCCGCCACAGGCTTGGCCTTAGGCGGTGCGAAATCGGGTCGCTGATTCATTTAGGCGCGCCCCGGATAGGGTGGTTGCTGGCCTTGTTGAGGCGTGGACGGATAGCCGGGATTATTCGGCATGGGGTAGACAGGGCGAGCTTGTTGTGCTGGATATCCGCCAGGATTAGGAGGATAACCCGCTTGCCGACTAGGGCTTTGTGGATTTTTCGGGACGCCAGGTTGTGGCGCTTGCGGCTGAGGTACAGGTGGCCTAGACCCAGTTTGAGGTTTAGGCTGCTCGCTGGTGTTGTTCTTCCACACCGGGGTGGGCGCTGGCACCATCGCTAATATCCGTTCAACTACCTGCAACGGCGAAATGTTGTCGGCAATAGCGTCAAAACTTAGCACTAGGCGGTGAGCCATAACGTCGGGGGCTACAGCTTGAATATCGGAGGGCAATACATAGTCTCTGCCGTGGATTAGAGCTAATGCGCGCGCCGCCGCAACTAACCCTAAAGTTGCCCTGGACGAGTTACCAATCTGGATAACCGTAGCTAAGTCAGGCATACCGAAGTCGCCGGGATTTCTGGTGGCCAGCACCAGGCGCACCACGTATTCAGCGACCAGGTTGTGCACGAAAATATTGTCAGCATGTTTCTGCAATTGCATAGTTAGCTCGGGGTTCATCACTTGCTCGGCTTTCGGCGGCCTCACTGACATGCGACGTAAAATCTCTAGCTCTTCATTGCCTTTCGGATATGGAATATCAACTTTCAATAAGAAACGATCTCGTTGAGCTTCCGGCAGCGGGTAAACACCCTCAGATTCGACCGGATTTTGAGTAGCAATAACGATGAACGGCTTAGGTAACTGGTAGGTGTTGCCAGCAATAGTCACCTGTTTTTCAGCCATCAGTTCCAACATGGCTGACTGTACTTTAGCGGGGGCACGGTTAATCTCGTCCGCTAGCACGAAATTGACGAAAACCGGCCCCAATTCGGTATCAAAAGTTTCTTTGGCTGCTGAATAGACACGGGTGCCGACAATGTCGCTGGGCACCAGGTCAGGGGTGAACTGGACACGCGCGAAATCCCCACCCACAACCTTCGAGAAAGTGCGTACCGCTAGGGTTTTTGCTGTCCCAGGCACACCTTCGAGCAAAATATGACCTCTAGCTAAGAGCCCAACCATCAGCTGCTCGACCATGTGCTCTTGGCCGACTATGACGCGCTGAATCTGGCCGATGGCACGTCCAAGAAGCTCTGCGGCTTGCGTGGTGGACATTTTTTCCTCAGCAGAATCTGCCATGGCACTCACTTTCCATCCGGGTTGGCTGCTTGATAGCCAGCCCAATCATTCGCACTTGATAACACTACCTGCTTGCCCATACAAAACGTCTAACCTGAAAGGCAGGATACAATCTGCAAGAGTTATTGGTTATCTGTGGTGAGATAGAGCTGATGTCAAAAACTGATGAGCAGACTGGCGCGCTATATGCTGGCGCAGATTCGCCAAAGCCTTTTCCGCTGCTGGTGGACGATCCGCCGAAAATCGGGGATTTCTGGTTGGACGCCAGGCTGACTGCTAGCCCCTCGGGGGTTGTTTATTTCGCCCATGCTGACGATAAACCCAGCGTGCTGTTACTGCACCTAAGCCAAGGAGCGGCTAACGACGCGGCAGCCCGCGACCGCTTGGCGGGTGAGGTCAATAAACTTCATGCCGATACGGTGATTGCGCGCGGTGGCCAAGGTCAGGATTCTGGTCGCCTGGCAGGAAAGTTCCGCTCAGAATTAGATGACCCTATCACCCCAGGAACCAAACCAGTTGCCGGTTGGGTGGCATTAGCTTATGACGGCAAACCGCACGCCGTTGCCGAGGCTAACCGGCTACTGCGCACTATTGACTTATCTGCCACCACCCCACTAGGCAGCCCGTCTGGCCCAAGATTTGAGTTACCGTGGGTTGGCGATTCGCGGATAGGTAGCTGGCGGGCGTGGCCGCTGCCTTGGCCGGGTCGTCATGATCGAGCAGGGATATTACCGCTATTGGCGTCCTGGCTATTGACCATCATGTTGGCTGGGCTAGGTTTGTTAATTGCCGTGTTAATTTTCCAGAATTCGCCGCCAGAATCGCCTACTCCTCCAGTGCCTACGAATCAACAAAGTTCCAGCTCTAATTCGTCTTCTAGCCCGCAAGAGTCGCAAAGCGCTAGCTCAGATTCTTCACAAAGCCAGAGCCAATCTCAATCTCCAAGCAGCGGTGAATCTAGTTCTCCTACTGAATCAAGCCAATCTTCGGCGGGTGAGTCCAGCTCTTCGGCATCACAGTCCCCCAGCTATGACTCACCGTCGAAGGAGCCATCTATGGGGTCGGCAGGTACTGGTGATCACAGTGGCGTTCACCCTCCAACAGGCAGGAATACGAAGTTATGACCATAAAATTATTTGCCACCGACTTGGACGGCACCTTTTTCAATGAGCGCAGCGAAATTAGCCCATTAAATGAATCTATTGTTAGACGTATCGCCACCAAGGGCATAGTGCCGGTATTTGCTACTGGACGCCCAGCCCACTACATCAAACATCTTCATGATCAGTTTCCCGATAATGCCATCGGTTTAGTGAGTAACGGAGCATTGGTCTACCGCATCAGAGATGAAAAAGTTCTTCACGAGAAAACTATCAATGGTGATATCGCTCTTGAAGTCGCCCACGACATCATTAATCAACTAGGTGAACGGGTTGGTTTTGCCGTCGAATACCGTCATAGTTGGGGTTTAGATCGTCACTATGCGGAAATCGAAAATAGTTTGCCATCCGTTTTCGTCGATACTTTAGAAAACTTATTAGCGGGTGACCGGGTTCTAAAGTTTATGATTCGCGCTAAAGGCATTGCCACAGACGATTTAGCGGACATCGTTGAGCCCATCGTTGGTGATCGCTTGACTGTGACATTTTCTTTCCTCTCCGACAACGGCATGCTTGAGATGAGCGCCCCTAACGTGACTAAGGCGTCTGCCTTGTCGCTGGTGTTAAATGATTTAGGCATTGACGCTAAAGACGTCGCGGCTTTCGGGGATATGCCAAATGACCTGGCAATGCTAAATATGGTCGGGATGCCATTTGCTATGGACAACTGTCACCCGGCTCTTGCTCATTTGCCCTCAGCCGGCGACAACAACGACTCCGGGGTTGGTAGAACATTAGCCCGGCTTTTGTCAATGTCGATATAACGCCCGCGACCGGCTAGAATCAGTGCAAATGCTCTTCAACGCATCTGACTAGGGGCCTTAGCTCAGCAGGTTAGAGCAGGGGACTCATAATCCCTTTGTCGCGGGTTCGAGCCCCGCAGGCCCTACCATCATTCGTTAATCGCCCACTCCATAAGGGAAAACCCCAGCAAAATTAATGTCGATACCTTGTTGGGCGATAGCCTAATAATCAGAGTTAGGAGGGCTTATCAGATGAGTCTTGAACTGGTTGATCTTGGGTTTGAGTACCGTTCCGACAAACAGGTTCGCCTCATTTTCGATGGAGCTACTGCTACCTTTTTACCAGGGAATTTCTATGCCCTGATGGGGCCGTCGGGGTCGGGAAAAACAACCTTTTTCCGGTTAGTGGCTCGAGAATTGCAACCCACCGCCGGAAGAATCCAAATATCAGGGCGAGATTTGAAAACCATACCCCCAGAAGAATTACGATCATCAATAATATGCAGAATTTTTCAGGAATATCTACTAATTCCTTTTTTAACCCCACTGGAAAACCTACTTCTTGCCAGAGAGATTGCAGTCGGTCATTCAGATAAAGCAGACCATAAACGGGCTTTGAACCTCTTGGAACGGGTAGGAATGGGCGAATACGCCAGTCGGGTAGTTGAATCTTTATCGGGAGGCGAACAGCAACGAGTTGCTATTGCTAGAGCGCTGATGGGCTCAGCTAGCGTGCTTCTAGCAGACGAACCCACTGGAGCATTAGACAGCGAAAACACCGAACAGATTGCTCTATTGCTGGCCGACCTGGCGCACACGGAGGGCATGGTCATAGTTGCTGGCACCCACGACAACGGATTCGCAGACCACGCAGATTCAATAGTACGAATCCGCGAAAACAAGCTGGTTGCGGAGTAGTCGAGATGGGTAAACAGCGACTACTCCTGATAATAAAGATGGCACGGCAACGTTCTTGCGACGCTTTTTTCTCGGCATTACTGGCCTTGGCCCTGGTGCTGGTCGCAGCAACACTGCTTGGTTTCATATCTGCCTATCAGCACGCTGTAAAGAGAGGGGTCGAATCTTCTTTTGGCTCATACACGCTACAGGTAACGGGCAATGAAAAAGTATCTGCCTACCTGGAGGATTTGCAGCAAACGGGTGCGGCAGTGGCGATTTATCATACGCAAGCGAATCTGCTCTCCCCCAGTAATGACCGGGCGGGGGTTGCCGATGTTACGTTCACTAGCGGTGCAGCTAATCTTGGGGTATTGATTGCCGGTGAGTTTCCTTCCCATCCTGGTGAAATATCACTCAGTAGCGAAATAGCCAAGCAACTTGAGCTTGGGGTAGGCGATAGCGTCTCGTTGGTTGACACTCAAGCGTTACACAATCACGCCGAGTACGTCGTTGTCGGTATCAACGAAAATCCGGGATCAGTTAAAGAGCTGAGCGCAGTAGCTATCACCGACGATGCTGAAGTCTTATCGTTGGCAGATAGCTGGCTAACCAATGATTCATTGGCAGAAATTGATTCCGAACTCACTCACGGCGGGGGCAGCGTTGCAAATGTATCGGCCGCTTCGCGAATGGCAGGAGCCAACGCCGCCAGCTACCAGCCCATCCCACCTCAAATTGCCTGGTTCTTCGGGATTTTATTGTTGTTCTCTGCAGTTGCTGCCATTTACGGCAGTGACCACTTACGCAAACGAGAGATCTATCGCATTCTGATAGCTATTGGCGATAAGCCTTGGAAAGCTACAACAACAACTTGTGCGCAAACGATGTTAATAGCGCTCGCAGGTGGATTCATTGGCTGGGGGCTATCGGCCCTTTCAACCAAACTTTTTGCTAATCCCGTTGCAACGCATTTCGAGCAACGCTGGGACGCCGTCGAGTGGGAAAGTATCAATTCAACAGCTTTAGCCGTAATAGTTTCAATCGCTGTTGGCGGCTTAATTACCGCTTGGACGACAGTATTTTTCTATAAACATAAACAAAATCACAAACCACAAAATGATTATTTTCCCAAAAAATTATTATTTGGGCTTAGTATCGTGGGAACTATATTGACACTTCTCTTTATTATTAGCAGACAACTATACTCATTTCCTTATGGGCAATATGTCGCAATGATATTAGGTGCCTTTTCTATACCAAGCCTGGCATATTCAATAAGGCCAGGCGCCCGTAATTATCGGGTCACGTCCATGCTAGCTAATCGAATGCAGAAATTGGTGCTCGCTGGCATGAGTGCTGTTTTCGTATTGAACTATTATGGTGCTCTTTATGCGAGTAGTGTTGCCGTGCTAAGCAATTGGACGCAAAACCAGATAAGCGGCGAAACAAGTTATTTATCTATAGTTAATGCAAATAAGAATGCGGTGGATAATCTGCTGCGGCGTTTCCCAGATTTGAAAACACGAATGGCTGTCTTCGGTGAAGTCGCAACAAAAGACGAGATATTTCGGATAGTAGACCCTAAAAGTATTGGCTGCATAAATGCAGCGTCAAACGTTGACGAGTGCCCAACCGCATATCTTGATCTCGTCTCGGTGGCTTCAGGAGGACTGCTTGATAGCGGTTACATCAACCACGCACCAAACAGATATGTTAGTGCTGATGGGAAAACCACTTTAATCGGAATTTCTCTCACTGATTCCAACATTTCTCGACGGCTAATAGTAGACAACATTATCGCTGATGACCGGCTACAAAATAATGTATTAAGCGGCCTGGTATTAGCACCGAGCTCTCCCACGCTTGAACAATTAGGCGTTGAAACGCCCTATTCATACACAATAATTATCTTTGGTTTTGGAAATCTGGACGGTGAGGATCAGAACACAATTCGATCCACTATCTTGACCGAGGCACCATTCGCGCTTCTAGTTGACCCTGACGAACCGGAAATGAGACAACTAAAAGCTCAAGCTCTAGCACGTCAGCTATTCGCAATCCTAGTTTCTGGAGCTGTGCTGATAGCACTAACCACAACCTTGGTTTCTGACCAGAAAGCAGAGCGACAACTAATTCATCTGAGTGGCGGCAGGCGGCGAATCCGGCTACGCCTAATAAAGCCGTTAATTTACGGTTATATTCTGACATTGAGCGCCGCAATCGTTCTTGGGCGGCTTTCAGCCATGGATCACATCCCCTTTACTCCGGTACCTATAACGCACGACTATGGGCTGTTATGGGCAATCACATTTGCTGGGTTAGCTTTTGTAGCTCCGGCCATACATATCGGCACCCGCAGCCCGGACGTCGCCAAAGCATGAGCCGAGAAACCCATAATCATGCCGAACTTTGCTGAGGTCGCGGACACAAACATTGAACGATTCTTCTCGGAAGTGTTCGTACAATAAGCCATTTCCTAGCTAGCCACCGTTTACTGGAATGGGGTCGGGTCACCAGCTCCAAGTCGGACGACGACGGGAGCGTCGTCAGTCGTGAAGTCAATGACCGTAGTGGGCTTGTTAATGACATCGCCGGAATCGATGACCAGGTCAATATCCTTGTCTAGGGCTTCTTTTATTTGCCAGCCATCGTCCATAGCCTCATCGTGGCCAGGCAGTATCAAAGACGCGGACATCAACGGCTCACCTAGCTCATCTAATAGAGCCAAGGCGGTGACGTGATCTGGCACCCTGACCCCGATGGTACGTTTCTTCGGGTGCTGCATAACTTTCGGCACTTCTCGTGTGGCACGCAGAATAAAGGTGTAGCCACCCGGCGTATTAGCTTTAATGGCTCTAAAAACCGGGTTAGACATTTCGACGTATTGGCCGATTTGAGCAAATTCGCTGACCACCAAGGTCATATTGTGTTTGTCGTCCAATTGCCGGATTTGCTTGATTCGCTCTAACCCCTCGTGATTGCCTAATTTTGTGCCTAACGCAAAACCAGAATCGGTGGGGTATGCGATAACCGCGCCAGCGTGCAATGCTTCAGCGGCTTGCGCTAACGCCCTGGGCTGCGGATTTTGTGGGTGAACATCCAAGTAGCGTGCCATCCTTTAAGGCTAGCCATTTCAGAGCCATGGTGAGGCAAGATTCAGTCATAATTGACGTTTAACCCCTGGGATTTTTTGGTTGATACCAAAACCGCCGTCCCTGGCGAGCATAGAAATTGTTCGCCAGCTAGGCTATAGATGTAGGACTTTTTGAAGAAAGAGTGACATGGTTAACAAAGTTGGCATTTTAACTGCCGGCGGCTTCGCGCCTTGCCTATCATCGGCGGTAGCCGGACTAATAAAACGCTACAGCGAAGTGTCTCCTGACACTGAAATAATTGCCTATCGTTATGGCTACGAAGGGTTACTGAAAGGCAACTCCATTCCAGTCACTGATACGGTACGGAAAAATGCTGACGTGCTGTTCAAGTTCGGTGGCTCCCCTGTTGGTAACTCTCGTGTCAAGCTGACGAACGTCAAAGACTGCGTTAAACGTGGCCTGGTTGCCGAGGGTGAAGACCCACTTGCGGTAGCCGCAAACCAGCTCGTCAAAGACGGCGTGGACGTGCTGCACACTATCGGCGGAGATGATACAAACACCACAGCAGCAGATCTAGCTGCTTACCTGGCAGACAATAACTTTTCCCTGACAGTTGTCGGGCTGCCGAAAACAATCGACAACGACATTTACCCGATTAAACAATCCTTGGGTGCTTGGTCAGCCGCCCAAGAAGGTAGCGAATATGCCCGCAATATCATTGGCGAGCACAATGCGGCTCCACGTGAGCTAATCATCCATGAGATCATGGGACGCAACTGTGGTTATCTTGCCGCCGAAACTACCCGCTGCTATCTGAAATGGCTGAATAGCCAAGACTGGCTGCCAGAAATCGGGTTAAGTCGTGAAGCCTGGGCGGTGCATGCTTTGTACCTACCTGAAATGCACATCGACTTGGACGCCGAAGCTAAGCGACTGGAAGAAATCATGGACACCGTTGGCAACGTGAATATCTTCATCTCAGAAGGTGCCGGTGTTCCAGAAATTGTTGCCCAGATGGAAGCTGCCGGCGAAGAAGTCCCCCGCGACGCTTTCAATCACGTCCAAATTGATAAAATCAACCCAGGCGCCTGGTTTGGAAAGCAGTTCGCCGCTCGCATCCAGGCAGAGAAGACGATGGTTCAAAAGTCTGGCTATTATTCCAGAGCAGCTGCTTCTCATGAAGACGATTTGAAGCTGATTATGCGCACCTGCGAGATGGCGGTAGATGCCGCACTCGCCGGTAAACCCGGCGTAATCGGCTTAGATGAGGACAATAATGATGAACTGTCCATCATTGATTTCAAACGGATTGCCGGTCACAAACCATTCGACATCACCCAGGAATGGTTCGTGAAGTTGATTGAGTCTATCGGTCAGCCAGCTCCCGAGCCTGCCGAATAACCTTCGACAATAGACGACACTTAGGCGGCTTGCCCCAACATAATTTGGGCAAGCCGCCTTAACGTTCCTAATTGCTATGCGTGGTCACTAAGCGGCGGGCAAACACAAATTAGATTTCTGTCGCCATAGGCATTATCTATGCGCCCAACCGGCGGCCAATAACGGCTATTAGCCATAGCAACTGAGCGCGGGTAGGGGTGTGCCCACTCATCACCAGCAAGCTGATCTATGGTGTGCGGGGCATTTACCAACGGATTATCGTCTTGCGGCCACTGCCCGCTAATTATCTTGTCTATCTCACCTCTGATAGCAATCATCGCATCGCAGAAAGCGTCTAACTCCCCTAAATCCTCGGATTCGGTTGGCTCAATCATTAGCGTCCCAGCCACCGGAAAACTCATTGTCGGAGCATGAAAACCGTAATCAACTAGACGCTTAGCAATGTCATCAATGCTTAGGTGCGCTTTCTTCGTCAAAGCTCTAGGGTCAACAATACATTCGTGAGCAACTGTGCCATTTTCAGCCGAGTACAGAACCGGGAAAGAGTCCCTTAGACGGTGAGCAATGTAGTTTGCATTTAACAAGGCAATCTTGGACGCCTGCGTCAACCCGTTGGCTCCCATCATGGCGATATAAGCCCACGATATTGCTAGCACCCCTGCCGACCCATGTAGCGAGGCCGAAACTCGGCTACCCTTAAGACCCTCTGGCAGGAACGGCGCCAGATGTTCCTGGCACAGCACCGGACCTACCCCAGGCCCTCCCCCGCCGTGCGGGATAGCAAAAGTTTTATGTAGGTTTAGATGTGATACATCAGCACCGAAACGACCCGGCTTAGCCAATCCGACCAGCGCGTTTAGATTCGCGCCGTCCACATATACTTGGCCACCAGCCTCATGAACTTGCTGGCAAATGGGTTTAATGGTGCCCTCGAAAGCGCCGTGGGTAGAAGGATAGGTAACCATGGCAGCAGCGATTTTGCCTTCATTAGCGGCAATCTTCGCTGCCAGGTCGGCTAAATCAATCTGGCCGTCTGGGCAAGCCTTGATTACCAAGACGCGCATCCCAGCCATCGCCGCTGAAGCAGCATTCGTGCCGTGCGCTGACGAGGGAATCAAGCACACATCCCGCTCAGGATGTCCATTAGCCAGGTGATAACGTCTAATAGCCGCTAACCCGGTGTACTCGCCTGCCGCACCAGAATTGGGTTGAAAGGTGCAAGCCTGGTATCCCGTTATTTCGATTAACCACTCACTAAGCTGACTCATCAACTGGTGGTAACCCTTTGCGTCCTCATCTGGGACGAACGGATGCAAATTAGCAAACCCAGGCTGGGCTATTTGAGCCATCTCGGATGCTGAAGTTAACTTCATAGTGCATGAGCCCAACGGAATCATGCCGGTATCTAAGGCATAATCCTTGCAAGCTAGCCGATGAAGGTAACGCATCATCTTGGTTTCTGAATGATAGCTGTTAAATACCGGGTTCGTCAGATACGAGCTAGTACGCTGATCGCTACCCAAGCTGCCTACCATGCGTGAGCCAAGCTCTACCCCAAACGCTTTAGCGACCTTAACCAGGTCAGTTTCCTGGCTATCTTCACCAACTGCTATACCAATGTGGTTCTCATCAACCAGTCGAAGATGGACACCCAAGCGCCTGGCGGCAGCAACAATCTGGCTGGCGCAACCGTCAACTTTAACCAGTAAAGTGTCGAAAAACTCGTGATATACCAAACCTGGCAGACTTCCGGCTAGCCGCCTAGCCTTGTCGTGGATAGATTGAGCGATAGCTTTAAGCCCTTCAGGGCCGTGATACACGGCGTACATCCCGGCCATAACAGCTAACAGCACTTGAGCAGTGCAGATATTCGAGGTAGCTCGTTCACGCCTGATGTGCTGTTCGCGAGTCTGCAATGCTAACCGTAAAGCAATATTGCCGTTAGTATCTTTGGAGACCCCAACTAGTCGCCCTGGAAGTTGCCTGGCCATATTCTCGCGTGCAGCAATATACCCAGCGTGTGGGCCACCATAAAATAGTGGAATGCCAAATCTTTGTGTTGAGCCGACCGCGATGTCAGCTCCCCACTCGCCAGGTGGCCTGACAAGCGTTAAAGCTAATAGATCTGCCGCTGCAATAACTAATGCTCCAGCCTGGTGGCCAGCTTCAGCTATCGCAGCTAGCTCAGATGTAGGAGCCAACCGCCCATCAGCATTGGGGGTTTGAACCACCAATGCGAATGCCTCAGAAAGTCTGGGATGGTTAGCCACATCATCGGTGACTACAACCTCTATACCACTAAGTTGCGTGCGAGTGTTAACGACCTCAAGCGATTGCGGGAAGATACCGGCATCAATTAGCACTATGCCATCTTTACGGGTCAGCCGCTTAGCCATCGAAATTGCCTCGGCAAGAGCAGTTGCTTCATCTAATAGGCTAGCTCCAGCAATGGGTAGACCCGTAAGATCAGCAACCATCTGCTGAAAGTTCAATAAAGCCGCTAATCTGCCTTGGCTCATCTCCGGTTGATAGGGGGTGTAAGCGGTATACCAGCTTGGATTTTCGAAAATATTTCGCTGAATAACGGCGGGGGTTACCGTGCCGTAATAGCCAAGCCCAATCATCTGAGTCAGCGCATTGTTTAGTTCGGACATCTCACGCAACCGCTGCTGGGCTTGAGCTTCAGATATAGCTGGCGGCAAATTCAATTTGTCTCTTAAGCGAATATCGGCAGGAACTAGGGCAGAAACAAAATCATCCAGGCTGTTATATCCCAGCTCAGCAAGCATCTTTGCTTGTTCGCTTGGGCTAGGTCCAATGTGACGGTTAGCGAAATCCATTGACCCGCAACTTTCGTTTATTTCGGCTGTTATCCGTTTGCTAGCTTAGCCGCTCTACGCAACGAAAGTTCATCAGTTTGATAGGCTTCCTCATCAACTTTGGGTAGCTGGGATAAGGTGCCCTCCACTTCTTTCCATACGCCACCCAAGGCGATAGCGAACATCCCTTGGCCACCACGCAACAAATCGACAACCTCATTGTCACTGGTAGCCTCATAAACGGAGGCGCCGTCACTCATCAATGTGACCTGAGACAAATCTTGGACGCCACGCTGATGAAGATGATTTATCGCCACTCGAATCTGCTGCAGTGAAATACCGATATCGAGCAGACTCTTAACCACTTTCAGCAACAAAAGATCACGGAAAGAATAAAGTCTTTTTGAGCCAGAACCTTCGGCAGCGCGAATCTCGGGAACAACCAACCCGGTACGCGCCCAATAGTCAAGCTGCCGATAGGTGATTCCGACCACTCTGCAAGCCACTGGCCCGCGGAAACCTAAATCGTCAGGCACCAGGCTGAAGTCACCGTCAAATAAGGTTCCCTGACCCTCGGCCTGGCCGTATAGCGCTGAACTCACCAAGATGCCTTTCTCCTAGCTGGTGTTGAAAACGCTAGGCGTTTGTTAGCAGTCAAGCAATTAGCGACACCTAGACTATTTTGTTTTTCAAAGCTCAAGATCACCCACTAAATGCCATTTCACTAGGGTTTTTTATCTTCAAAATCGTCTGGTGTGACAGTATCTAAAAACTCTTTGAAACGCTCAACCTCATCATTAGGTGTTTGCAAAACCTCAACCCCTACTTCATCCATTAGCCGCTTCTCACAGCTAACTTTGAACCCAGCACGCAAAGCCAGAGCCACCAAATCTGAGGGTCTAGCATCAAGGGCAGCATCCCCGATACACAACTTGCCGTAAAAAACTCCATCTTTTACGGCACAAATAATTCCTTCAACCTTTTCCCCAGATAGCTTCAGGATCTCAGCCATCAAGTCATGAGTTTGAGGTCTAGGCGCTTTATTACCTTCCAGCTCTTCAACGATAGCTGCAGCCTCGTTGGCGCCAATCCAAATAGATAGATAACGTTTCCCGAACGATTCACGCAGCAACAGCATGGGTGTAGATGTCGAAACCTCTACCCGCACCCCGACCACGTCAAGTTCAATCACAAAACTAATTCTATTTTGAAAGAATCAGTTGCACCGGAAATTAGCCTTGAAGCATGACAAACATCAATGCTTGATGGGCATAGGTAACCAGATTGCATACCTCATTCATAGCTGCAACCGGGTCTGGACTATGACGAATAGAGTAACCAGCCGCCTGCTCAATCAAACTTACGTCACGTTCTGCCGCGATTTTTATAACCCGAAGATGCCTAGTATCTAATCCATAGCCTTGGAGCTTTCGAGCCACAACACAGATGATTAGCGCCTCACGCCCATAATAAACGGAACCACGTCTAGGCTGCACCATATGTTGACGCTCTAATTCAATAAACGTGGCCTCGCTGACCCCTGAGATTTGTAACAACTGACGGCGAGTAAAACGCTGTGGCTTAGAATCTGAGTCTGGTGTTGAAGGGATCAGCGGTTTACTATCTTTAGCTTTGCCAGCAGAGCTGTTCGGGCTTATCTGACTACTTGATTCTTTCTGGCTTCCACCGCGATCTATTTCTTCTAATTTTTCGCGAATAACTTTCAAAGGCAGATAAGTGTCGCGTTGAATTCGTAAAATCTGGATTAGCCGATTGATGTCTTCTTGAGAATATTTTCGATAACCAGACGGCGCTCGCTCTGGCGCCAGCAACCCCTCCTTTTCTAAGAATCGAATCTTAGAAATGGAAACATCATCGAACTCGGGTTTAAGTATTTTCATTACTTGCCCGATAGTGCGCTTAGGCCCTGGGGGCATTACCTCAACCCACGCTCACTGACGAAGAAAAGCATTCGGTATCGCCCAATCTGAACCTCATCACCCTGTCTAAGCACAGCTGAATCGGCAATTAGATCACGATTTACGTAGGTTCCGTTGTGACTTTTCTGATCGGTTAAAGTAACTTGTCCATCTTTCATAGTAAAAGTGGCGTGATGTCTAGAAACGGTTATATCGTCTAGAAAAATGTCACTCTTTGGGCTTCGCCCAACCGTTACCACCTCAGAATCCAATAGGAATCTACCTCCAGTGGACGGCCCGCGCGTAACTATCAATAAAGCATTACCAGCAGGTAAGTCACGAACGGCAGCAGCATCTTCAGGAGCTAGCTCTACGGCACGGATATCATCACGGAACTCATCATCAATGACCGGGATAACCCTGGTGGTGTCTCCGGTAATCCTGGCGATTTTTGCGCCACAATGTGAACAGAAGTTAGCGTCTGCCCGATTCTTGGCGCCGCACTTGGAGCATTCAATCATGCTGCACTCCCTCGTATCTGCTCTGGAAAGCAATATGTTATCTAATTCAGACTCAAAGCTCTTCTACGAACTGCTGATAAGACGCACAATCAAGTAAGGCATCCAACTCAGTGGCGTTAGACAGTTCAACTTCAAAAAGCCAACCATCGTCATAATTGGATTGATTTATTATTTCCGGCGTTTCAATAACTTGGTCGTTTACCGACACAATTACTCCAGAAACCGGTGAAAATACGTCAGAAACAGATTTAGTGGATTCAATTTCTCCACAGGAATCTCCAACCTCAACAGTGGCACCAACAGTCGGCAGCGAGGCATAGACGATATCTCCTAACTGCTCAACCGCATACGCGGTAATCCCGATTCGGGCTTTGACAGCCGAATCGGTACGCACCCACTCGTGCTCTTTCGTATAACGCAGTTCAGCAGGCACTTCGGTCATATTTCCTCCTGGCACACTCAAGTGGATGAGTGAAAACACCCTGTGCCACTAGGTTAGCTAATACGGGCATGTTAGGAGCAATCCTCGCCGCCTTAAGCAGGTTTAGCGACTTGGAAATCCGGTAGCTGGCACACCGATTCGATTAGCACCTCATCCTGCTGGGTAATTTGGACGTGTCCGCCAATATTTGAACCCTCAACTCTAGAGACTAATCCCCCACGGAATCTGGCTCCCTCTTCGAGTGAATGCGGGTCACCGATAACGTCAATAGTCATCGGCAAATTTACTATTTGGTTATCAATTACTATCTGATTATCCCGGTTAGCAAACCAAGAATTAGCCGACAACCTTACCTGATCATTTATTTCGATTACCTCTGCACCTGCATCTTTTAATTCTTGAACAGCATTCAATACAGCTGAAGCATTGAACTTGTCGTCAGGCGCGGTGATAGTAACGGTAATCCCTGGCCCACTGGCTGGCATCGTACCAGCCAAGATAGCTAATGTTTGAAGGCGTTTTTCAGCCTCACGCTGTGAGACTTCCATAGCATCAACGCCTGATTTCAATTCGTCTCTAGTAAGGCTAAGCTCGGCAATTTCTTTGCCAAGCCGATCAGATTCGGCATTCAGCCCATCTAACACTTGAATAAGGTCATCTTGCCGCATTCCCGAATATGGGTTGCGGCTATCAGAACGCATCACCTGAACCGTTATCGCGAAAGCTACCAATCCCAGGCAGACAGCTAGTACTAGCTGATTGATGCCAGCCTTAAACCATCTCTTAGGCATGGAGCACAGCCCGCCGAATCGAGGCAGCATTGGTGAATATCCGAATGCCCAACACAACTAGGACGGCCGTAGATAGTTGAGTGCCAACACCGATCAAATCACCAAGGCCAACCAGCATGGCTGCTACCGCAATATTCGACACGAAAGAGATCAAGAAAACCCGTTGTGAAAAGGTTTTCCCAAGATAGGCTCGCAAAGCACCGACGAGAGCGTCTAAGGCAGCAACGATCATTATCGGCAGATAAGACTGCATCCACGCGGGCAGTTCGGGTTGCCAAATAACTGCTGCTACGACACCGACTACTAACCCAAGAAAAGCCCAAATCACAATCTCGCTCCTTCACTCATGCCGGATTAGCATAGTTGAGGCTCAACCCTGGGTCTGCTTCCAAGGTGAGCTGATCATTGGTAATCATTGACCACTCCAAGCCATAGTTTTGTTTCAGATAACCTAATAGAGCCCCACCACTGGTGTTGGAAAAATCGGCTGCAAGAGCTTTACCTCCAATAGCTTCAACACGATAAGGGCTAGTCAGTGAGCGATAATTAATGGTTATTGCCTGGCCAGCTTGACGTATAGCAGTGCGCGAACTAACTCTGTGACCGTTGATTGAGATACCGTCAGCTCCAGCTTGCCATAGCCCATTAACTATCTGACGTAAGTCTTCATCTACCACTAATGCATCTGCTTTTAGCCCAGATGGTTCGCTCAGCTCGATCACTAGACCTGGTCCGCTAATGGCTTGAGCAGCAGCCTGGGCACCTAGATCACGAAGCTCGGCAGACGATCCAATATTGGTTTCTGCTCTCAACTCATCAACTTCTTGATGCAACACCAAAACTTGTTCACGTAATTGCTGATTAGCTTGTTCGGCTGCATTGACACGCTCAATTAGACCTGCTCTCTCATCTGCAGCTTGCGGTCTTGACTGTCCACTCGTCATTGCGAAAGCAGTCGTTACCAGGCCGGCGATTACGCACACCGCCAAAACCATAATCTTTAGTAATGGCGCTGATCTCAACTCACTTTGGGCAGCATATTCCGGGCTGAGTGGTTGTTTTGTGATGGAATTCAGCAGCTCCATAGAGGCATCGGGCGGGACATTCGTCATTTATTCCCCGCGGCTCTCGTTTAACCCATCACTTCTACGCTTAGGGCGATCAAAAAGTTTATTACGGGCATTAGCCGCCAGTCTCCGTTCAAGCGCATATTTATAGATGTCTACCACCTGCGGACCAATAACAGACCAATCGTAGCGTTCAGCCACGTCACGTCCGTGTGACAGTCTCAAATCTCTGGGCTCACCAAGACTCTTCAACACTGCTTCAGCTAATGCAGTGGGATTGCCAGCCTCAAAAATATGACCAGCTATGCCCTCTTCATTTGTTAAGACGTCGACAAAAGCAGGTAGATCGCTGGCCACTACAGGCGCACCACAAGCTAGCGCCTCGATCAAGACGATCCCGAAACTTTCTCTACCCGTCTGGGGGGCAATATAGACGTCGGTTTTGGTGAGCCAGTCATTGCGTTGCTTATCCGAAACGTTGCCAACAAAACGCATCCCCTCAATTTCCAATTCAGGACCGCGTCCGATGACCAGAAACTCAGCGTCAGGGTATTCGCGTTGAATAAGTGACTTTGCGGCTGTTAACACATTGAAGCCCTTACGCGGCTCCGCGTAGCGACCCAGAAAGGTGATCCTAGGATGATCGCCACCACGCCAACGACTTTTAGTTGGCGCAAGTTGGTAATCATTTATATCTAGCCCATTACCGACTATCACCGGGTCTAGACCAGTGTGTCCGGTGGCAACTACTTTCGCCATCGACGAGACTGCGATAGAGGCGTCAAGACGGTGGACAGCTTTCGGTAGCATCTCGTTGATAACCCGCAACAGGCGGTAAACCGGACTAGAAGAGTGGAAGGTTCCCACCACCGGCTTTTCGGTCAGCCACAAGGTAAGCAGCGATAAAGTTGGGGTTATCGGCTCATGCAGGTGAACAATATCCCAACCTCCGGTGTCCAACCATTTTTTAGCGCGCATGGCAGAACGCGGACCAAAATTTATTCGTGCCACTGACCCATTGACTTTTACTGGAACAGTTTTTCCACCAGTTGTGAAGTCTGATTCGTCGATGTGGTAGCTGGACAGCAAGCCATCGGGCGGGTATCCGGGAGCCAAAATCCCTACCCTGATCCCGTTAGATTTCAGCCAACCTGCCATACCTAGAACATGGTTTTGCACGCCTCCAGGCACTTTGAATGAATATGGGCATACTATCCCAACACTTTTAATCTTAGTTTTTCTCACGGTGTCACTCCTGGGAAGAACTTCTGCAGCATGTGCCAGTCGGTCGGGTAGGCCGTAATTTGTTCGGCAAAAGCATCAGCGAGCTCTTGGGTCATCGTAGCCAGCGGGTCAGCATCGGAAACCGGCTCGATAGTAGAACCTACATGGATACGCATTTTACCGGCATCAAAAGTGCAAGTGACAGGAACCAAAGCTGCACCGGTGCGAATAGCAATTAACGCCGGTCCTGGCGGCATGGTGAGCTTTATTGACTTAGACGGAGTTTTCCAAATAACCGGCACTCCTCTAGCCGAGAAATCTCTATCTGCAACCAAACAAACCACTCGTCCCTGTTGGACTTCATTAGTCAATTTACTCACTAGATGAGCTTCTTTTTGGTTGAAAATTCGCAGACCCAGTTTGGCTCGGATAGTAGAAAAATACTCAAATTGGCCGGACGGTAGATTCTCCGCTACCGAGGTGACCGGCAAACCATTAAGACAAGCAAAAGCTCCAGCCAAGTCCCAACTGCCCATGTGCGCTAAAGCCAGAACTAATCCACGTTCAGCCAAGAGCGAATGTAAACGTTCCAGATCGTTAACACTGACAATGCGATTGATTTTTGACATGGACCAGCGTCCAAGCTGAAGGGAGCCAACCGTATTGCGAAACCAATACCACATGGCCTGTCTGGTTTGTTTCTTGGTAACTGGCTTGCCAGTGACAACTTCAGCGTTTAGTTGCCACTGGCGAACCGGCTTTGGAACACGCCAGGCTAGCCACCATGAAAGAGCATGCCCAAGAGGATTCCAAAGGAGTTCGGGCACATAGGCTGCTAGTTTAAGCGCCCTTAACTTAGCTACTTCACTCATCTTCTTTGTGGTATTGCCTAGCCACTATGGCCATTCGCTGACCGACGGTAGCGACCCCAAGCACTAAGAGAATCACTAGAGCTATCGGCAACGCCAAAGCCAAACCAACCCCAGTTAGCAAAGCACCTAGCAGACCGATTACTAGGCGGTCAGCACGCCCGGCGATGCCTGCATTCACCTGGTAGCCGAGCGATTCACCACGAGCTTTCGTATACGAGGTGACTTGACCGAATACTAGCGCAGCGATAGCTACCCCGCACCAAACTCTAGTGCTGGGATCGCCCGCATAGTAGAGCGCTATCGAGCCGAAAATCGCACCATCATTTAGGCGGTCAAGAGTCGAATCTAAGAAGGCACCCCATTTCGATGATTTTCCAGACAACCTAGCCATCGTGCCATCTAACGAGTCAGCTAGGACGAACACCCCGCAGCCAAGAGCACCAGGCCACAACCATCCACGCGGGAAACACAGCAGAGCTATTACCACCGAGGCGATAGTGCCTACCCAGGTAACCGTGTCCGGGGTTATATGGACTTTAAGTAGGCCTTTCGCTATTGGTGTTATGACCTTAGTCCAGACTCGTCGAAATTTTTCCAGCATTGGCTACCCCTAAGACACCCAAGCGTTAGCCAACATCGTGCGGGTATCGCATAGTAGTTGCGGCAACGCTTTTGTCTTAGCAATGAGGGGAAAGAAGTTTGCGTCGCCAAGCCATCGAGGTATCACATGTTGATGTAGGTGAGCCGCTATTCCGGCACCAGCAACCGAGCCTTGATTCATTCCCAAATTAAAACCTTGAGGTTTAGATACTGCCTGCAAAGTTCGAATAGACTCCTGGGTAAGCACGGCTATTTCGCGGGTTTCTTCCGTAGTCAGTTGGATATAGTCGGCAACGTGCCGGTAGGGGCAAACCAGCAGATGACCGGTGTTGTACGGGAAGAGGTTCAACACCACATAGGCGTGTTCCCCACGTCTTACCACTAGGCCGGCGTCATCACTTTTTGCAGGCACCTGACAAAACGGGCATTCCTTCTCACTAGAATCGCTCGGTTTAGAGTCGCCATCGATATAGGCCATTCGGTAGGGCACCCAGAGGCGCTGGAATTCGTCCGGCACCCCAGCGAAATGCAGCCCATCCTGGCAATCCTCACTCATTTTCGGTCACCTTTTTGGCAGATAAATCCTTGTTAGACCGCGAATTGAGATGGTTGACGATCAGGTCTATCGCCTCATCGACGGGTACCTGGTTGCGTTGGCTACCATCGCGGAAGCGGAAACTGACTGCCCCGGCCGCCTCGTCATCGCCACCAGCGATTAACATAAACGGCACTTTCTGACGTTGGGCAGTACGGATTTTCTTCGGCATCCGATCATCTGAGGAGTCAAGCTCGGCACGCACACCCAAACCTTTCAGTTTTTCAATAACAGCACCGAGGTAGCCATTAAATGTTTCTGCCACTGGAATACCAACAACTTGAACTGGAGCAAGCCAAGCTGGGAAAGCGCCAGCATAATGTTCAACCAGCACGCCGAAGAATCGTTCAATTGAACCAAATAGTGCTCGGTGGATCATTACAGGACGTTGTCTCGTGCCATCTGCCGCCGTGTATTCCAACCCGAATCTTTCTGGCAGATTGAAATCAAGCTGGATAGTAGACATCTGCCAGGTACGCCCAATCGCGTCCTTAGCTTGAACGGAAATCTTTGGTCCATAGAAAGCGGCACCCTCAGGATCTGGACGAAGCTCCAAACCGGATGACTCGGCTACTTCGCGCAGCGTCTCGGTTGCTTCTTCCCAAGTGGCGTCGTCGCCAACAAATTTTTCGGGGTTCTTGGTGGATAGTTCCAAATAGAAATCGTCTAGGCCGTAATCCTTCAGCAGATTAAGGACGAATTGCAGCAGCCGAGTCAATTCATCACGCATCTGGTCGCGCGTGCAATAAATGTGAGCGTCATCTTGAGTGAAACCACGTCCTCTAGTTAGGCCGTGTAATACACCCGATTTTTCGTTGCGATAGACCGTACCAAACTCGAACAACCGTAACGGCAGCTCACGATAGGAGCGCTGTTTAGCCATAAAAATTAAATTATGCATCGGGCAGTTCATTGGCTTTAGGTAGTAGTCAACGCCCTGTTTAGTGATGTTTCCCAGCTCGTCGCGTTCTTCGTCCATGTGCATCGGCGGGTACATGCCGTCGGCATACCAGTCGAGGTGACCGGAGGTCTTATATAAATCAGATTTCGTGATATGTGGCGTATTTACGAATGAGTAGCCTGCCGACAAATGTTGACGTCTGGAATACTCTTCCATCTCCATACGCACAATGCCACCCTTTGGGTGGAATACAGACAGACCTGAACCGATCTCTTCAGGAAAGCTAAATAGATCTAATTCTTGACCTAATCTGCGGTGATCTCTTTTGGCAGCCTCAGCCATTCTCGTCTGATAAGCCTTCAGATCTTCCCGACTCGCCCAGGCAGTACCGTAAACACGTTGCAAACCGGCGTTGCGTTGATCGCCACGCCAGTAGGCAGCCGACGTTTTCGTTAGTGCAACCGCTTTCAAATATCCGGTGTGTGGGACGTGAGGGCCACGACACAAGTCTTTCCAGGCCACAGACCCGTCTCGACGCACGTTGTCGTAGATGGTCAGCTCGCCGCTACCGACCTCCACCGCAGAACCATCTTGATGATTAGCGCTCGACTTATCGGCTATCAGTTCTAACTTGAACGGTTCGTCAGCCTCCTCAATGCGAGCCTGCTCATCGCTAACTACTCGACGAACAAAACGCTGACGCTGTTTAATGATTTGCACCATGCGCTTTTCGATGGTTTTCAAATCTTCTGGAGTCAACGGTTCGGTCTGGAAGTCGTAGTAGAAACCGTCAGTGATAGGCGGGCCAATACCTAGTCTTGCTTGGGGGAATATTTCTTGCAGCGCTTGAGCAGTGACGTGAGCAGCAGAGTGGCGGACAATAGCGAGCCCTTCCTCGCTAGTCATAAGCACTGGCTCTATAACATCACCATCGACTATCTCGTGAGCTAAATCGACTGTCGTACCATTCAATCGCATAGCTACGATTTGCTGGTCAGCACCAAATAGCTCCAGCCCGCTGTCTGCCTCAACCTCTTGAGTTTCGTCCCCCGCTGGTTTGACAACCGTTATTTTCTTTACCACTTTGGTTCCTTTCGGCGGCATACCGGGCCGCACGATTTGCGACGCACTCGTTGTGCGTTCTAAGCCATTGTGCCTGACAGTTTAGACCGAACGCTAACCAGCGCCAGCCCAGAGCATTATTTACTACGCAAAGAACTCATCTAGCTGAGGACGAATTGGCTCAGTCATGGTGTTGGCGTACATCGCAGTGATGTGGTTGGAATCTATGTATACATGAACGTTGCCGATAATGATAGGGCATTGCTCGTCTGGACAAATCCATATACTTGGGTCTACTAAAAACACTTGGCCAGGTCCTGGAGTGTTATTCGCTATCTCAGTTAATTCGTCGATATCGCGAAAACCAGCTTCATATCTGGAAACAGCACAGTTCTCATTTATGTCGTTGTCGGATATTGCTGGATCGTCGACACGCAGATCATTCAGGCAACTTATTGGATCCCGCGGCAAACGCGGCTCATCGCGTAACGCTAATACGTCTATGCCTCGGCTAGTGTAGTCGGCAAGAATTTCTGACAGCCCTGGCGTCATTATTTCGCCTTCTTGATAACCTATGTAAGTCGATAACAAGATGACCATGTCTGGTTTCACGTGGTCTATATAGTCATCTACTTGACGATTCCAATCCACACAATTTTGGCCGCCGGGCATCCAAAAATCATCTGATCGATAATAGCCGCATCCGCCCATCAATAAATTGACTAAGTACCAGTTGTAATCCTTACCAAGAGTTTCTAAAAATGGTAAGTATTGTTCTAGTCTTGAGTTTCCAACAGCAACGACGAGTTTTTGGCCGGGAAAATGGCTCGCATAGCATGAACCTGAGCCTTCCCACTCACGGTCGAAACTAGCACGCCCTGGGCACCCATTAGGTAGGAACGCCCAATCCTCGCGGATATTTTCCAGCAGCGACAGCGTTGGCGGATTAGCGTCTGGGGAAGGCAATTCTTCTCCGGTTAATGTCAGCGCACCAGGGTTATTGCGTATCGCTTCCAGACGTAATTGACGCTCTTTGTATATGAGGCGACTTTCGTAACTCAAGACAGGCACGAAACCGACCACCAAGCTAATAATAATAACCAGGGCACTATTGAGATATCGTTTGGCCGCCCATGTTGAGTACCGGATGGGCGCGTCGACCCAATCAGTTAGCACCACTGCCAGGGCAATAGAGATGCCCAACGCGAATACCCCTTGGGAAAGGCGAAGTTGGTCTCTACCCGTCAAGTGCAGGGCGGTAATTAGCACCGGCCAATGAACTAGGTAGAGAGCGTAAGACTTATCACCCAAAAACTGCAGCGGCCTAGACGACAATAGCCGGTCAGCAGAAAACGGCAGGCCAGTATTGCCCGCCACTAGGGCGATTAGCGCTGCCATTGTTGGCCACAAAGCAACGTAGCCAGGAAACAGACCTTGAACGTCGATAATAAGCCCGCAAGAAAGCACCGCAATCAGCCCAGCCCAACCCAAGATAAATCGGGCTGTAAGCTGCAACCGCGAATGGTTGTTCTCAATCCCCGGCCCATATTTGAATCGCGTCTCAATTTTTGGCAGAACTAGAGCAAATAACGCACCCAGCGCGAACTCCCACAGCCTCGTCCAAGTCGAGAAATAGGCGTACTGCTGAAGGGTGGCGGTTTGGAATATCGACCAGGCTAAGGAGGTGGCGAAAATTGCGCCGAAGACAACCGCGAGCCAGGTGCGAACGTTCGTCTTAGAGCGTTTAGCAGCCCACCAGCAGACAGCTATTATTGCGGGCCAAACGAGGAATATCTGGCCTTGAATCGACAACGACCAGAAATGCTGTAGCGGACTGACAACGGATTTATCAGCGTAGTAGTCGAAACCGTTCTCTGCGAGATACCAGTTTTCGTAGTATCCAAGCGAAGCCACCGCTTGCCGTAGAACTTCGCGAATAAGCTCTGGAGCAAAAAATGCATAGGCGACACCTACTGAGGCAAGGATTGTTATGACCGCCGGGGGAAGAAGTCTGCGGAATGCTTTTAGCCAATAACCGACGACGTCCAGCTTGCGGCCATTGTCCATTCGACGCAAAAAGGTTTGCATCAACAAATAGCTAGAGATGAGCAGGAATATATCTATGCCACCCGAAACTCTGCCAATCCAGATGTGATACGAGGCCACCATCAAAATTGCTATAGCTCGCAACCCATGCAGCTCTGGACGGAAGGTACCAGCCGACGTCACTCGCGTGTTAGTAGACACAACAATCTTTCAAAGCACTAGACGACTACTGAGCCGCTAGCGACCCATGTCCTCAACCTGATAAACCTTAACAGGGGTATCACGACTTACCCAACTGGTGCACAGTTTTCCTTCATAGCTAATGTGCAAAGTGATGAGGGATGCGCGTCTCATCAAAACGTAACGCGCTCGCGGGCTAGCATCTCTAGTCCAGTAATGCAATCAACACCGAATTCACGAGCAGCATCAGGTATTTTAATTTTCTTCTTCGAGTTAGAGTTAGGTCTCTCATTGCTAACTATCGTAAATAGTCTGCTGCGAGCCGAGGCCACCAGCCACGAGTCGGCAGCATTGAGGAACTCTCTTTGGGCTCCTATTTCGTACGCACCTGCAGTCTGACGTTCAATAGCCCAACTCGTCACCAATTTATAGGACTCAAGTTCTGCGCTATCTGTGCGAATAATTTGTTCGTTGGGCACAAACCTGCTGAACCACTGAGATTTTTCGTCTTCCTTTTTTAGAATTTCATCACGAACTTTTTCATGAAACACGAACTGTCCATTGGTAATTCTTTTCTCAAAAAAGTTCCAATAACTCACGAAGATATGTTTTGGGTAGAGATTAAAAGCATTAATGACAACGTTGGTGTCGAGGAGATAGATATCAGGCACCACACACCATCTCCACAACGCTATTTACGGTGGAAGTCTTGGACACGCCAATCTGTCTGGCAAATTCTTCTTCATCCAGCACACCATCTAGTCGGGCTTCGACTGCGGCATCGAGAAATCGCTTTCCTAATCTCGATTTTGTTAGGGTCACGAAATCAGGTCCGCCGCTGCCAACTCTTTTTGGATCGTATCTTCCGCGAGAATTGTTTATATACGCTTGTCCATCCTGCCTGGAGATTGCACCATCTTCCACCAAAGACCAAACAGTCGGATCCGTTCCCACACCAAATGTTTTGTAAGCCCAATTGGTCACGGCATCAAGATCTTTACTATGTGCCCAGCGTGCCCGCAGGTCGCGGACGGAAATCAAAAACTCAGCGGCAAACTTATTGCACCATCTCTCGATATCCTGGTCGTAATTAAGCTGCCCAGTGATTCCGGGGCGGCCGAGAAGAACATGGCCATATTCGTGAGCCAAGCTGAATAATTGGGCGCTCTTAAAATCGGCAGAGTTTATGAAAATTAAGGCGTACCCATCGCTGAGGAGCGTAAATCCTCTGAATTCCTCAACGTGCAGTCGCCGTTGAGTGTTGTTGCCTAGAACAGAGTTTCGCATAACCAATATGCCGGCATCTTCAAGAAGATTGGCCAATTGTCCAACGCGGTCGCGAGAGCCATGCTTGCGGCTATCCGGCCAACCGATAACATTCCGCATGGCTTCGGCGGCTTTCACCGGACTGTTGGCAATCGTATATTTCCCACTTCCCTCAGGGCGTGGCTCCCCGACCAGCCTGGCGTATTCGGCATACCACGTGAGGCGTTGTTCGTTACGGTAGATCGTTTCTTCAAGTTCAGGGCTAATCTCTAAGACTTCTTTACTGCCAATTGTCCGAAAATCGGGACAGGGTGGCCGGGTATCTACGGGCTCATCTAACAGCAAATAACCGAAAGGAATAAGGGCAGCGGATGCTAAAGCCTCAGCCTGCTTTAGCGTTGGCTGAGCTTTGCCGGCTAGCCAATCGTCAATTCTCTTGAAGTTTTCTCTTTCCTTGAGTTCGTCAACACTCTCACGAGTGCGACTGATTGCCCATTCCATAACAGGACGTGCTATGGACACCCGCGTCACCATTTTTCACCTCTTCCCGTAGTGATTCTTTAGTTCTCTAAACTTCAAGCTTCATTCTCTCATTTTCTTCGCTGTCAAGAAGTCTTTTCCCAAACCCCTGGGCGTTGAACGGCGTTGCCTCTCCTTGACCCCAGAAGAACAGCTGCGCCTACACGTAACGACCGAAAGCCCCGCACTGACAGATTGTGACTCGTCTGAAGGACACTTAAAAGATTTCCCTGACCAAGCGGTCAAAACAACTTAAGCCACATCGGCGAACCGCAAATTATAAGTAGTTTTAAATCCTAAACAAGTAGTTTCAGCATGCTCACCGCATATCCGCGATATGCGGACTTGTTTTGAAGTGGGTTTGAAACAAGATTTGAATAGGGGTGGGCGATGGCAGGTTCGAACTGCCGACCTCTTCGGTGTGAACGAAGCGCGCTACCACTGCGCCAATCGCCCGGACGTCGCATAACGTTATCGCACTTATCGACTCCACCCAAAATCTCAAAAATCGCAATGTTGTCAGCTTAAGGACTATTGTGAGTTTTGCATTCAGCGCAAACTTCGCTAAGTTAGTCCTCGCACCTTGTAGTAGGCCTTAGGCCAACAGGGAGCGACCCTGAAGAGGGAAATGCGGACGTGGCTCAGTTGGTAGAGCATCACCTTGCCAAGGTGAGGGTCGCGGGTTCGAATCCCGTCGTCCGCTCGGAGAGGGTCTCGATGGCCTAACTCACACGGTGGAGTGGCCGAGAGGCGAGGCAACGGACTGCAAATCCGTCTACACGGGTTCAAATCCCGTCTCCACCTCGGGCGGTTGGCGCAGTTGGTAGCGCGCTTCCCTGACACGGAAGAGGTCATCAGTTCAAATCTGGTACCGCCCACCAACTATGCACCTAGGTCGCTTATTAATTATCGGCGCGACGTAGAGACCAAAAAGCTAACCCCCCGACCAGCAAAGCAACAACTATAAGAGCGATATAGTCGGGCACGTTGGCGCCAATTCTCCACAATCTAAGCTCTATACCGTATTGCGCTTTGGCGTCTAGGATTCCACCCAACGAGCCGGTAGCATCCGTAAAAACAAATAACAATCCAAGAGCCACGAACAAGGCTCCAGAAATCACGCCCCACAAAGTAGTCTTTACCGGCCCAAACTCTATTGGTCTAGGACGCAACCTAGCCACCAGATTAACCTTGTCCCACAGCATGGCCAATATTGCTAGCGGCACTGTCATTCCAGCAGCAAATAGCGCCAATAGAATCGCCCCATAAAGCGCGGACGAAGAAATTGCTGCCACCGTCAAGATCGCACCCAACAACGGGCCAGTACAGGCACCTGCAAGCCCATATACGGCACCCAAGATGAAAACAGCGATTGGGCTAGAGCCACCTTTAGCACGCAAACCTGGTAGCGGGATAGACAGCCCAAGCATCACCGCTAAACCGATTGCCACTAAAATAAAACCGCCGATAAAGGACAACGTTGTGCGGTGAGCAGACACCAAATGGCCAAATGACCCAGCCGCTAACCCCATCGGCACGAGGACAGTAACCGACCCTAGATAGAACAAGCCAACTCGACCAAGCAAACTAGTCAACCTAGACCCGAATGCCATCGCAAAAAATGACGGCAACAGCATGGCTGAGCAGGGGCTCAAAAGCGCCGCTACTCCCCCAAGAAAAGCTGCCGCAAAACCGATATCCATCGCGTTTAGCGCTGCGCCTTTTCCAATTCAGCAGAGATAATTGCCTCAAAATTTTCTAGCGGCTGAGCCCCTTGAACCACCTGAGTACCAACGACGAAGGCCGGCACAGAGCTAAGCCCTAAGCTTCGAGTCTCTTGATAGTCTGCATTCACCCGCTGACCAAGCTCATCTGACGACAGATCAGCTTTAAATTTTTCCAGATCAGCAACTCCTGCCGCTTTAGCCGCCGCAAGAACGGTTTCCTCATCCACCGGTGGATGGCCGGAATCAGGCAAAGCTTTATAAAGCTGGTATTGAAAATCGTGATATTTGCCTTGTTCGCCCGCAGCTCGAGCCGCCACAGCAGCATAGAATGAATCCTCGCCAAAAACCGGCATGTCGCGGAATTCAAAACGAACTTTTCCATCATCAAAATAATGTTGAAGTTGCGGCAAGGTTTGTTCGGCAAATATCGAGCAGTACGGGCAGCGATAATCCGCCCACTCAATCATCACTATCGGAGCATCGACGTCACCTATAGCTAGCGGATCATTAGCATCTCGTCTAGGTAAAGAACGAAGAAAATCCTCAAGCTGATCTTGACCGCCAGATTGCTGGCTGGTTGGCTCATTTGTTGCGGACGTGGTTTGAGATGGTTTATTGGGCCCCGGACGCATCGACACGATCCCCAAAACCCCAATTAAAAGCACTGCTACGACCACTGCCACTATCACATATAGCGATTTACGTTTATTTGTCACGGATTCCCCTCACTTAACCAAGACTGCGTATTTCAGGTTACCCGATGAACAAGGGAAGACATATCTGAACCTTCATCTCATATTTCGAGTTGCAAATCTCAACATATGGACGCGGATTTGCTAATTATTCGTAAACGTAAGAAATTATTACTACGGCAACGCGGCCGTGACGGTATCGGATTCTGAAAGGAAGGCAACCGATGACGGCTCCAGCGCTGATATTGGTAACTGACGGTTTTGGCGACCCCAGAGTCGAACAGGTTGCACATTCTTTACGTCGCGAAATGCAAGTTCGGCGCACAGAGCTATCAATTCACTTAGCCTTCACCGATAAATCTAAGCCCACTTTGAACCAGGTATTAGCCTCTCTTACTAATCGGAAAGTCAAAGAGGCAGTTTTAGTGCCACTAGAGGTAACCCGCGTTGCCCAAGCTAGCCACAAAATGGTTGCACTTTTTGAGGAAGCAAGAACCCGCTACCCCAGTATCAAAATTTCCCTGGCTCGTCCGCTTGGCCCAGCTCCCGAATTTCTAAACATCGTTGATGAACGGCTCCGTGCTGCGCTAACGACGAACCGCTGCTGGGAACTGGACGGTTTAGTGCTGTTAGCTCCCGATTGTGGGGACACTAGGGGCAATGGACTATTGGCGAGACGAGCCCGCCAGTGGGCATCGCACCACAAACTACCTGTTACCAGTGCGGTGGGTGACGGAGCCGGCCAATCCGTAAGTGCTGCAATAGCTGCTTTACGAGAACAAGGACGTCGCAATATTGCGGTTGGGGCGCTCTTTCTTGCAGCCACCCAAGAATTTCATCAGCAAGCAGAGGCCGCAATTGCTGCTGGTGCTATCGCCTTTAGCGCACCTTTCGGTCCAGACCCGCGTATGACGGACATCATCATGTCGCGTTACGCTTTTGCGGCCATGAACATGCTAGGTGACAACGAATTAGACCTAGAAGCTGAGATGCCGGTTGCGAAGTTAAGCACCATTTAGGTGTTTTCCTTGCACGCTAGTCAGCTATTCAACCTCGGCGCGCCTAGGACGCAACAGTCATTTAGCCCCGTAAGGTTTTTGTTGTGGCTTTTAAGCGCCAACTTTCACACCTTCCGGCGTCTGAATTTACATCCGTACGCCGCGACGTCGCTGACTTCAAATGGCGCAGCGAATTGACTGTGGATGAAATGCCATCCCCACAGCGGATCGCCCCTTATTCGTTAGCTATAGAAGCAGATATCGACAGCCAAGGTACAGAAATTGGCAGCGCTCGACTGGTAATACTTCACGATCCAGAAGGTAGCCCTGCTTGGGATGGGCGATACCGTTGTGTAGCGTATGTGCGTTGCGATGTGGACATCGACATGGCGACCGATCCATTGCTTGCCGATGTCGGCTGGACATGGTTGAAAGATGGGCTAGATGCCCATGAGGCAGACTACCGGGCAGCTTCTGGAACAGTGACTGCCGTCACCAGCCGTAGTTTCGGAGGTTTAGCCAATGAACCAGACGATGGGCAAATAGAGATTCGAGCGTCTTGGAGCCCTGAACTTGATGAACGCGGTATTAAGCCGCATTTGGCTGCTTGGCAAGAATTGCTGTGTTACGCAGCTGGGTTACCACCGATAGCAGAGGGTGTCGTAGCGTTTACTAGGCGAAGTGACCGCTAAAAAATGGAAACTCTTAAACAACCAGCTCAAACCCCTTATAAAGTAAATACTCCTCAGAGCTGGCGTAAGATGATCAGCCTTCTAGAAAAAGCGAGCGGCCCGGTAGCCATTGACGCTGAGCGAGCTCAATCTTTTCGTTACTTAGACAAAGCGTATTTAATTCAGCTACGTAGAGCTGATGCCGGCACGTTCATCATCGATCCGATTACGTTTGAAACCGATTCGAATGTAGCTGATTTCTCCCAGTTGTCTAGGACAATTATCCAAGAGGAATGGATACTTCATGCTGCCAGTCAAGATTTAGGCAATCTGGTGGCTTTACAAATGAAACCCAAAAAATTATTCGACACCGAGTTAGCTGGGCGCCTTTTAGGCTTTCCTAGAGTTGGCTTAGCTTCGATGATCGAACATTACTTTGATCTGCATCTACTTAAGAGTCACAGCGCTGACGATTGGTCTAAACGCCCTATTCCTGACGACTGGATTTCATATGCCGCACTCGACGTCGAATTGTTGATTGAGCTGAGAGAAAAACTACTGGTTGACCTCGATAAAAACGGAAAAACCGAATGGGCTCGCCAAGAATTTGATTACCTAACCCGTTGGGCTACCGCCCCACAACCTGCCCAGCCCGAACCTTGGCGCCGCACGTCCGGAACACACGCCGTAACAACGAGGCGAGGCATGGCTGTATTAAGGCAATTGTGGTTAACCCGTGATGAGATAGCTAAGAGATTGGATAAGTCTCCCCACAAAGTATTGGTAGACAATGCTATTAGCGAATTAGCCTCGTTAATACGCTCAGACAAGGGTTCGGTGCCAACCATTCGGCAGATCCGTAAAATTGACGGATTTAAGCGCCGCCAGGCATTAAAACACATGGATTCTTGGGTTAATGCATTACAGCAAGCGGCCAGCTTAGACGTTGCTGATTTACCTGAACTACGCCGACGAGGCAATGGTTTGTCTCATCCTCGTAAGTGGTCTTACATCAGCCCGGAAGCTGCTCAGCGTTGGCAAGTGATCCGTCCTATGATTATTACTAAAGCTGAAGAACTGAATTTACCGGTAGAAAATCTGATTTCACCAGCTGCATTGCGCGAGACATTGTGGGCTCCAGAAAAGGATTTGGACGCCCAGTTAGCCGGCTTGTCTGCTCGCGCCTGGCAGCGAGAAATCATCGTGCCTATTATCGAGCAGGGGCTAGCTGAGATTCGCTAATGTCTCGGCGAGCGCCGCTACAATTTGCGGTGCCGTCAACCCCATGTCAGACAATACCTGCGCCCTAGAACCGGTTGCAAGAAATTCGCGTGGGATTCCAAAGGATCGGATTGGCGTATAAATATCTTGACTAGCACACATTTGCCCAAGTTGAGCACCCAAACCATTGGTGACTAGGGCATCTTCGATACTAATGACGTATTTAGATTCAGCCACGAGTTTAACCAAAGTCTCAGATATCGGTAATGCCCATACAGGGTCTACGACGCGCACCCCAATACCCATATCTTGTATTTTTTTTGCAACCTCTAAACCAAGACCGCAAAGTTGGCCGTAGCCGATCACCAACACTTCCCCGGGAGCTGAATCGTATAGGACATCTATATCCCCCACCCGGCCGATAGCTTTAATCTCCAAAGGAACTTGATCTTTTGAATATCGAATAACGCTTGGTCCGGAATCTATCTCGACAGCCACGTTTAAGGCCTCAACAAGGCGTTTTGCGTCTCTTGGCGCGGTGTAATGCAAGCCGGGAACCATCCCTAGGATCCCTGTATCCCACATTCCATTGTGGCTAGAGCCATCCGTGCCGGTAACACCGGCACGATCCAAAACCAGAGTAACTGGGCACTGGTGCAAACCAGCATCCATCAATATTTGATCGAAAGCCCGATTCAAAAAAGTTGAGTAGAGCGCCACTACCGGATGCATTCCTGCAGAAGCCAAACCAGCTGCACTGGTGATGGCGTGGGCCTCAGCGATGCCCACGTCGAAGGTACGATCTGGAAAAAGTTCGCGGAATTTGGCTAAACCTACCGGATTTATCATCGCTGCCGAAATAGCGACAACTTTGTCATTGCGCTTGCCGATATTGACTATTTCGTCAGCGAAAATGTCTGTCCAAGAAGGACCATTCTTTTTGGTTAACAACTGGCCTGTCACATCGTCTATATGTCCGACAGAATGGAAAAGATCTTCAGCATGATTCTCCGCGGCGCTAAAACCTTTTCCTTTTTCCGTTATCACATGTACGATTATCGGCCCACCAAAACCTTTGGCCTGATGAAGGGCAATCGCCAGCGCCTCGATATCGTGACCGTCGATTGGACCCAAATATTTTATGCCAAGATCTGAAAACATGGTTTGTGGTGCAAGCACATCTTTTATGCCAGCCTTGAACCCATGCAAAAGTTCGTAAAGGGGTTGACCGAATAAGGGGGCACCTTTAACCTTTCGACGTAGCCTTTCGAGGGTTTCCTCATAGCGTGGATCTGTTCGAAAAGCAGACAACTCCCTTGACAAGCCGCCAACCGTAGGCAGATAAGAACGACCATTATCGTTAACGACAATCACTAGCGGCAAGTCTTCATCAACTGCGATGTTATTGAGCGCCTCCCAAGCCATACCGCCAGTCATGGCTCCATCACCGATAACCGCAGCCACGGTTCTGTCTTTTTGTCCTAACAGTTGAAATCCTTTGGCCAAGCCTTCCGCCCAAGACAGAGCTGTTGAGGCATGTGAATTTTCAACCCAATCGTGTTCAGATTCACTTCTAGATGGGTACCCTGACAAACCATTCTTTTGTCGCAAACTATTAAATTGGTCGGCTCGCCCCGTCAACATTTTATGAACATAACTTTGATGTCCAGTATCAAAAATTATCGGATCGTGCGGGGAATCAAACACTAAATGCAGTGCGATAGTTAGCTCGACGACCCCTAAGTTAGGGCCTAAATGTCCACCTGTTTTAGAGACACTCTTGATCAATTTCTGTCGAATTTCCCCAGCTAGCTCCACTAACTGATTTCTATCGAGTTTACGTAAATCCGCAGGGGCGCGAATAGCATCGAGAGTTGACAAAGAAAGAGAGGTCGAATGGCTAACGCTGGCTCTGTTACCCACGATTTAACCTTCCCTTCGCAATATGCCGATAGGGGTCAACTGTAGTCGCCAGGATCAACGATAACGAATCTTGGACTCCAATCTGCACCGATTTGTTACCACCCAACGGGTAAAATATCTGCGTCGATAAGCCGCCGACAAGCAGTTTGGGCATTAACGAGCGTATTTACGCCTTTTCTGCTGCCAAAAGGTGAAAGAATGAAGATCAAGTCAATACTCAAGGAAGAGGTTGAGGATTATGAGTTCGATAGACCTGTCTGAGCCACGTAGCGTGGTGGTGGGCATTGATGGTTCGGCTAACTCTTATCTAGCTACCGAGTGGGCCGCGAAATTGGCGTCAACCACCGGGACTAAGCTGACGATCGTCATGGTGCAGCCTGAGGTTATGGTGCCACGTAAATCACAAGTCTGGAAAGCCATGCTGGAGCCCGACTATGTGCAAACTCAACGTGACAGATTCAATTCACGGCTGAATAAGGCTGCTGATGGGGCGCGCAAACTCTATCCAGAAGTAGAAATCGAAACCCTTCTTTTAGAAGGCGACGTCGCCGGACAGTTGGTGGAAATTTCAAAACACTGCGAGACAATGGTGCTCGGCAAACGAGGTGCCGGACAAGCTGGAATCTTCACTTTGGGTGGTGTCGCTGACATCGTGGTCACCAGCGCAAAATCAACAGTGGTCACTATTCCTCACGATTATATTTGCCAGGATGGGCCGGTAGTGGTCGGCATCGATGATGATGAACGTGCAAAACTTGCCGTTCGTTACGGATTCGAACAGGCGAAACGACTAAATGTTCCGCTGTTAGTAACCCACGCTTGGTACGCCCCACCAGCCGCGTCTGAAGCCACTATGGTTGTCATGGTCGACGCTGACGAAATAAACGAAGAGGGTCATGCGTTAATCAAGGGCGTCGTGGACGCCATTAGCCCCGAATTCCCTGAAGTCCAGGTGCGCGCAAAGGTGGTGAACTCTAACCCAGCAGATGCGCTAATCGCAGAATCAAAGAGCGCTTCTATGATCGTTGTAGCCAGTAGGGGACGCGGTGGTTTCACAGGTTTGTTGCTCGGCTCAACAAGTCGAAGAGTAGTTCGGATGGCATCTTGCCCGACAGCCGTGCTGCGATTCCACAAGTAGCTTCAAGTTAGCTAAAACAATTCAGCCGCTTACCAGATTGTGATCAGGTAAGCGGCTGATTAGCTATCTACATTCTGTTATTCGTCTAATAAGCTACGCAACACGTATTGCATGATTCCGCCGTTGGCATAGTAACCGCGTTCACCTGGCGTATCGATACGTACAACGGCATCAAATTCGATTACTTGCCCGCTAGGTTTCGTGGCTTTAACATGAACGGTCTTGGGAGTTACCCCATTATTTATTTCAGTAATTCCAGCAATGTCGAAGGTTTCTTCACCGCTAAGATTCAGGGAGTCTGCGTTTTCTCCGAAGGGAAACTGCAACGGTAAAACTCCCATACCAATCAAATTTGATCGGTGAATCCGTTCGAAACTCTCAGCGATAACTGCTCTAACCCCAAGCAACATTGTCCCTTTAGCTGCCCAGTCTCTGGAGCTACCGGAACCGTACTCTTTTCCGGCTAGCACGACGAGCGGCACGCCGCTTACTCGATAGTTTTCACTGGCCTGGTAGACGGATACTATCGGGGCGTTTTCTCTAGTGAAATCCCTCGTGAATCCACCCTCGGTGCCTTTTGCCAATTGGTTTCGCAATCGAATGTTAGCGAAAGTGCCTCGAATCATTACTTCATGGTTGCCGCGCCTGGATCCATATGAATTGAATTCGCCGCGAGCCACTTGGCGATCATTCAAATACTGTCCAGCCGGAGTATCTAGCTTTATAGCTCCTGCCGGGCTGATGTGATCGGTTGTTATTGAGTCCCCCAACTTTAATAAGACCCGAGCCTCGTTGATATCGGCAATTGGTTCAGGCACACGCGACATCTTGTCAAAGTACGGTGCCTTGCGTATATAGGTGGAATCTTCGTTCCATTGAAATACTTCACCTTTTGGAGTCTGCAATTGCTGCCAGCGCTCGTCACCAGTGAATACGTCCGAATAAGAGTCTTGGTACATCTTGGAATTGACGCAGGTGGCGATCACCTCATTTATCTGTTCGTTGCTTGGCCAGATATCCGTCAGATAGACGTCTCGACCTTGAGTATCTTGGCCTAGTGGCGACGTGGTTAGGTCGATATTCATATTTCCAGCCAACGCATAAGCAACCACTAGCGGCGGGCTAGCAAGATAATTCATCTTTACATCAGGATTAATCCGCCCCTCAAAATTGCGGTTTCCTGACAATACCGAGGCCACAACAAGATCATGGTCGTTAGCCGCAGCGGATAGTTCTTTAACCAACGAGCCAGAATTACCAATACAGGTTGTACAGCCATACCCGACAACGTTGAAGCCTAAAGAATTTAAGTATTTATCCAACCCACTAGCGACTAGGTAATCAGTAACTACTTGAGAGCCAGGGGCCAGAGTTGTTTTCACCCAGGGTTTGCACTTCAACCCTTTAGCTACCGCGTTCTTAGCCAGCAATCCAGCAGCTACCATCACTGACGGGTTAGAGGTATTAGTACATGAAGTAATAGCAGCGACACCAATAGATCCATGTTCTAGAGTCACGCCTTGGCTCTCGATTGTTGTTTTGACGGGCGCAGAATTATCAGTCACATAGTTAGGCAATGCTTTAGCGAAAGCATCGGCTGCTTTGGCTAATTCGATTCGATCTTGAGGACGTTTCGGCCCGGCTATCGAGGGACGGATGGTAGACAAGTCTAGTTCTAGATATTGCGAATAATCAGGTGTGGCATTTGGATCTAACCAAAGACCTTGATTTTTAGCGTAAGCCTCTACCAATGCAATTTGCGATTCATCGCGTCCAGTTAGCCGCAGATAATCAATTGTCTTCTCATCGATTGGGAACACAGCGATAGTTGAACCATATTCAGGGCTCATATTGCCTATGGTTGCCCGATTGGCTAATGGAAGTTCCGAGACTCCGGAACCGTAAAACTCAACGAATTTACCAACTACTCCGGTTTTGCGCAGCATCTCAGTGATCGTTAGCACCAGGTCGGTGGCTGTAGTCGCCTCAGGCAGATGACCAGTTAATTTGAAGCCCACGACTTGCGGAATGAGCATCGAGATTGGCTGGCCGAGCATGGCAGCCTCAGCTTCGATTCCACCAACTCCCCAACCAACAACGCCAAGGCCATTGACCATGGTGGTGTGGGAATCAGTGCCTACGCAACTGTCTGGGTAAGCAACTAACTGGCCGTCTAATTCTCGCTGGAACACTACTCGAGCTAAATGCTCGATATTAACTTGGTGGACAATGCCTCTGCCGGGCGGAACGACCTTGAAGTTGTCGAAAGCTGACTGTCCCCAACGCAGGAATTGGTAACGCTCTTGATTTCGTTGATATTCAATGTTGGTATTTAACTGCAGTGCATTTTCAGTCCCAAAAGCCTCAGCGACAACCGAATGATCAATCACCATTTCCGCATCTGTTAGGGGATTTATTTTGCGCGGATCACCTCCCAATTCCACCATCGCCTCACGCATAGTCGCTAAATCTACGACGCACGGCACGCCAGTGAAATCTTGCATTACTACCCTGGCAGGGCTGAATTGAATCTCGTGACTAGGTTCAGCTTTCGGATTCCAATTGACCAGCGAAGAGATATCTTGAGCCGTAACATTTTCGCCGTCCTCGGTGCGCAATAAATTCTCCAGCAACACTTTCAAGCTGTAGGGCAAGCGCTGATAGCCAGGCACGGCGCTGATCTTATAAATCTGATATGAACGGCCAGCCACCTCAAGACTGTCTTTTGCATGGAAACTATTAATGCTGGCCATAAGCCCTCCAAAATTATCTTGACATCAAGATACGTTAGTAATGCACGTCCTACAATTAAAGACAACCTTAGTCACTGTGAGAAGTGAGAACCCCAGACCCTCCCTCAGCGACATCATTTCCAGCACGCGGTAGTAAATCATGCCCGATATTTGGCCATCGGCCATTGTGCACTTGTACCCCGTAGGTGGGGATAACAATACGGTGGGTGATTCGAACACCCCTCCGCCCCACTTCGGATACCATAAGCGCCAGATTCACCGCTGACGACGGCTTGTGCTCACTAAATGATGTCGCCTACCAACTCTTTAACTCAGTTCAGTTGACCAATTAATCCGTTGAATTTCGGTATCTAAATCTCGATATGCACGTGCCGCCTCGTCCGCTTCAGATCTAAGCTGCGTGACGTTCATCGTCGCCACATATTTTATTTCTTGGCGCGAAAACCGATCCTGTCTAGTCGCAGCGGCGTCTGCAACCGAAACTAATATTTCTCTTTTCTTCGCTAGCACATCACGACGAGCCAAGGCATCAGTTAATGTTCCAACGTCTTCGAACAAGGTGCGGGAATTTGTCGCGTTTATACGCCTGATTAGCACCTCTAATTGACCTAGCAAGTTATTAATTTCATTGAGTAAAGCCGCAGGGTCTTCGTCTGGGCTCTCTCCTTCTTGCACCCGAGCCACTCCGGTTAGGCGTATTCTAAGTTGGTCGATGCGTCGCGTAATGTCGGCGCGCTGAGCTAACGCCTCAGCAAGTAACATGAGGCCTCCTAAAATCACATACCTAGCAAATTACTTTTCATCGGGCTTAGGCTGGCTTATATTGCTTAGCTGCTTCTTAAGCTCTTCAGAAAAGTCTTCCAACTTCTTGCCTAGTTTGGTTCGTAATTCATTTACCTTGTCATCCAGATCGCTGTCTTCATAGCGCTCTTTGACGTCATCAAAACGATCCTTGGCCTCGTCAATAACCTTGTCTAAAGCTTCAGAAGCCTCTTGAGAGATTTTCTCAAGTCGCTCACGCATGTCCATGTTTTCTCCTTAATCCATCTGGTACCAATGCTAAAGCACCAGCAAAAACCTTTACGCAAGTTAACTAGCCAAATAACATATTCTTAAGTTAGGTAAGCCAAAATTAAGAAATCTTGCTAAAACTGCTCGAGGAAAACTTAGAAGTTCTAGTGTCAAATCAAATACCGGATTCAATGATGAGACCGTTCTAGGAGCTAGAAATTAACACTCCCCAGCCGCAGCCCAGCACTGTACCGAGCGTCGAAAAACGTTCTGCTAGCTCAGAGACTCCAAACCAACCAGGTTCAGATAGTTTACTTGGCCCAGATGTCCCGCTTGAAATGCCGAATCAGGTACCCACACCTAGTCAGCAGATTAAACTTCGCGGCACCTTACTTCGCACGGCAAAAAATATGGACACCTCTCTGGAGATGCCAACCGCTACCTCTGTGCGCTGCGTTCCGATGAAATTAGTAATCGAAAACCGTTCGCTGATTAATAGTTTCTTGCGTAGATCTCGTGGTGGCAAAGTTAGCTTTACTCACATAATCGCTTTTGCCATGATCCAGGCGTTGAAAACACTGCCAGAAATGAACGTGGCCTACGGGATGAAAGACGGTAAGCCGCAGCTAATAGTCAATAAGTCAATCAACTTGGGAATTGCGATCGACGTCGAATTAAAGGGTCAGCGCCAACTGTTAGTCCCAAATATTAAGGCTTGTGAACGACTCAACTTTGCACAGTTCTTCGTTGCCTACGAACAGCTTGTGGCAAAATCTCGAGCCGGAAAATTAACAATCGAAGATTTCGCACACACTACAGCGACCATCACTAACCCAGGCGGCATTGGCACCGTCATGAGCGTACCTAGACTAATGAACGGGCAGGGTCTAATTCTTGGTGTTGGGGCAATCAACTATCCGGCACAATTTGAAGGTGCATCGGTGCAAATGGTCACCGAAAACGCAATTTCGAAAGTTACAAACCTGACATCTACCTACGACCACAGAGTCATTCAGGGCGCATTATCCGGTGAATTCCTACGCACCATGCACCAATTATTAAATGGCGCAGATAGGTTCTATGAATCAATTTTCGAGGCTCTTCGAATCCCCTATCCTCCAATGAAGTGGGATTCCGACATATCGATTCACCGCAATCACGAAGTATCGAAAGAAGCTAGAGTTTATTCGCTCGTTAATTCCTACCGGATTTTCGGCCATCTTCAAGCAGATATCGACCCACTACAGTTTAGGATGCGAACCCACCCAGACTTAGAATTAGCTAGTCACGGGCTAACTATCTGGGATTTAGATCGAGAGTTTCCGGTGCGTCGCATGGGCGGCAATATCGATCAGTACCTGCCATTACGAAGAATCCTTGAGGTTATTAGACAATCTTATTCACACACTATGGGGATTGAATATATGCATATTCAAGATCCCCAGCAGAGAGCATGGATTCAAGACAAAGTAGAGCGCCCACACGAAAAACGTCCCCGCGAAGATCATCTACGAATACTCGACAAACTTTGCGAGGCGGAAATATTCGAGACTTTCCTACAGACTAAATACGTCGGCCAAACCCGATTTAGTTTGGAAGGCGCAGAATCAGCGATTGTCGTCGCAGCCGAGATTTGCGAACGGGCGGCTGATAATGAGCTTAGTGAGGTTTGTATCGGCATGCCACATAGAGGTCGACTGAACCTCTTGACGAATATCTGCGGAAAACTTTATTCTCAAATATTCCGCGAATTTGATAACAGAGATCTTGGCGTCACGGATATATCTGGTGACGTCAAGTACCACCTTGGTTCTCAAGGTTCCTATAAGGCTGCCTCTGGGAAAATGATCACTACCTCCTTAGTAGCTAACCCGTCGCATTTGGAAGCTGTCAACCCAGTTCTCGAAGGCATCGCTAGAGCCAAGAACGATATGTTGGAAAATCCGGAAAAATACCGTGTTTTGCCCCTGCTCATCCACGGCGACGCTTCATTCTCTGGCCAGGGAATCGTTTACGAGACTTTGCAACTTAGCCAATTACGCCCCTATACGAATGGCGGGACGATTCACTTAATAATCAATAATCAGATAGGTTTCACTACTGGGCCTCAAGATGGGCGTTCCTCCACCTATGCGACAGATGTTGCAAAAACTATTCAAGCCCCAATTTTTCACGTAAACGGTGACGATCCCGACGCTTGTGCGCTGGCCGCCACCATGGCTTTCGATTTTCGGCAGCGTTTTCATAAGGACGTAGTCATAGACATGTTGTGTTACCGACGCCGAGGGCACAATGAGGGCGACGACCCAAGCTTCACCCAGCCTTTGATGTATGACTTGATCTCTAAGAAACGTCCAGTGCGCAAAATTTACACCGAACAACTTGTTGGACGCGGCGACATCAGCCTCGAAGACGCTGAAGCGATGGCCACAAAGTTTCGTGCTCGACTAGAAGAAGTGTTCTCTAACGTCCGCAACCCAGATGTTCCTATGGAAGATGATCCGTATCGTTTAGCGCCGATATACCCACCAAAACCTGTCGGCGATGGCAACACCGCTATTTCTTTTGAACAAATGCAGCGGGTCGCTGACGTTTACACCGATTTTCCGGATGGGTTCTCAGTTCACCCCAAGGTACTTCCACAATTAGAGCGTCGTGCCAATTCCATTGTCAATGGCCCGATTGATTGGGCAACTGCCGAGCTGCTAGCTTTTGGCTCACTGTTGATGGAAGGCCACAGAGTGCGCCTTGTTGGCCAAGATTCACGACGTGGAACTTTCAGTCAACGTTTCGGTGCAGTGGCTGATTGCTTGACTAATGAGACTTGGGTGCCGTTGAAACATTTGAGTGAGGATCAAGGCGCCTTCGATATTTTTGATTCTGCTTTGAATGAATACGCGGCGATGGGTTTTGAATACGGCTATTCCGTCGCATCACCTAATTCTCTGGTGGTTTGGGAAGCTCAATATGGCGATTTTTATAACGGCGCCCAAACGATAGTGGACGAATTTGTTACTTCGGGATACGCCAAATGGGGTCAAAGATCTGGGGTGGTATTGATGTTGCCACACGGTTATGAAGGTGCAGGTCCAGATCATTCTTCCGCGCGCATCGAACGTTTTTTGCAAAACTGTTGGGAAAACAATATTGCAGTTTGTCAGCCCTCTACACCGGCTAGTCACTTCCATTTGCTGCGTCACCACCAGCATGTTAATTCTCATAGACCCTTGGTTATCGCAACTCCGAAGTCGATGTTGCGTAACCGTTTAGCTGTCTCAACCCCTGCTGATTTCTTAGATGGCTCATCTTGGCGTCCGGCACTAGATGACCCAACTATCACGGATCCAAAGAAAGTAATCGGGGTACTGATTTGTTCAGGTAAGGTTCGCTGGAGTTTAGTAAACGAACGAAATAAGCGCGGCCTAGATAATAAGGTAGCAATTATCTCAATCGAAAGGCTGTTTCCTTTACCGACTGAAGCTTTGGCGCAAATTCTTCAGAATCACCTACATGTTCGCCATATCCGATTCGTTCAAGAGGAGCCGGCAAACCAGGGCGCGTTAGGGTTCCTGACGGCAAATTTGTTGCCCGAGTTAAGTCGAGTTCTTGGAAAAGAATTCACTTGGCGACCGATTGCTAGGCCAGCGTCAGCGACTCCAGCAACCGGCGTGCGTCGAGTACACATTGATGAACAAGCGAATCTGATGAACAACGCATTTGGAGTTTAGTTCATAGATTGAACAAATAATTATTATTTCCGATTACCACTACGGAGCAATAAGTGCCCAAGCTTAGTATCCGAAACCTCATTTGACAGAAAAATTCGCGCAAAAGGTCTTGCCCCGCCAGCTTTGGGCAATTAAAGTAGTTAGCCGGCTTTGTTTAATTAGAAGCGCTAAAATTTATTCAACTGTTGAACTATTGAAGGAGTCTTGCAGGATGGACTGGCGGCACCGCGCGGCATGCCTCGACGAGGATCCCGAGCTGTTCTTCCCCATCGGCGTGACCGGTCCGGCTCTGGCCCAGGTGGAAGAGGCTAAGAAAGTTTGTATGCGCTGTGACGTGCGGTCAGAGTGCCTACAGTGGGCTCTAGATAACGGCCAGGATCACGGCGTTTGGGGTGGCTTAAGCGAGGACGAACGCCGTTCCATGAAACGCCGCGCAGCGCGTTCAAGGTTACGCTCTAAAGTGCGCTAATTAAGTTCTAGCTAAAACAACTAGCGCTGACAGATTGAGCACCTCACATTTACCTGTAGCAGGATCGGTGTGGTCTGATTTTTTGCGCACACGTTTATTCCACTATTGCCTTACTGATAGTCGTCAAGCATTACCAAGCGCGTCAACGCGTCAAAGGTATCTCAAGTTTGGCGGTACAACCAGTCGGGAAAGGCGATTGAGAACCATTATTTGCTAGAGAAAAAGTCCCGCCAAGATCTTCTATCAACGTTGTTACTATGGATAGGCCTAGGGAATTACCAATTTCCAAACCAACCGGAAGCCCTGCACCATTATCTACTATCTCAACGCTCAAGGTATCGTCACTCACCCAGGGTCGAACCATGATTTGACCCGAGCCTGAGTTTAAGCCGTGTTCAACGCCGTTATGGCATAACTCTGTTAGTGCCAAAGACAGTGACGTGGCCACTTCAGCAGGCACCATGCCAAAAGTTCCATCCCTAGTGGTAGTCAATTCTCCGGTGGTGGCTGCAACATCGCCAACCATCTCTAAAATGCGATCTGCAATCTCGTCGAATTGAACTTCTTCATCAAAACTTTGAGACAAGATCTCGTGGACAGTAGCTATCGAAGTGACTCTACGCATAGCGTCACGCAAGGCGTCCCTAGCATCCTCAGACTTAGTTCTTCGAGATTGCAGCCGAAGAAGAGCGGCAACAGTTTGCAGATTATTTTTCACGCGGTGGTGGATTTCTTTAATAGTGGCGTCTTTTGTAATCAACTCGCGGTCACGATCACGAAGCTCGGTAATGTCGCGACACAGCACGACAGTTTTTCCACCGCCCAATGGTATGACACGTAATCTTAGAGCCGTATTCGCAGTTTCTAAGTCGAATTCTGCAGCCTTAGACGCCTCGACTTCATCGCCTTGAGAGCTGACGCCATCCACTTGAGCGATTAAGTCCCGTAGTTTCTCCCCCACTAAATCACGCAGAATACCTAACCGGCGCCACGCTGAAACAGCATTCGGCGACGCATAGGTGATTACCTTGTTGTCGTTTAACAAAGTCACACCGTCACCAGCTGTCGGGGACATGGATAGATCTGATGGTGGATCAACTGGATATTTCCCCTCATGCAGCAATTCTGCGAGGTTTTGGGCAATCTCAAGATAGGCATCCTCTAGCGCACCAGGTGCTCTAACGCCCATCTGATTAGTGCTGCGCTCAACCACGGCAAGTACATGGTCATTACGGACTATGGGGATAGCTGCCATATCAACAGGAATACCGGCATCCATTGAATGTTCACTAGCTTGGCAAATTTCGCCAGACCAGTAAGCGTCGGCAACAACAGATTCTGGATCATAGCTAATGCTGTCGCCCACAATGCTGTCGTCTAGGGCTGTTGGCCCCGTAGTAGGGCGTATTTGAGCCGCGGCCCAGAAAATATTTGGATCTTTGCAGTCTGGCACCCACAAAACCAAGTCAGAAAAACTCGTGTCAGCTAGTAAGTGCCATTCATGAACGAATTTCGACAGCCACTCACCATCTGCTTTATCAAGTTCAGTATGTGCAGCTAGTACCTCGGCCATCGTCATCATGGACTCAATGGTAGTGTCAGCCAGGCAGAGCGGCTATTTTGTTAGCGCGCTTTAGGGTGGCAGAATCATTGACTCAGACACTTAGACGGGAGACGACTATGGGTAAGACAGGCCGTAAGCGCAAGGCACGCCGCAAGGGCGCCGCTAATCACGGTAAGCGTCCAAACGCTTAACTGACGTATCGGCTATAGCCTAGCTGGGAATCTACTGGGTAGGTTATAGCTGACAGCCAGAAAATACATTGGCCACTTTTGATGGCTAATCCACGTGGAATCTGTGCACAATCCGATAGCTAATACTTGTCCTCAGCTTGATGGGCGCACTAACTGTCGGGCAGCATCTGCGCACCAGCGAAGTTATTAGCGATTCAACATCGAAGTCGTCCATACATTCTGCGCACTTCATTAGATGCTCACGCAGTTCATCAGCCTGGCTTTCACTAAGCTCACCATGTAAGAAAGCGTGCATCCGGTGTTGAGCCAAAGCGCAATCAAAAACGTCTAAATCCTCACTCATCTTCGCTCGCCTTAGCATTCGCAATCCCCATTTGAGCGGCTTTGTCAACCAACAGTGCACGTAATTGTTTGCGTCCACGATTTAACCGCGACATCACTGTGCCAATCGGGGTATCCATGATTTCGGCAATTTCCTTATAGGAAAACCCTTCCACATCCGCCAGTAAAACAGCATCACGGAAATCAGGCTTTAAGCTTGCCAAAGCTTCAGTGATCTCTGCGTCTGGAATACGTTCTAAAGCCTCAATCTCAGCCGAAGGTAACCCGTCAGAAGTGTGAGAGGCTGCCCGCGCTATCTGCCAATCCTCAACCTGATCGGAATCAGATATTTGCGGTTGACGCTTAGATTTGCGGTAAGTGTTTATGTAGGTATTCGTCAAGATTCGATAGAGCCAGGCACGTAAATTAGTGCCAGGCTTGAATTGGCGAAAAGAGCTAAAAGCTTTGACGTAAGTTTCTTGGACGATATCCTCTGCATCAGCCGGATTACGTGTCATGCGCAAGGCAGCGCTATAAAGCTGATCTAGGTATTCCAGCGCATCCCGCTCAAAACGCTCAGCGCGTTCAGCCTGCGTTTCAGTATCCCGAATGTCGGTGCCTGTGTCATCAATAGAAGTGCCCATCAGATCCGACAATACCGGGTTTGGCTGTGGGTCAACTGTGTAACTCACAGAATCTAAGATTGGCTTAGCGGCTAGCTCACCTAAGCGATGTCTTGTTGCTCCGCTTGGGGCAGGTAACAGCACTGAGGTAGTCATGTCTTATTCAACGATTAAGATCCACAAAAATATTCCGCCTTAGGTTTATTACAGATATTGCTTGGGGTGCAATCAGACTTTAAAAACCTGGTAGAAAAGAACACATGGCACTGGTTCATTTCATCGGACGTTCACTATTTGCGTCATATTTCATAAAAGACGGCGTTTCACTAATCACTAAACCAGATGACGCAGCTGAGGCATTGGCCGCTACTACCGATCGGGTAGTCCCAGCGGCGCAAAGCGTGCTACCAGATGGTATCGCCGCTCACTTACCCGAAGAGCCACGCACCTGGGCTCGAATTTTCGGTGTTACCCAAGTGGTCGCTGGACTGATGTACGCCATCGGATTCGGGCGCAGGACAGGAGCTTGGCTACTGGCCGCCACATCTGTTCCGCGTGTCATCGCTGCGTCCAAGAACGACGATAACCGCGATTTGACAACTGCCCTATCGTTGCTGGGTGCGAGCATAGTTGGAGCTAAAGACACAAAAGGTGCTCCTAGCATTTCTTGGCGGATCGAAGATGCCCGCAAGAATGCTGCAAAGAAAATTGAAAAAGCTCGCAGCTGAAATTAATTGCGTGGAAATTTGGGACGCCCCCCACGTTCCGGGGTCTATTAGTGCCCGGTGCACCGTGCCGGGGTCGAAATCTGAGTCTAATCGCGCACTGGTGCTTGCGGCCTTGGCTAATAAACCCAGCACCCTAACCGGCGTACTAGATGCTCGCGATACCAGGTTGATGGTCGCCGGCTTAAAAAGTCTTGGTGCCAAAGTCGAGATGAGTGGCGAGACAGTTAAGGTTTATCCGCCGATGCATTTTAGCGGCGGGGAAATAGATTGCGGCCTAGCTGGTACTGTCGCCCGATTTTTACCACCTGTTGCTACTTTGGCTAGCGGAAACACCAGATTTTTTGGCGATCCCCAAATGTGCAAGCGCCCGATCGCGCCTTTACTTGATGGGTTGAGCCAGTTAGGCGCACAAGTATCAGCGCATCGCTTACCATTCGTCGTTTCTGCGCCTAATGGTTTGAGCGGACGAAAGGTTGTCATCGATTCCTCCGCGTCATCACAGTTCATCTCTGGACTATTGTTAAGTGCTCCTCGATTTCCCAATGGCATCGAGCTGACGCACTCGGCTAATCAAGGTCTGGTTTCCATCCCCCACATTGAGATGACTACCAAAATGCTTCAAGACAGAGGGGTGGACGTTAGCCGCGATAATTTGACGTGGCGAGTGGCTCCTGGCTCGATAAGAGCTTTGAACCAACGCATAGAACCCGATTTGACGAACGCGACAGTTTTCTTAGCCGCTGGCCTAGTAACAGGTGGCGCTGTAACTGTGGCAGGTTGGCCGCAAGAAACCATTCAGCCTGCGGACGAAATTCGCCAGACACTTTCAGGCTTCGGTGTCGAAACTCGTCTCAGCAATGACGGTTTAACCGCGATTTGCCCTACGAATCTTCATGGTTGTGAACTTGATCTATCTCGGGTAAGCGAATTAACTCCCGTGATAGCAGGGCTGGCAGTATTTGCTGAGGGAACGACAATAATTAGGGGAATTGGTCATATTCGCGGCCATGAAACAAACAGAATCCGAGCAATTTGCACTGAGCTAAATAAATTAACCGTTAAGGTACGCGAATTAGATGATGGTTTGGCTATCACTGGAACAGATCTGAAGCATTTAGCGCCAAGGGTATTTTCAACTTACGCCGATCACCGCATGGTACATTTAGGGGCTTTGTTAGCCTTGCGCATTAATTCCTTGAAGGTAGCTGACGTTAACGCAGCCACTAAGACAATGCCCGATTTCCAGTCCAGATGGGAACGGATTTGTGAACTATCGTAATTTCCGCGATCTCGACTCAGACGATTTTAATTTTGACCGGCCAAGACGCACTTCACGCCCGCGTACCAAGATTCGTCCAGACTATTCTAAGGCTGAATTGGGTCGGGTTATCACTGTGGACAGGGGCAGGTACCAGTGCCTAATTGAGACCACCAACACCATAGTTGTCGCTACCAAAGCTCGTCGATTAGGACGTAAAGGGGTAATAGTTGGTGATTTAGCCCGCTTGGTTGGCGATACCTCAGGTAAACCCGGAACATTGGCGCGCATCGTGGAAGTAACGAACCGCGAAACAGTATTGCTGCGTAGCGCTGACGATGACTCCAGCATCGAGAGGCCGATCGTAGCAAATGCTGACCAGTTGTTGATTGTCACAGCCTTGGCTGATCCTCCGCCGAGGGTTGGAATGATTGACCGTATTTTGGTGGCCGCCTACGATGCCGGTATTCGTCCTATCTTATGCTTGACAAAGGCAGATTTAGCTAGCCCAGCAGAACTAATAGCCAATTATCAGCCACTGGCAATACCCGTAGTCACCTCTTACCCTGACAGCGATTTGAACGAAATTAATGACTTATTGAATGGTCATGTAACTGTTTTTGTGGGTCACTCCGGCGTGGGTAAATCAACCCTTATTAACCGGCTGGTTCCGCATGCAAACCGAAGCACTGCAGCAGTAAACGAGAACACTGGTAGGGGCCGACACACCTCCACCTCCGCTATCGCATTGCCGTTACCAGATAGACCAGGTTGGGTGATAGATACTCCTGGGGTGCGCAGTTTTGGCTTATCTCACGTCACTCTAGGTTCAGTGCTGGCTCCTTTCAGCGATTTAACTGATTGGATAGCTGAGTGTCCTAGAGGGTGCAAACATACCGCTGACGAGCCTGAGTGTGGCCTTGACGCGGCAGCTGCTAACGAAGTGCTAGAGCCTGGAAGATTGGCATCACTTCGCAGAATCATCGGTGCGCTACACGAATCTAGCCTCCAGTCCAGCTAGCCTAGTCGCGTGGCTGACTACACAGAAGACATTCGTTTAGCTCATCTTTTTGCTGACGCTGCAGATGCGATAACCCAAGAACGCTTCCGCGCACAAGATCTGCGCGTTGAAACTAAACCCGATCACACTAAGGTAAGTGACGCTGACAAGGCTGTCGAGGAAACCATCAGAGACATGATCGCTAGAACCCGTCCACGTGATGGTATCCACGGCGAGGAGTTCGCGGATATTGTGGCCGGGCCGAGACGCTGGATCATCGACCCGATAGACAGCACCGCAAACTATTTACGTGGAGTACCAGTTTGGGCGACATTAATCGCCTTAGAAGTGTCCGGAAAAATACGGGCTGGCCTAGTATCTGCACCCGCGTTAGGCAGACGCTGGTGGGCTAGTGAGGGCAGCGGCGCATGGGCAGGTAAATCACTTATGCGAGGTGAACGCATCCACGTCTCGGCAGTAAGCAATCTATCTGAGGCTTTCGTTTCTTATTCATCCCTGCACGGCTGGATTTCTTCTGGACGCGGTCAAGGTTTTGTCGATACCCTCCGCGATGCTGGTCGAACAAGAGCTTTCGGCGATTTTTGGAGTTATATGTTGGTTGCCGAAGGCACAGTAGACGTCGCCACTGAACCAGAACTTGCCCTACACGATATGGCTGCTTTAGACATTATCGTTAGAGAAGCTGGCGGACAGTTCACCTCAATCGATGGTCAACCAGGCCCGGTCGGGCCAGGAGCATTAGCTACCAATTCTCGACTACACGAAGAATTGCTAGTTAGATTACGTCCAGCAGACTAATCAAGTACGCGCACCCGAATAGTATTTGGCACCTCAGTGATCTCTTTCAATAATCCTGGGGTGCAGGAGGAAATATCCATAACCGCATAACCAATATCACCGCGCGTAGATAACGCTTGGTAAGAAATATTGGCTTTGTGCCTACCTAAAATGGCGTTAATGTCAGCCATCACTCCAGGAACATTTTTGTGTAAATGCAGGATCCGCTTGTCAGCATGCTGTGGAGTCTGAATTTCTGGCATGTTAACACTCATCAGAGTGCCGCCGTTACCAACGAAATGAGCTAACTTACCGGAAACGAATCTACCAATGTCAGCTTGAGCTTCCCTGGTCGAGCCACCAACGTGCGGGGTGAGAATGACATTGGGGATACCTTGCAAAACAGAAACGAACGGGTCACCGGCTTTCTTAGGTTCACTGCTGTAAACATCGACGCCAGCGCCAGCAATATGCCCAGACTTCAAATGTTTTGCCAAAGCCTGCTCGTCAATTACAGATCCGCGTGAGAGGTTGAGGAATAACGCCCGATCACGCATCAAAGAGAATTCCCGCTCGCCAAAGAATTTATTATTCTCGGGACGCCCATCAACATGAAGAGTGATCGTCTCTACTGAACCGAGTAGCTCCTCTAAAGAACCGCAGCGTTTAGCGTTGCCGAGAGCTAATTTATCGGCAATATCGTAGAAATAAACTTTCATGCCGAAAGATTCAGCGAGCACAGACAACTGTGAGCCGATATTTCCGTATCCAACAATACCTAGAGTGCGCCCACGCACTTCATGTGAACCGGTAGCGGATTTATTCCAAACGCCGGCATGCATTTGAGAGCTCTTCTCGAACAATCGTCTTGCTAAGACGATAATCTCCCCCATCGCCAATTCTACGACTGAACGGGTATTTGAATACGGGGCATTGAAACACGCTATGCCCCGCCTGGCAGCTTCATCCAAGTCAATCTGATTGGTGCCAATGCTGTAAGCTCCAATGGCTAACAGCGAGTCCGGAACCTTAGCTAAAACGTCAGCAGTGATGTGAGTACGAGAGCGTATCCCAACCACCGAAACACCCTGTAGGGCTTCGATGAGTTCTTCACCGTCCAACGCTCCAGGACGATGATCGACTTCAAAACCTGATTTTTCGAACGCCTCTACAGCTGTCTGGTCAATATTCTCTAATAGCAGTGCCTTCACTCCGGCGAGTCTAGTGCTTTGCGAGCCTAACTTTCCCCGTGCTCAAATGCGGGACGGCAGCCAATAACTGTCTCGTGTATGGATGAGTCGGCCTTTGCAGCACGTCCTCGGTTGATCCAGTCTCGACAATTTGACCATTTCGCATAACTAATACGCTTCTACACAGATATCTGACTACTGATAAATCATGTGAAACAAATATTAGGGTTAGATTATCTTTGTCGGCGATCTCGCGGAATAAATTTAGTACCTGGGCGCGCACCGACACATCCAGAGCGGAAACCGCTTCATCAGCAATCAGTACTTCAGGTTTGGAAGCTAGGGCTCTAGCGATAGCTATCCGCTGACGCTGTCCACCAGAGAATTCGTGTGGATATTTCCTAGCGTCTGAAACGCTTAAACCAACTTGCTCAAGCACCTCGGCTAGTCGAGCCTTGCTGTCACTAGGCACCCCTGGCCGGCCTTTAACCCAGGGGGAACGCAGTGGCTCAGTGATAATTTTTCCGATCTTCATGCGTGGATCTAGAGAACTGCGTGGATCTTGAAAAACTATCTGTACTCGGGAACGCAAGTCCCCTAGTTCTCGTTCTTTAGTGCCGATGATGGATTTTCCATCGAAAAGTAATTCGCCCATGGTGGGTCTAGATAGAGCTGCCAACATCCGGATTAGTGTGGATTTGCCTGAGCCTGATTCACCAACGATGCCCACGCGTTCGCCTGGCTGAATAGTTAGGTTCACTGAATCTACTGCCTTAACCAAGCGTTTTGTATGGCGATAGCTCTTTACTAGATCTTTTGCTTGAAAAATTGGGTTCATGGATGTGCCTGCCAGAAATCGCTTAACATCGGCAACCGCTGGTTAGGGTTAGCTGAGGAGATGTCTGCTGTTGCCAGCAGCCCTTGCGTATATGGGTGTTGCGGGTGATTTAACACCTGACTCATTTTTCCGGCTTCGACAATACGTCCGGCGTACATGACCAGCAGATAATCGCAAATATTAGAGACAACGCTTAAATCGTGGCTGATGAATAGGCAGCCAGCGTTGACCTTGGCCAGTTCGGTGTCCAGTAATTTCAATACCTTAGCTTGGACGGTTACGTCCAATGCAGTGGTTGGCTCGTCGCATATGAGCAAGGCCGGAGCGTTGATTAAGGCCATTGCTAGTAGAACTCGTTGACGTTGGCCTCCGGAAAGTTGATCTGGATACGAAACTGCTACTCGCTCAGGATCTCTTAAACCCACTCTGGCAAGCATTTCAATGGCTTGATTGCGAGCACTTCGCTCCCGGCGGTGCAGCAACAAAACTTCGGCAACTTGACGGCCAACCTGCATTGTTGGGTCAAGCGCCGTCATTGGCTCTTGAAAAATCATGCCGATTTGAGCCCCACGCAGCTTCGCCATTGCCCTATCGGGCAGTCCCACCAGTTGTTTCCCATTTAGGGTGATTGAACCACCACATTTGGCACCGGTATCTAACAAACCCATTAAGGCCAGAGCGGTAACCGATTTTCCACAACCAGATTCTCCGATTAATCCAACCCTTTGACCTTGGGCAATGGTGAAACTTACGTCTTTAATGACGCAAGTGTCTAGAAAAGATACCGTAAGATTCTTCACCTCTAACAGATTCATCGAATCTCCCGCAACTTCGGATCCAGCATTTCGCGTAGACCATCGCCCAGAAGATTAAATCCGAGCACAGACAAAGCTATCGCTATGGCTGGCCAAATAGCCAAACTCGGGTTTACCAACAACGACTTCTGGGACTCGAAAAGCATCAGCCCCCACGTTGGCTTGTCTGGAGTGGTGCCTAGACCAAGATAACTTAACCCGGCCTCTGCCAGGATAGCCAGCGCGAAGCTGACTGAACACTGCACTACTATTACTGGCGCCACATTTGGTAGCACGTGAGTTAGCGTGGACATAGCTCTAGGGGTGCCGCAAGCTCTGGCCGCAACCATATAATCTTCACTTAACACCTGGAGGGTGGCGCCACGCACAACTCTGGCGAAAGTAGGTATGGATGCAATACCGATGGCTAGCATCGCCGTCCAAGCTGAACCTGATCCCCTTGCTGCAGCAAAAATAATCGCTAACAGTAGAGCCGGGAAGGCATACATTATGTCTGCACCACGCATTATGATTCGTCCGAGTAACCCGGAACGTACGGCTGCAACCATGCCAACCGGCACACCCACCAGTGCCCCGATACCGACGGAAACCAGCCCGACTAGCAGACAGATTTTAGCTCCAGAAAGAATCCTGGAGAAAATATCTCGGCCGAAGTCATCGGTGCCTAATAAGTGAACGGGATTTGGGCCGAGCAGTGTCTCGGTTGACACCAAGGTTGGGTCATAAGGTGACCAGAAGAACGACAGGATGCCGATGGCCAGCACTAACCCAACCAAGCTAGCGCCAAGCACTAGGTTTAGTCTTTTGGTTCTCAACTGTCTTCACCGTCCTCCCGTAATCTTGGGTCGATAAGCTGGTAAGCCAAATCCACGATTGTGTTTATGACCAGGACTAACGTCACTAAAATCATCACTAGAGTCTGGACGACCGGCAAGTCCCGCTGAGCCACAGATTGCACCAGATAGCTACCCAAACCAGGTAGCCGAAATACTTGTTCAACGACGATAGCGCCAACCAGTAGAGTAGAAAGTTGCAACCCTAAAACCGTCAACACTTGCAGAGCAGCATTGCGCAGCCCGTGGCGAATCATAGCTGCGGTATAGGGAAAGCCAACTGCCCTCGCAGTTCGGAAATAATCTTGTTTAATCACCTCAACGAATGCTGAACGCACATATCTCGTCAAGATCGCTCCTTGAACGGCAGCTATTGAGCACACTGGCAAAATTAGATAGCGAATCCACTGGCCGGGATTCTCTTTTAAGGGCACATAACCATTAGCTGGCAACCAACGTAGCTTTACCGCAAAGATGATGACCAAAATTAGGCCGGCTAAAAATGCAGGGATGGCCATACCCAGTTGGCTGATGACCGAAACGACAACGCCGATCGTCTTGTTACGTTTTGCGGCCGCTAGCATCCCAGCCGGTAAGGCGATTAACAAGGCAGTCAACATGCCTAGCCCAACAAGAGAAAATGTCACACCCAACCGTCTAGCAACTTGCGGACCAATAGGCATCCCAGTGAAAACTGAGGACGGCAGATTACCGCTCAGCAGCTGACCTATCCATTCGAAATAGCGCAGCAAAAGCGGCCTATCGAGACCTAATTGAGCCCGCACCTGTTCCACAGATGATGGGTCAGCATTCGTCCCCATGATGACAGCCGCAACATCGCCGGGAAGCAGATTGATCAGCAGAAAAACCGCCACTGATGCGACCGCTAGGCTCACAAATAACAAGCCGATGCGCCCAGCAACTACCTTGGCGCTCGTTCTCATTTACTCGTCTTTCACAGCCACCGAGGTCAGATCAAAACTGAACCCGGTCACGTTGGCAGCTATACCTACAACCTCAGACTTGGTAACTATCAAATTTGGCAGTAGCCACAAGAAATCAGCCGCCGCATCATCACTGAGCAATTTTGCAGCCTGCTTCATGTAGGTGATTTGGGCATCCCCATCCGCCTCATCTGCCTTTAAGATGAGCTGTCTAAACTCTTCTGAGTCGTAATGCCAGTAATAATTTGGATCAGCAAAACGGGCAATATCGCGCGGTTCGACATGCGAAACGATAGTCAAGTCGTAATTGGATTTGACCATCACTTCATCAATCCATCTGGCTGGAAACTCAACCTGATCGATAGTTGTTTTAATCCCAACTTGTTCAAGTTGGCTAGCGATATAGGTTCCTGAGGCGGTGGCATAGGGAAGAGTTGGGACGCGCAAAGCTAAGGTTAAACCACCCGCATAACCAGCCTCAGCCAATAACGTTTTAGCCTTTTCCGGGTCATATGGATAAGCGTTAGACAAGTCTTCATACCACGGGTCAGTTGGCGGCACCATAGACCCAATCAGCAAACCTTTACCAGCCCAAACCGAATCCATTAACCCTTTTCGGTCGATTGCGTAATTGATTGCTTGGCGAACGCGCACGTCCTTCAAGGCTTCGCGCTGCTGGTTCATGCCCAAGACAATTTCGCCATTGGTAGTGCCCTCTAGGACGCTGAATTGCTGATCGTCCGAGAACTGGCTTAACGCTTGCGGAGCTGTAACGTTTGAAATCACATCAATCGAACCAGATAACATTGCGGTGTTCATCGCATTTGGATCAGCGAAATATTTGAAGGTCACTGATTCTACTCTGGCGTCTGTACCCCAATAATTTGGGCTTTTAGCTAATTCAATTGATTCGCCCACAAGCCACTCTTTGAGCACGTATGGGCCAGAACCGGCTGGCTGGGTAGCTAAGTTGTCAGCATCCAAACCAGCTGGATCGTAGATAATCCCTACCGGGCCGGCCATCGCATAGAGCCAGGAATTAGATGGGTGTTTGAGTTTGAACTCAACTTGAGTATCACTAATGGCCTTTACCGAATCCAACGCCTCAATCTCTGCTTTGCGTGTCGGGTTGACCCGCTCGTCGGTAAGGATATAGTTCATCGTCTTCTCAACAGCCTTAGCATCAACGGGCGTGCCTGAAGAGAATTTAGCGCCTTGTCGCAAGGTAAAAGTGTAGGTTAGCCGATCTGTAGAAATTTGATAATCGGACGCTAATAACCGCTGCAAATTGCCTTCAGCATCCACCCGAACCAAGGTTTGATAGACGTTATAGAGCAACGCGTAAGGTATTGCAGCTGCATTATTCCTGGAAGGATCGAGTGTATCCGGAGTGGTGTGAGTACCAACTACTAATTGATTTTCTTTAGGATGACTACCCGAAGGGGAACTACAACCAGTGAGCAGTAGCACGATAGCGATGAGTACAACGCTGGCTTTGCGGAACAAGATAACTCCCGTATTTCGACTGGCAGGATTATTTCTTAACGTGTCAAGAGCATAGCCCTAAGACTCAGGTTTTGCTTTTCAACGCCCATCCACTAAAGTTGAAAAGACGCCGCGGGGTGGAGCAGTTCGGTAGCTCGCCGGGCTCATAACCCGGAGGTCACAGGTTCAAATCCTGTCCCCGCTACTAATATGAAGGATCCGATTTATCGGGTCTTTCTCTTTGTGTAGCTAATAAACACTAAGAGTGCTATGGCTACCGCCTACACGAGAAAACAGTAAGTGCTACGAGCACCTAGCAATTACTATCCCAATCGCACAGGCTATTGACCAACATCAAGACGCCAGCAAAGAGTAAAAGATTGATTCTGGCAACCGAAGAAAATGCGGGTTAATACCCAAGATGTGTGTATGGGCTCGGCGTGTCGTGGCTTGTTTATCGTCCTGCCCAGCTTTTGCGGATGTTTAGGGAGTTGTCTTGGTAGGCCGGGTTGTAGTCGATTGCGGTGTCGCAGTCTGCGGGGTTGATCGGGTCGGCAGTGGCTGGATGCGGCTTTGTGGCCAGCAGATTTTCAACGCTTTTGCGATGCCTGTCCGCCGTCAGTAACCACCACCGTCGGAGCCGGTAGCCGGCTCGTTAATGCTTGGTAGGCGACAGAGTTTTTCCGCTGGCATCATTGCCAAGCGATAATCTTTCCCCATTGGTAGCGGTGATTAAGTACCAGCCGTAGGCAAGGTAGATTCCATCAAGCAGCACCTGATCGTAAACCTCGCCAGTGACCGACGGCTTGGGTACCTCGACTTGCCAGCACCAGATGGTTTTATTGGCAAAAGAGGTTTTCGCTAGACCGAGTTGGCGTGCCGAGAATTCCTCTAAAAGCCATCTTCTGAACAGGCTGGCTTCGGCTTTAGCCGTCACGTCAAGGCGGACCTGAGTACTCGAGGCACCACAAGATTTACAACGCCAACGAGTCCTACGAGCACTAGTACGACCATCTTGACTAGCTTCCAGCCGTATACCCCGCAAACAGGTCGACTACAAGCACCCTTCACACCACATGCTCTCAAAGCATGTGCAAACCCCTAAAACCCCTAGTCAAACCAAGAAAAACAGCGATCCTGTACACACATTTTGGGTATTAACCCGATTTTGTTGTGGAATTGATTGGGTTAGTTGCGACAGTCGTCACGCTGCTGATCGCGTCAGCATCACTGCTTCTGCAATTGAAATCCGGGCGTGAAGAACAGCAGGTCTTTTTCTCGGTTAACTGCGGTGTGTGCATTGGCGAAGAGAGAAACGGCTGGCAGACCAGACGTATAGACGAGGTGGTTACCGCCAAGTCCTCCGTGCGAGTAATTGGCGCGTTCTTTCCCGGTGTTGTTGTGTGGAGCACACCGGATGACCGCTTCAAGAATCTTGGCGCAATACCTAGTGTCCTTGCTCCAGGTGTCACGTACAGCGTGGTGGGCGAGTCGGAGAATTGGGGCAAGGCTTGGGTGCTACTCATTCTTGTTCCTCCGGGTGCTCGTCGTGGCGTGGCTTATTGGCAAGAAGTGTCTTCTTTCGACGTGAAGCCCGAGTTGTCGCTTGAGGAGTGTCCGCCCCCAAAATGGTTTGAGCGGTTCGTGCCGTGGCGATGGCGTCAGATTCTTCCAGTCGCCCCCGGCGGGCGTTTGCGAATGCGCATACCGAAAGGCAAATCTGTAGAAGCGCTAGAAACAATTTTGAAGATAGCGAAAGCTCAGATGCGGCCGTCAAGACGAGTGCTGAAATCCCTAAGAGTCCAGCCAGAAGGTATTGATGCGCAACTGGCCGAGCCGGAAGAGTCGCTTTGAGTTGTATTGCTGTCAGCTCTGCTAGGTGGCTTGTCTTGTCTTCTGTATTGTCGGGCATGTGTTGAACCTCCTTTCTTGATTGCCGTCTAGTTCCCGCTGGGTGGCAGTTTTCTTTGTGTAATGATTTGGTCATGGACGTTGAAATTTGGGCGGCCATTGCCGCATGGGTAGCTGCGATAGTCGCCTTGGCCAGCATGGGCATTACTCTTTGGGTTCGTTGGTAAGACCGCAAGCAAGCGTCTTGGGGAGCATCGCTTAGCGGCCTAAGCGGCTCCTTGAAGCGGGAAATTCGCGATCGGCGCCCCGGGCGGTTGGAGACGAGACTGGGGTTAACACTTTTCAATGTCGGCGACGGAGTCGCGCAAGATGTTGTTGTGACCATCGACGGGAAAGAAGCGCTTTTACTTGACAGAACCTCGAGAGCTCTGGGCATTTTTGATTTCAAGCCTCTGGTGATGTCGGGAGATTCAGTTTATGTGCTCATGCCGTTCTCCTTTCCATCGACTCCTGACGAAGTTGACTGGAAGGTCCGGGTTGAATGGACTTGTTCACCCACACGGTTGGGTCGTCGGTGGGCTCAAACACTTCGCCTGCGTCAGAAACAATTCGAACGACTCCCTCCGGAGGCGCTCCCCAAGTCCTGACCTCTCCCAACGGCTCAGGAGAAGTAAGCGTCAACACCGACTTGACCGGGTGAGCCGCCTCGGTCGAGCCATCTTCATAAACGAACGAAAGTGAAACCCTGGCAACGCCGCTCATCGCCTACTCCCGTAGATAGCCGCCGCGATAGACGAGGCTGCGCCAGCGATAGAAACGCCGACTGCGATAAAAGTGATTACAGACATCCATTTCTCCTTTCCGAAGCCGCTAAGCAGCGGGCTTGACTTGGCTTGCAAGTGAGTAGTCGCAAAAAAGGATTCGCGATGGATCCCCTAGAGGCTTCAGGTTCAAAGCGACTTCGAGGCCACTCAGAACCTCTTCGGAAGCTCCGCGCAATCCGTTTTCGATGCCAGACAGAGCCCCAACGGTTAGCGTCTTCCCGGTCGCAGTCTCGTACCTCTCGAGCAATTCAGGCTGAGTGAGGCCTTGGGCCTTCCTTAATTGACCAAGAGTTGCAGCAGGAGGGTTAACCCGCGCCCTTTGTCGTTGATACTTATCCTTTTCCTTTGCCACGCTTTAAGTATTGGGCAAAGTTTGCCCAATACTTAAAGCAAATAACAGGCAAAGTTTGCCCGGCTTCGAGAAATACAAGGATGTAATTACGACAAAGGGTTACTTACATCGGTGTTGTTTGCCAAAAGGCATTAAACTTTGCCAAAAGATTGTGCGAAAGTAGGGGTATGGATGGCAGGGAAGCACTTAGTGAGGCGTTTTCTTCTTGGGTGGCGGAAAATGGCTGGTCTCAAATAGATGTCGCAAAAATGGGTGGCCCATCAACTACAACTCAGACGAAAATCACTGGCGCTGACGATACAAGAGGTGGGCTAGGGAAAAGCACACTGCGCCAAGTGGACACGGTGCTGGGCTGGGAAGCGGGAACCGCAGCAAGGGTTGTTGCAGGACAAATTGAGCCACCCGAACCGCGCTTGGCCAGCACTCTTCAAAAAAGTCAGTTGACCTTCAATGATTTAGCCCTATTCCCTAAAAGGCTAGATGCCCTCAACGAAAAGATCTCTACACTCGAAGATCGTATTCGGCGACTAGAAGTTCTCTCCTCCCCCGCTAGTGACGACGAGAGGAAGCTAAGCGAAAAGGAGGCGGAAATGCTAGCGCAGCTAATGAAAGATCTTCCCAGCGCGAGGAACGAAGTGCCGCAAGAGTATCTTGATGATCCCGGCTTTGATGAGGTTTGGCAGGAATATGTAAGCACCCGTAAGGTGAAAAAATGATTCCTCCGCTAGACCCCTCCACCAACGCGCTGCCAATAGGTAGATATCAAACAACTCTCAGTGAGATCGAACAACGCTTTGCCAATAACCAGCACCGCATCGACCTGCTGGGCGCGCTAAAAGTTTCTGTCCAGGCAATTAAGCAGCTTGCGAAACTTCATTCCGTCTGGCTTTCTGGAAGCTACTTCACCAGCAAAGAGCACCCCAACGACATAGATGTCGTCTACTGGTATGACCCCAAGCCGGAGCTCAACCGTTTCGCCCTGGTAGAGTTGATGAACCGGATTCGCGAGCAGTTGCCCATAGACTCCTACCCGGTGCCCTACGCCCCCAAAGCTGGTGCAGCCAGAAGTAAAGATGGATCCTATTGTGCCAATCGTGGCTATTGGGACGACCTGTGGGGCAGAATTAGAAGCGAAGACCCAGAAATTGATCGACTGTGCCGTAGAGGCTACCTGGAGGTGATTATCGATGGATATCGATAAGAGCCTGCCGTCTTTTGAGTCTTACGAGGATGTTCTCAACTTCATTGGCTTAACCGAAGAAGAGCTTGCACAAGCGCCAAAATATGACGACGAAGATGTTGCTCTTGCAAGCATGCAAGCCCTCTTAGATGATGGGACTTTAGTTGGCAAAGCCCAGTTGGACTCATCGGGCATGATCCGCCTTACAGGCGAAGGAGTGGATGGGCACTCCGCCAATCTTGCTAAAACTGGCGAGCTAATGAGCTCGTGGCAAAAGCTTGTAACAACGGTTGCTGCGGCGCAGGCCGGGTTTAAGGCACTTCGGGGCAAAATCTCAGACAAAGTCTCTGCGCTGACCACGCTCAATTTAACCGTAGGTTTCCAACCTGGCTCCGTGATAATCCCGATCACCCCGGCTAGAGACAAAGTGGAAGAGCTTTATCCAAATGGTGAACCACTGGTTGTTTCTGAACCGCGCAGTCTTCTAGACCAGGCTGTGGAAGAAACGGTAACCCTTCTGTCGCAAGCTCCAAACTGTGACCAAGATGAATTGACGGAGCTTTTACAGCCACATGGGCCACGGGTAGCCGCAACACTGCGAGCCACGCTTGAGACGTTGGCCGACTCGAAATGCGATCTCAATACGAGTTGGCGAGAACCTGGCCGCAAAGCCGTAGCCGCAAGAGTAACGTCCGCCCAAGCGCAAGACCTTAGACTTCTGATTCAATCCAGGAAACTCGACGTTGACGAGGTGGAATTGTCTGGGCGGGTTCGCACCGTCAGCGACCTAACCAATCTTGTTTTATCGGTTGGGCCAGAAAAAGATGAAGAAAACGTTCACATTAGCCGTGGCGGACTTTCACAGGGGGTGCTGCGCAGTCTTAATGTTGGCGACTTTGTAAAGGTTCGCTGCCAGGTTGAGCAGTCGCAATACCCTGGCGGTAATTCTGGCTGCAAATACACAGCCCTTGAGGTGCTGCAGGTAGAGGAAAGCTAGCAGTTTCCAGCCGGCGGGTTCGAGGCACTCTGATTTAGAACTGGGATTTTCAATGGCTATCGACGATCTTTGGATGCGAGCTGACGGCACGCCTCGATGTTGGCCAGGTAAGCACTGGACAGCAGAGGCCCCTAATCTAACTCTCGCGCAGACTGATGTCACGCTCTCGGCACGTAAAGGCGGCAGCCGGAAAAAGAGTGGCACAATAAACAAACGTCACGAATAGACCTGCAGTGGCCCTAGAGAAGAATTTCAGCCAGATTCCGGGCAACGTAGAACCACTAAGGATGGGAAGTGACATATAGTGAACGAAGAAACCGCTCTTGCCGCCAATGGGACGGGTGGAGACTTCTATTGGCGCTTCTGCGCAACCGGCAACCACATCAATGAGGCCGTTAAGGCTCTCCTGGCGTGCATATACACAGAAAACAGGATCGACAACCCTCACCAGAGGATGTACCTTCGCACACTGTTCAGACGCCGCATAGAAATGGCCACGAAGGGGGAACTGAATCCACCCGATGAGCTGAAGGGTGTGGCTCAGAACATTCCGCAAACTCGATTCTTTGAAATCCGTTGGGCTGATATAGCGGTTTTAGAGAAGGATCCGTCGCAGCCGAGTGGCAGGCGTAGCGTTGAGTTGCAGATGCGCTTGTACTACGCAGAACCCGAATGGGTGGGTCTAGTTCTTCTCGGCTTGCATTGCCACGAGAAAAGCACCAGCGGCAACAAGGCTCAGGTGCGAGCCGCGCAGGATGAAGAAATAAGAAAAGCAATTGAGCTTTACAGCAGCAACGTTGAATGTCTTTGGGGTGTTGACATTTTAGCCAATTAGGCAACCCGTATTGAAAACAGCAATCTAATAAATATAAGGTTTAACTTATGAAAAGAGAGTCTGAAGAACTGCTTGAGGCTCGCGCTGAAGCTCTCATAGCTAACCACGAGAACCTGCTAAAGGATCTCATCGTTATTCGCAAAAAGCACAACCTAAACCAAGGTGAAGTTGCTGAACGCATGGGCGTAACACAACCGGCAGTAGCCCAGTTCGAGCGTTACGACGCCAACCCAACCTTAGACACCGTGCGTCGTTACGCGATGGCTGTGGGGGCTAGGCTGTACACAAAAGTCGAGGACGACATCATTAAAGATTCAGCCTACGAAGCTGGCTCGCCACTGTTCCAAAGCAGGGTTGTAAACAAAACAGTGGTAGCAAACATTAACACTAAACGCATGCAATGGGGCCCGACAACATTAGTCAAAGAGGCAGCACGTTGAGAAAAATGACAGACGAACTAGAAGAAAAACTTATTAAAGCAATTGAGCTAAAAGAGATTGGCTTTCAAGAACTAACAGCACGCCTCACATCAAATCCTCCGGAAAATATGGAGTTCAACGTTAATTTCGAAGCCATGGCGCAAAATTCGTTGACCAATGACGAATTTTTCCGCATCTGCGTTAGGTGCGTTGTTGACGGTGGTGAAGATTGCAAAATCACCGTTGAAGCTTTCGGGCAATACCGCGTAACAGATCCCGCCTTTCGTCCCATGAGCACAAAAAACGCTATTAGGTACGCCAACCTTGTTGGGGCTCTCCAAATCTTCCCTTACATCAGACAAGAAGTTTCTAGCTTATCTTCGAAGATTTCTGGGTCACCTTTAACCCTGCCAGTTCTACATTTTGGTGAATTACATTTCGACGAGCCGGAGTAAATCCGAATTCGCTTCATCAAATAGGAGAAATAGCTCGTGGCTATCGATGATCTATGGGTTAAGCGCGACGGCTCCCCTTCCGCCCGCCATGGACGTGGCTTGCACTACAAGGTTCGAGTATCAGGCTACAAGGCCACTAGCCACAGGACACGTAAAGAGGCCGAGCGGGTCAATGCTATGCGCATCGCGGCTGGCCCACCACGGCCTGAGGCCGAGGTTTTGGTGGCCGATCTTCTTGACCAGCTGATGTCTAGTAAATCCGGTCTTTCTAAGGGTGGTTATAACTCGCTGAAAGCTGGTGCAGATCATGCGCGGCTGCGCTGGGGGCATCTACGCCCTGGGGATATTCAACCCTGGCAAATAGAAGAATGGCTGGCCGGCCTACAGGTGGCAACGGGTAGAAGTGATGGCTCTATGCGGCCAGCTTCAGCCGAGTCGAAGATTAAGGCATTGCAAGCGCTAAAGGGTGCCCTGCATATTGCTGAGCGCATGGGAGCTATCGGACGCAACCCGGCGGCAGATATCACGATCCAGCGCAGAAATGTTCGCGATCCTAGGTTCTTGCGCATTGAGCAGCTGACGCGCCTAGCCGACTGCGCTGGGCAACGCTGGCGAACAATGATCTTGTTGATGGGAACGGCTGGCCCGCGCATTGGCGAAACTTGCGCTTTCAATGTTGAGGATGTCGATCTGCAGCGAGGACGGCTTCGCGTGCGAGCTTCAAAGTCTGGACGGCCTCGAGACGTGCCGGTGCCTCGTAGTGTGCTGGATGAGCTTGCCCTTGAGGGCAGGGAGCCTGACGAGCCGCTATTTTTGTCAGAGCGCGGTTGTAGAGTGCTAGTTGACCATTGGCGTAATCGCGTTTTTGTGCCAGCTGCCGAAAAGGCTGGTTTATCTGGAATTGTGGCCCACGACCTGCGCCACACAGCTGCTTCACTTATGATCGCTTCTGGGGCTAGCGCTAAAGAAGTGCAAGCTGCCTTAGGGCATTCTTCAGCTCGCACAACTCTGGATCTTTATGCCGGTCATTTTGATGATCGCCTTGATGATGTCGCGGCCAGAATGAACCGAATGCTCGGCTAAACTCTTTTACCCACCTTTTACCGTCACGCTCTGACTAGGTGTTTAATGTCCGTGGCATGGAAAAGACCAGAGCAGGCCCAACCAATTCGGTTGACGTAACGTGCCTGCGCCGATGCTAAACGTTCTGCTCAAGCTTGTGCACTGAGAGCGGCGCTATCGGCTACCAGATCATAAATTTCTTGTCTCGGTCGTACCACACTATCGGAGAGAACTCGGAGAACTATTGGTCTGAACTGGTCGGCTGTGGGCGTGTTATCCATGTCGTCTCCAAGTCATCACGATATATACACTCGAATGCAGGACGTATTCTACTCAAGCTTCGATGTCAGCATTTCCAAACATCAATAAGAAAGCTGAACCAACGCCTAATTAACATCAGCATCAACAATCTGGCCGCTAATGGTGCATGGTTGTAACTAAATCGTCGGGCAAAAGTTTTGCTCGTCTAATCAATTCGTGGGCGACACTGACGCAAAGCGTCTGACCGCACAGTATGCCTAGCAAAACCAGCACCTGAGATGCTCCAGCTTGGATAGGACTGCCACCACCTAATAAGACACCAATGAACGCTCCTGGCAAGGTAACTAGACCAGCAGTCTTGGTCTTATCCAAATTCGGGATTAGCGCTTCTTTTTTGACTGGCTCGATGACGTACCACATGGCTTCATAACGGGTAAAGCCAAGTGACAAAGCAGCCTCATAAACCCCCATTTGATCACGCAATAACGCAAACAATCGACGACCAGTGAGTGTGTGAGCGGTCATCACGTTGCCGATAATTATTGAACCGATAGGCACAATGGCGAAACCATTGAAAGGCGCTGTGCCAGTAAGAAAAATCACAGCCAGCACTGGGATAACGCCGCACGCCATCGCAAGCGAAGTCCACCCCCACGTTTTTCTGTTTTCAACGCGCCCAGTGGTCGTCCAAACTGCATTGCCAAACATCAAGACCAAGAAAATCAAGCCCGTCCACCAATATTGGACGGCCGCCACCACAACAGCAGAAACCAATGCCAATTGAATTATCGCTCTTAGAGCAGCGACTGCAACCTGTTTACCAACGGCTAACCGACCTACTTTTGAGATAGTGATTGCTATCCCAATAAGCAGAACCAAAGCCAACGCCAACTGCCATGTCGGATTTATCTGCATAGTTACGATTATGGCTCACTTGCGCTGCCATTAGACTTCAAGTCATGGCAGGTCGAATTAGTGAAGAAGATATTGCCGAATTACGTTCCAAGGCAAGGATTGAGATAGTAATCGGCGACCACGTCCAACTGCGCCCTGCAGGCGGCGGCTCACTTAAAGGACTATGCCCCTTCCATGACGAGAAAACCCCCAGCTTCAATGTGACACCCGCGCGCGGCCTTTACCACTGTTTTGGTTGTGGCGAAGGTGGAGACGTCATCACCTTCGAGCGCAAAATAAACAATCTAAGCTTTATCGAAGCCGTTCAAACGCTGGCAGACCGTTTCGGTGTCGAGCTACACATCGAAGATGACGGCAAACCTCAAACCGAGCCAGGGTTAAGGGCGAGAGTGCTATCGGCAAACCAAGAGGCAGCAAATTTTTATGCCGCCCAGATAACAACCCCAGAAGCGGTAGTTTTCAGAAATTTTATTACCGGACGCGGCTTCACTCGCGAAGCTGCGGAAAAATTTTTCATGGGATATGCCCCAAAAAGCGGCAAAGCGCTACGCACCCATCTGAACAACTTAGGATTCAGTGATGCCGTCCTAGTGAAAGCAGGATTAATTCGCGAATCTGGTTGGGACTATTTCCAAGGTCGAGTACTGTGGCCCATTCGTGACGCAGCAAATTCCGTCCTGGGTTTCGGCGCGCGCCGAGTTTTTGACGAGGACAGAATGCCAGCCAAATATTTGAATACTCCAGAAACTGTCGTTTACCACAAATCAAATGTCCTCTACGGGCTAGATCTTGCTCGCAGACCTATCGGTAACCAGGGGCAAGCCGTCATCGTCGAAGGCTACACAGACGTCATGGCTGCGCATTTAGCCGGCGTCGAAACAGCCCTTGCCTCTTGTGGAACAGCTTTCGGGGCTGACCATGCGCGACTAATCCAGCGTCTGCTGGGTAACACTGGCGCAGGACATGGCGAAATTATTTTCACTTTTGATGGTGACGCTGCCGGTCAGAAAGCCGCCCTAAAAGTGTTTAATTTAGATCACGCTTTTACTTGCCAAACTTATGTGGCTATTGAGCCTAGCGGCTTAGATCCATGCGATTTGCGTATTCAACATGGTGACGCGGCAGTACGCGAACTAATTGGCAGAAGAATCCCACTCTACGAATTTGTCATGAAAAATATCGTCTCAAAATACGATTTGGATCGTAGTGATGGGCGGCTCAACGCCGTGCGAGAAGCTGCCCCACTCATCACGTCAGTTCGCGATCACGAGTTAATAAGCTCGTATGTCCACGATTTAGCGCGGCTAGTTGGAATGGATGTGGATGAGACTCGTCGTATTGTGTTCAAAGTTAATCGGCGCTCATATTCAAAGCCGATACCTCGACGCCAACCCATGCGGCAACCAACATCAGGAAATTATCCACAGCCAAACCCGAAAGATCTCGGTTTGGCAACGGAACGAGGAACTTTGAAACTTATGCTGCAGTCCCCGTTGGTATTCGATACGGCATGGAATGGCCTAACAGCTGAGGACTTCACCCACCCTGCCTACCGAGCTATCGGTGAGACAATCTTGCGCTTGGGCTATCAAGCTGAAACGTGGCCAGAGAACGTTTCGGCAGCTCTAGATGACGACATGTTGCGTCAATTGATGATTTCACTGCTAGTAGAGCCGACACTACGGCAGGCCGACGAGAGTTACGCGATTGCTTATGTGGCTAAGTTGCAGCTACTTAGGGTAAACCGGGAGCTTTCAGATCTGCGTTCTAAGCTGCAGCGGACAAATCCCGTTCAGCACCCCGATGATCACGCTGAGCTTTTCAACCAATACTTGAAATTACAAACTGATCGACGTCGATTAATGGCTGAATCTACTGACGCAGACGAATGACCTGTGGAAAGGCTCCTTTTTGGCCGAAAAATTTACCAAAATTTCCTATGTGAAAACAAAAAATAATTCATTGACCAGAGCCGAAGAAATCGATCTGGCTGAACAAATCGAAGTTGGCCTCTACGCGAGCTACTTATTAAATTCGTCTGGCCACCCAAGTACAAGTATCGCCGAATTGCGTTATCTAGTGCGTACAGGCAGAGCAGCCAAGAAACGACTATACCTAGCTAATCTAGGGATAGTCGGCCAATTAGCTACGAGTTGGGGTAACCGTCTGGGTCTACCAATCAGCGAGCTTTTTCAAGAAGGGTGCGTCGGGCTAGGCGAAGCAATCAACGCCTGGGACTGTAAACGCGGCACAAAATTTTCAACATTTGCATGGAAATATGTGCTCGGCGCAGTCTCAAGAGCAGGAGCGCTGCGCTGTGGACAACTCGAAGGATCTGTTTCACGCGCCAAGTCCGAACACGCTATCAGGCGAGATTGGCAGAAATTAGAATCACTAGCCGGACGCCGAATCAATGTGGATGAATTCTCAGAAATCAGCGGCCACAGTAAACCTAAGTTACGCCTAGTTGATTCTGGTTCCAGACCGATTAGTCTCACCGAGGCGCTAGCAGACAAGTTAGTTGCTGACAGTCAGGGCACCGAAGAGTCTCTGCCTGAGGGGTGGGGACAGATTCTTAACCGCCGTGAACTATACCTGGTCGAAGCCCGATACGGCTTTGACGGCAAGAGGCTCACATGTAATCAAATTGGTCAGCAGCTTAACGTCAGCGCTTCTACCGTTAGACGGCTAGAGAAACGGGCGATAAATAAATTACGCACTCATCTCAAAGAGGCCGCTTAATAATTAGGTAGATTCTATGTGGCAAGAAGGAGTACCACATGAGATTACCTGCCAATGATAGACGCGTGCTAGAAGAGTTAACGGGTGAACGCCTGCGGGTAATTTATGCCGCGACTGGTTCTGGATCTAAAGCCGTTATTCTTCCTAAACACTTTGCGGTATTAGAAAAAGGTGCCTGGCAAGTGATTGCCTGGAGTGAAATTCAGACAGGCGCCTGGGATGCTAACGCAAAAATCTTAAGTTGGCAGTTAATCAGCGGGGCTAACGGTCATGTGCAGCTAGATAACCCGCGCGAATTGCCTTTAGTTTTTGCCGAGCGCGTACGTGCAGCAATCGTCACTGAACGTGAGATTTTGGTGCCAGAGGTAGGAATCGTTCGTATTGCTGGGCGAAGAGCTCCAGGTAGCGTAGATCCGCTCTCGTGGAGTGTCGCCGCTGACTCGGGAGTAGATATTACAGACAATCGCGTAACCGCTGCTGCCCTTGAGGAAGCCGAAAAAATTAATAACGAGTTGAACTACTGAGATTTAACTACGATACGGTCAAAATTTTGTGTAACGCCTAGTAAAAAGAACCTCATTGGCTCCCCCGACTGGACTCGAACCAGTAACCCTCTGATTAACAGTCAGATGCTCTGCCGATTGAGCTACAGGGGAATGCTCGGCACGAGATAAAACCTTAGCAGGTGGGTGACTCGTTGCCAAAACATATACAACTGCCGCAAATTACACGTGTCTTTTATTGTCAAAGAAAAACATCCACAGATACTCCTAAACACGGACGAATTATGTTCTCGACGCTAAAAGTTCACTAGTAGGCCGACATGACTAACCCAACTACTCCTGCACTGTGAGCTTACGCCTAGCTAACCTCAACGTTATATCTGCAGCTTTCGCCACCTGCTTAGCGTGCGTGACCACTATCACACACTTATTTTTTTCGTGAGCAGCTGAACGTAAAATATCGATGACTTCGTCAGCAGTTTCTTCATCTAGATTGCCGGTAGGTTCATCAGCCAAAATAACTGGCGCCTTTGACACTAATGCCCTAGCCAACGCTACCCGTTGCTGCTGACCACCTGACAAGCGCATAACGTTTCGTCTAGATTCCTCTGGAGTAAGACCCAACTCAATCAAAGAATCAATATCGGCCTTAGAATCGACAAGCCGCAGATTTTCCAATGGCGTCAAGTAATCGATTAAGTTATAGCTTTGGAAAACCAAAGAAATATTGTCGCGGCGGTGATGAGAGTAACCCTTGTCTGCAATATCAGAGCCATCGAAACGCACTGTGCCTTTCGTTGGGGCATCCAAACCAGCTAGCAGCGAAAGCAAGGTAGATTTTCCAGCCCCCGAAGAGCCAACAATCGCATAAAAAACACCCTTTTGGAAATCGGTGGAAATGTCCGACAACACCTTGGCATTGGTATCTCGATAGTTATAGCTGACGTGATCAAGTTGCAAAATAGTCATGAAAATATAGTCCTAACTTGTTAAAGACAGAATTGATTTCGGTGTGCGCCTAAGAACTGGCGTCAATACCAGCGCAGCAGCAAGCAAAACAGTGCCGCATCCTAAGAGCAAGACCCCTAGGCAAGAGGCCAAATCTGGATGAGAAACAGGCAGAGTGCCAATCGCCTGATCACCAGCGCGGCTTAACACGAAAGCCCCTAATTTAGTGCTCAACGATAAGCCCAAAGGAACTGCAACTATCAAAGCTGCAATAGTTAGCCCGGCTATTTCTAGAACGAATTGAGACAAGATATTTAGTTTCGATTTACCTAGAGAAAGAAGTATGCCTATCTCGTGTACTCGATTTCGAACCCAAAATACCAGCACTAAGACAAGAACTGCCCCACCTGCTAGGCAGCAGCCAATAAGCACTGCCCCAAGTAGTTTTTCAACGTTCTTGATAGCGTCCAAGACACCAGAAAACTGTTGGGCATTACCTTCAACCATCACCTCAGGTGCTACTTGTTTTGCTTTACTAATAGCGTCTTCTAAGGTGGCGGCTTGATTAGTCAAATACCTAGCCAGACTGAGTTTTGTGTCACCATTCAAGGTTTGAGCACTGGCTAAATCGGTGAAAATCGTGTTCTCGGCAGCTTCGGCAGGCAGACCTGAAGGATTATCTGAATTTCCAGAATAAATTCCGGTTATCTTAACTGAAACTTTACGTCCTTCTTTTTCGAGAGTTAACTGGCTGCCAATGGTTAGCCCATTCTGGTCAGCAAAAGCCCGATGTATCAATGCTGAAGCTTTATCGCCTTTCAATTGCTGACCAGCTTCCAAATTGTAGAGACGACCCTGAAAATCTGGATACAGTTCAGCATTATCGGTGCCGATAACTCGCACTTGGTTGCCTAACCCTAGACCCTCACCATCACTATCTACGTCAGGATCTATCTGGATGCCTTGAGACAGTTGGACGATATTGGCGTTTATCGGCTTAGCCAGAGTTTCTGCCTCAAAGCTATGGTCAGAGACTTCCGCTAAATCGTTCAACCGTTGAGCGGTAGTAAGTTCCAAATCACCGTCTGAGGCTACTGCTGTGAAACCTGCACCCACATTGCTTTCGATTGCGCTGCTGACGCTATGCATGGTGCTTCTTACTCCAGATTGCGCTACCAGAGCAGTGAAAATTACGGTGATTATCAGCCAGATAGTGATATTGCGAGCAGGCTTGCGGATTACTGCGAACCAAGCTCGTTTAGAAACTGGTAAACCACTCATCTAGACGCCACCAGCAATGCTTTAGGAGATTTTTTCAGCATCGGAATTGAGGTGGCAGCCACCGCCACGAGGATGACAACTGCCATGAGTAAACCAACTTGAATTAACATGTCGACTGATACATGAACCCCTAAACTATCCAAGGTGCGTGTCGCCATTGAAGATTCCATGTCGCTGCCCATCTGACCAGCTTGTTGGGCTTGTTGAATTATCGACTTATTTGCCGAAGTCAACATGGCGTTACCTAGACCTTGAGCCAATCCCCGTGCCCCGAAAAATGCTAACCCAAGCGCAGGTAGCCCAATAATCACCAACTCGACGAGATATTGCGCGACAATACTTGCCTTCGAGGTTCCCATGGACAGCAGCACGCCAGTTTCTTTTTTACGTTCATTCAGCCACAAAATAAGCACTAAAGACAGCAGCGCAACCGCGAATACCAGAGTAGCTATTTTGGTGGCATTTAATATGCTGCGTACTCCACTAATACCGCCGGTTATTCCAGCAAGATACTGATTTGATCGCGACAGCTGATAGTTACGCCAATCAATGTCCAAACTGGCAGCCGAATTTGCAACCTGCTCGAAATTTGCGTCCTTAGCAACGAAAAAATTAGCGTCCTGATAGATTTCAGTTTCAGCGTTCATTTGGTAGAGCTCGCGGGTGGTATCTAAATCGGTAAATACCGTATTGGCATAAAGCTCTGAACGTGAACGAGCTTGACCAGCATTCGAACCGGAAACCAAGCCAACAATCTCAGTTTCAACTTCAGAAGTTGATTTTGAAGTGTTGTCGGCGTCATAAGGGTTGGCGCGCAACTTTAGTTTGCTGCCGATAGTTAGACCATTAGCCTGGGCTAAATCTTCATTAATCACCGCCTTGTAATGATCATCGGCGTTAAGATGCCGCCCGGCTACTAAGCGCAACGCACCTGATCGAAACGAATTATCGAGCTGAGTGTTGTTTACTCCCCAAACATTTGCGGCATTACCAAATTGGGCTTCTTTAGTTTCATCGTAGTCATCAGAAGATAATTTCTGGATATTCGCATCGACTAAATCAGCTACCACATTTTGTCTAGCGTTATAACTGTCAATTCCTTCTAAGGCAGCTATCTTTGCTATGTCTTTACCTTTAACATTGCCTGCCCCGCGAGGTGTACCCATATTAAATTGAGGATTGTTACCTAGGACAAAGCCTGCTCCAGTCTTTGCCTCAACCTCTGCAGCGGCTTTATCGGTTGCCCCACTAATCGCTGAGGTGGCCACCAAAACGGTACCCAATGCGGTCAAGATACCTAAAATAACTAATGTTTTTACACGTTTGCGAATCACATAACGCCACGCTCGACCAAAGAATGACAAGGCACTTTCTCCTACAATAGAGCCGGTTTGCCTCGGGGTATGCCCCGAGCATGAGTACACTTTGCCCTACATAGCTATGAGAAAGCTGTGAAAAAGATATGGAACCACTTTGAACTTAACAGACTCTAGAATCTGCTGCTACAACATATGTGCCCTAGTTGAACCCGAAGATCTTTTTCGCTACCGCGTACCCAACTTTAGTGACAAAACGGCCAGCACCCGTTGGCAAATTAACCAATTCACCTATTAAGGAATGTCTTACTGCACGATATGCTTTGGGATTTGTTTCTGCGAAAAATTGCCACAACTGCTTTTTTAATTCCAAATGTTCTGGTTTGCCAGATTTAGTTAATAGAACAGAGGAAACAGCCGTTACCAACCCCAAGAAACGCAACATATAGAGGTAAAGTTCTTTTTCCACCTCGCCCTTTTGTGGCATAGCCGAAATCAGCTGCCTGTTAACAAAAAGTTGCTGATCGATACGCTTGATCATCACTTTTTCGTTAATGGATTGATCATTACGTCCGATAAAATATCGATATAGATTAACGTCGATATATCGCATATTCTTTACTGCCGGCAGCGGAACAAAAGCGTAAAGATTATCAACATAAAAAGTTTTTTCTGGTAACTGCAACCCCACCTGCCGCAACAACTGCGTCCGATAAGTCAATGAATGCATCAACACAGCTTGGCTTGGCCTTAGACGTTGAACGTCTGACCAACTAAAACCATGATCAACTGGCAATGCATTTGCATAGCGCATTACATGGTGCTTTGCTTTACCCTCTTTTTCATAGACATAATTGGTCACTAACATGTCTATCGGTGCACCACGTTGACCACGTAGCACTTCAAGAACACGTTCTAAAGCTTGCCGATCAAACCAATCGTCACTATCTAAAACCCGAAAATAATCACCTTTCGCCTCACGCATGCCGACGTTAACCGCCGATCCGTGGCCACCATTTTCTTTATTCACCACACGAATTTGCTCAAACTTTGCCGCATAACGGTTGGCTATTTCCTCAGTGTTATCAGTTGAGCCATCATTGACGATGATAACTTCTATGTCATTAGGAAGTTCTTTCAAAGAGTCTAAAGCCCGCCCTAAATAAGCTGCAGAGTTGTAGCAAGGCACAGCAACGGTGAGGGTTGTCAATTCAGCTCCTGTTTCTCTCTTTGCCTAAAACTGCTTTACTGGACGTTGGCAGAATTTAGGTTGCGTTAGGCGTTTACCTTAACAGCAAGCAGGCGATTGATTCACCCTTATTTCGCAACCGGCCATTAGCACTCCATAACTCGCCACTGGCAGCCTGCGCTCTGGCACCCGCAAGGTCAACTATGCCGATCGTTTTCCCGCCATCAGGCATTTGATGGCGCTAACCTGCGTCGCATGGCAGATTCAAAGTGATCAGCCTCTAGACCCGCAACAAGATGCCAAACTCCTGGAGAAACCTCTATCGCAGCTGGCAAACCAGCCTTGCGCAAAGCCTCAACATCAACTTTTGAGGAATCCGCAACACTGACCCGCAGCCTCGTCTCAGCCAACAACTCGACATTGTTGATATTGTCCTCGCCACCAAGCGCCTCAGTCCACTGCTTAGCCTGGTTTGTTTCTACGTCAGTAACGACAATAACCTCAGGCTCAGTTTGGACGGCATCCAAATCTTTTCCAGCCTTAGCTGCTTGACGCTGCTCAGGAGTGCGGTAATCGGTAATGAGAATAGCCAAGAAGGATGTGATGAACGCCAAGACGATAGCCACCACGTAAATCCACATTGGTTTGAATACTGGAATCGTCAAAATCGAGGTGAAAACGAAGGCATTAGTTTGCAAACCGGCACTACCAGTAATCATGGACAACACACCGATAGTAATGCCGCCCGCCAAACAGCCGGCAATCATTCTCGGATAAATCCGCTTGTAACGTAGGTGAATACCGTAGAGAGAAGGCTCAGAAATACCACCTAGAAGGCCAGCCGCCAAAGCGCCGGTAGCCGTTTGCCGCATGGTTTCTTCTTTGTCTCTAATCGCTATAACCAGTACCCCGGCGGTGGCACCGAAACAGGCAAAGTTCCAAGCTCCCATCGGCCCTTGAATGAAGTCATAACCCAAGGTCTGAATATTGGCAAGCATTAAAGCATTTAGCGGCCAGTGCAAACCCAGAGGCACCAAGAACGGATACAGCAACGGAATCAAGATGGCGAAAACCACCGGCGCATTTGTATTTAGCCAGCCCAATCCGGTGCCAAGCCCCGTGCCTATCCATACCCCTAACGGGCCAATCAAGAAAGCGGTTACTGGAATCATCACCAGCATCGACAAGAATGGCACAAATACTATATGAAGACTTTCTGGAATCACTTTCTGCCACAGTTTATAAACTGGAGCCAATACTGCAGCCATGATTAACGGGACGAAAACCTGGCCGCCGTAGGAATTTAGCTGCATACTCAACCCGAAAACTTGGGCTACACAGCTTTGAGTGCCTAATGCTTCGTTTGTGGTGCACACCGTGTCTGCGGAGGTAGCTAGACTGAGAAATTCTGGCGTCATCACTGCCGCCATAACGGCCGTGCCTACCCAAGGTTCAACATTGAGTTTCTTCGATGCATTGTAGGCAACCATCAATGGCATGAAATAGAACACCGAACGCCACATCGCGTCCACGAAAACCCAGGTTGCTGTTTTGTCTGTAGCACGCGAATCGACAATTCCTAATGCGTCTAGGACGGCAACCACCGCCAACACTAAAGATGCGCCTAACAACACCCCAAGCATGGGACGGAAGCTATCGGATAGATATTCGAAAAAGTTGTCTATCCAGGCAGCTTTGCCACGAATACCACCAGCGCGAGTTGCAGCCTTTATGTCAGCGTCTGACATTTCCCCATCGTCAGCTGGTGCCTTACGATCCACCATTTCAGGCAAACTATTAATCTCGTTGAATACGGCAGCCACCCCGCCGCCACAAATAACCTGGTAGCGATCACCAGATTGAGGCACCGCACCCATGACACCCTTTATTTGCTCCACTTGAGCGCTATCCACCGAAGATGCGTCATAAAGTTCGAAACGCAACCGGGTAGCGCAATGGGTTAGAGATTTGATGTTTGTTGGTCCGCCAAGGGCGGCAACGATTTCTGCTGCACTGGACATTGTTAGTCCTCCTCTAGCGGGACGAGATCACGAACCTCTTGAGCGGTTGTCTTGCGCTGCGCGCTTTGCGCCAATGATTTGCACCAATCGTACGAGTTAGCTCGCACTTGAGCCTTGACGGACGCTATAGCTGGTAAAGAACAGCTCAACTCATCTACTCCTAAACCAAGAAGCAGCGGAACTGCCTGCTCGTCTGAGGCGACACCGCCACAAACCCCTATCCAACGGTCATATCGGTGAGCAGCCTCGGCAGCCCTGCCAATAAGCGATAGCACCGCAGGATTGAGGGCATCAATTTGCGGAGCGAGCATCGGGTGACCGCGATCCATCGCCAGCGTGTATTGCGTCAAATCATTCGTGCCGACACTGAAGAAGTCTGCCTCGCGAGCAAATTGCTCGGCCATTATAGCCGTGGATGGCACCTCGACCATGATACCTAATGGCACTTGCGGCACCTTAAGTTTCGCTCGTTCTGCCTCGAAAATCTCTTTAGCATTACGGAAATCAGCCAAGGTGGCGACCATTGGGAACATCACATAAATCTGCGCGCCAGCCGAAACAGCGTGCAAAATTGCCCTAGCTTGGGTTTGCAAAATACTTGGCCTATCTAGACCGACACGCACCCCACGCAACCCTAAGAATGGGTTTTCTTCCGGCGCAATGGGCAAGTACGGTAGTGGCTTATCACCACCAACGTCTAAGGTACGGATGACTAAGGGTTTACCTTTAAGCTCGCTAGCAATTTCGGAATATATCTGAGCCTGTTCTTCCTCGCTTGGAGCCTGTTGACGACCCAAGAAAAGGAATTCGGAACGCAATAAACCAACCCCGTCACCGCCTAAGGAGACGGCTTTCTTGGCGTCCTCTACCCCGCCAATGTTGGCTACCACTAGCACCTTGTGCCCGTCTGTAGTGACCGCCGGCTCGTGAGCATGCGCTTCGGCTTCGGCTCGGCGCTCAGCTATTCTGTTTTGCCTGACCCGAATGGTGTTAACTTCTTCTGCAGATACGCCAGTACGCAATTGACCACGAGTGCCGTCTAAGAAAACTAATTCACCATTGGGAACATCCAATGTTGCGGCTTCTATGCCGGCGATAGCCGGAATGCCTAGCCCGCGCGCCAAGATAGCCACGTGGCTAGACGATCCGCCGCCGACTGTCGCGAAACCGGCAATTTTTTCTGGATCCAGCTTCGCCGCGTCGGAGGGCGTCAAATCCTCGGCAATAAGAATGGTGCCTGCTTCATGGCTTATCTCTTCGCTCTTTTCGCCAGTGAGCTCTTCTAGGACGCGGCGCCCCACATCGCGCACATCGTTAGCGCGCCCGGCAATGACTTCGTTATCTACTGCCGCCAACTGGTCTGCATAGGATTGATATGCGCCGCGCCAAGCAAACTCGGCAGTTTTACCCTTGTCAATGGCGGAGGACGCTAGATCCAACAAATCAGGGTCAGCCAATAGTTCTCGGTGAGCCGCAAAAATTGCTGCTTTCGAGGCGTCAGACATTGAAGATTCTAAAGCCTGCAATTCTTCTAGCGAACGGTCTATCGCGGTATTCAAGCGACGCCGCTCAACATGCTTGTCAGCAGCGGATTCTTCCTTAACTTTAATTTCTTCACGCCGCAGCTGTGTGACTTTGCCAACCCCAAGCCCAGGAGACGCGGAGACGCCGATAAACAAATTCGGATCATCACTGCGTCGCTTTTTGCTGACACTCTCTTGCTTGACCGGCGCCTTTTCGGCTGCCGGAATGTCGGTGACAGCAACAGTTTCTTCACCCAAACCATCTGCTATAGCGGTCTGCAACTGTTTGACGGCGTCCTCAGCGTCCGGGCCAGTAGCAACCACCCGCACCCTGTCCCCCAAAGCGACAGCTAAACCTAGAACGCCAACGACCGATTTGGCATTGGCTGAATCTTCGTCACGATACAGTCGAATCTTTGATTCAAATTGTTTGGCGATGCTCACTAAAGTGGCTGTTGGCCTGGCGTGCAGCCCGGTTGGGTTACCAATGACGATAGCGTCCGAGGAAACAGTGGCGCCGCCCACTTCTTCACCGTCAACGCTTTCTTTGACGTTCATGGTGGCCAACTCATCACCGACGCTAACAACACCCGTCGCTATCGGCGTGAAATCCTCAATCATATCGGAGTTAGAGATAACCACCTGAGTCAATAAACTCTTGGCCTTTTGAGCCACAAAATCCATATCGAAATCAATCAGCCGTTCACCGCATTTAACTTGCTGACCAGCCTTGACTAGTGGGCTAAATCCGTCCCCCTCTAGCGAGACGGTTTCTAAACCGATATGCATCAACACTTCGACGCCGCTAGCGTGACGCACTGTGACCGCGTGACCGCTGGGTTGGACGAGCACGACTTCCCCATCACACGGCGCACAAAGATAAGCCTCAATTGGATCTATCGAAATGCCTTCCCCAACCATTTTCTTAGCGAAAACCGGATCGGGAACCATTTCTAATGGAACGATAACGCCGCTCATCGGCGCCAACAATGCAAGTTGAGTCACTGAAGCTCCTAGCTGCAACGGTCCTCTTCGACCTTGTTGATTTTAATAGGCTAATGAGGGTTTGAGTAGAAGTTTCAGAAAATGCCCAAATTAACTGAAATTGACGTCTTATAGATCAAGATTTTCTTGTTCTAAGGCATAGGCGCCATCAACAATAAATTCGCGTCTAGGTGCTACTTCGGAGCCCATCAACATCTCAAAAGTTTTTTCTGCAGCGATAGCGTCGTCGACTGTTAGCCTGCGCAGCAAACGATGTTTCGGGTTCATAGTGGTATCTTTCAGCTGATCAGCATCCATCTCACCCAAACCTTTATATCGCTGCGGTTCTTTGAAATTGAGTTTCTGCTTCTTTAACTCCACTAATTTGCGTTGATATTCCGGATCGGAATAGGTGTAAATATATTTTTCTTGTCCCTTTTTGGGATTGGTCAACTCGAATCTGTGCAGCGGCGGCACTGCCGAATAAACTTTCCCTTGCTCAATCATTGGGCGCATATATCTAAAGAATAAGGTAGCCAAAAGACAACGAATATGCGCGCCATCAGAGTCTGCATCCGCCATGAAAATCACCTTGCCGTAGCGAGCAGAATCGACTTCGAAGGTTTTCCCAGATCCAGCCCCAACAACCTGGATAATTGATGCACACTCAGCATTCTTTAACATGTCTGCCAACGAGGCTTTTTGGACGTTAAGAATTTTGCCTCTAATCGGCAATAACGCCTGAAACTCGGAATTGCGAGCCAGATTAGCTGTCCCTAAAGCAGAATCGCCCTCAACAATGAACAATTCGCATCGCTCGACATCATTAGAGCGGCAATCTTTTAATTTTGGCGGCAAAGACGAGTTCTCTAGGGCATTCTTGCGTCGCTGTACCTCTTTTGAATGACGAGCTGCAACCCGGGTGCGAGAGGCATTAACCACTTTTTCCATAACAGTGCGCGCAGCCGGACGTTCACTCGGTTTCGTACTGGTCAAGAACTTCGTTAATTCAGCTTCTACAATCTTGGCAACGAGCCTGGACACCGGTGGGGTGCCCAGCACCTCTTTCGTTTGACCTTCAAATTGTGGCTCGGGTAACCGGACGGTAACCACCGCCGTCATCCCCTCCAGCACATCATCTTTAACGATCTCATCAGAGGCTTTAAGTAATCGAGTGCCTTCTAAAGCTGAGTTAAAAGCGCGCAATAATCCGCGCTCAAAACCATTAACGTGAGTACCGCCTTTTGGAGTAGAAACAATATTGACGAAAGAGCGAGTCAAAGTGTCGTATTGGTTCGACCAGCGTACAGCAATATCGATATCTAGCTGACGTTCCACGTCAGCCGGATTCAATACGCCGTCATCATCCAAAATTGGCACGGTTTCTACAAACTGTTCTGAGCCGGTTAACCGCAATACGTCAGTAACCGGCTCACCCACCGACAGATAATCCACAAATTCGGTTATGCCACCCTCATGCCTAAAGAATTCCTCTTCAGGCTCACCACCGCGTTCATCGCGAACCTTTATCCCTAGCCCGGGAACTAAGAAGCTTGTTTGACGAGCACGTTCGACCAAAGACTTCATCGACAACTCGGCATCCTTAAGGAAGATTTGTCGATCAGGCCAATAACGCACCCTAGTTCCAGTGCGATTCTTTGCCACCTTAGCTATCTTGCGTAACCCGTGAGCTTCATGAAAATCCGCCTCAGGCCCGTCCGAATCGAACTCTCCTGGATGTCCGCGTCTAAAACTCATCTGCCAAGTTGTGCCGTCGCGGTCAACTTCGACATCTAACCTGCTGCTAAGGGCGTTAACCACCGACGCGCCAACTCCATGCAAGCCACCAGCCGCTCCGTAATTTCCAGTACCGAACTTACCGCCAGCGTGAAGTTTGGTATAAACAACTTCCACTCCAGTCAAACCAGTTCGGGGCTCAATGTCTACCGGAATACCGCGACCACTATCGCTAACAGCAATCGAACCGTCAGCGCATAAAGTAACGTCTATTTGATCTCCGTAACCAGCCAAGGCTTCATCGACCGCATTATCGATGATCTCCCATAAACAGTGCATCAACCCTCTAGTATCTGTTGAGCCGATGTACATGGCGGGACGCTTGCGTACCGCCTCTAGCTCTTCGAGTACAACGAGATTCTTTGCTCCATAACCACGGGTTGATTTCACTTTTGCCACACCGAGATGTTACCCGGCCAAGCTCATCGAACCTAGAATCTCGGCTTCGGAGTGTCAGTGTTAGGGGCTAAAGTTTTTTCATGGCAAAAGTTCTCATCACCCACCCGCAGATGTCCGCGCCACTGAAATTGCTAAGCGACCATGAAGTCATCACATCTGACCATGTGCTTTCAAACGATGAATTGAGCGCTCAAATTTCCGAGGCAGATGCCGTCCTGACCTGCTTAAACGATCGGTTGGATGCCGAAATGATAGCCAAAGCGAAACAGTTGAAAATTATCGCCCAGTGCGCGGCGGGCTATAACAATATCGATCTTTTGGCCGCTAGCCGAGCCGGTATTGTTGTGACTTCAACTCCTGGGGTGCTGCATGAGGCCACCGCCAATTTGGCATTTACTTTGCTGCTGATGGTCACTCGTCGAGCTGGCGAGGCGGAACGGCTAGTGCGAGCTCGTAAACCCTGGCATTTCGATTACTCATTCATGCTCGGGATGGGTATTCAATCAGCCACGCTAGGCATCATTGGTTTGGGTCAAATTGGTGAGGCTATGGCTAGACGAGGGGCGGCTGTCGGCATGAACGTTATTTATACTGCCCACTCCGATAAAGACGTCAGTGCAATAGATGCTACGAACCCACATACCGCGCCTACCAGACGAGTTACTACTGAAGAATTGCTTTCATCAAGCGATGTCGTTTCACTGCATTGCCCACTGACTGAAGAGACCCGTCACATTATTGACAGCGACGCATTAGCGACGATGAAACCCAGCGCATATTTAATAAATACCGCGCGCGGAGCCTGTGTAGACGAAAAAGCCTTAGCCCAGGCGCTATCGAAAGGTCAGATCGCCGGTGCCGGGTTAGATGTCTTTGAGGATGAACCGAATATATATGAGCCCCTCTACGAGATGGAGAATGTGGTGCTCCTGCCCCACATTGGCTCAGCAGAGAGGCCGACTCGCGAAAAAATGACTGAGCTGGCAGCTAAAAATATCCTCAGCGTTCTGGACGGAAATGCTCCACTAACTCCGGTACCGCTCCATTAATAGGCAACTCACTGCCGAGTTCGGTTGTGTTATTGGCCAAGCCAAGTAAGGTTGGGAGCAAGAAAGTAGCAAAACTGGTTATTTCTGGTGAACGAACGTAGGGGTGAGACCGAATGCCAACTGTAATTGAAGAAGCGAAACTAACTGCTGCTGACCGCTGCGACCGCTGCGGCGCCCAAGCCTATATGCGGGTAACTCTGATGTCAGGCGGCGAGCTATTGTTCTGTGCCCACCACGCCCGCGTACACCAAGAAAAACTCGAGCAAGTTGCGTTGCGTATCCAAGACGAGACCAGCACAGTCAATAAGTAACACTCTGCCTTGTGGGTTTTGCGCCCTATGCCCTCCCGAATTTTTCGGCAAACAGGCAGATAACTATCCGGCAAACAGGCAGATAACTATCCGGCAAACAGGCAGATAACTATCCGGCAAACAGGCAGATAGGTAGAGTTAAGCTATGACTGACTACTTGGAACGGGTCATTGACTACGAGATATCGCAAGTCTTTTCCCAACTGCCGGCATTGTCTATTGCGGGCGCCAAAGGTGTGGGGAAAACCGAGACCGCTAAGCGGCGCGCGCGAACGGTTTACCAGCTAGATAGAGCTGATACCCGAACCATTTTGCAGGCGGATCCTGAAGTTTTCCTGCGTGAACCTACCCCGGTGCTCTTGGACGAATGGCAGCTACTGCCAGAGTGCTGGGACACGGTTCGTCGTGCTGTTGATAACGGCGCTCGCCCAAAGAGTTTTCTTTTTACTGGTTCAGCCAGCCCTAAAGCTGGAGTACAAACCCATTCTGGTGCAGGCCGAATCGTAACGTTGCGCATGCGTCCGCTCACTTTGTCTGAAAGGGGAATAGCGCAACCAACAGTCAGTCTGCGCAACCTACTAAACGGCGAGCGCGAAATTGATGGGATCTGCGATATGAGAGCCGGTGATTACGCGGAAGCAATCTGCCAAACTGGACTGCCTGGATTTCAGCACTTGCACGGGCGCGCCCTGCGATTATCCATAGATTCATATCTGCGTGACGTGATTGACAAGGACATCGTCACTCAAGGATATTTCACTCGCACCCCACACACATTGCACGCTTGGCTGCGTTCCTATGCCCAAGCTACCGCCACCACCGCTTCCTATGCGCAGATAGTGGAAGGGGCGACAGCCGGTGAACCCGACAAACCCAGCTCAGAAACAACCCGCACCTACCGAGATTTTTTAACGAAACTGTGGATTCTGGAGCCCCTGAACGCCTGGCAGCCTTTGGGTGCAGGTTGGAAACGCCTTACCAGCAGTCCGAAACATCATCTGGTAGACCCCGGATTCGCGGCTCGGCTCTTGGACTTGGAAGCTGACGATTTGCTTCGTCCGGGAAGCGGCAGCATTTATGGGACACTCTTTGAATCCCTAGCGGTATTGTGCGTGCGGGTTTATGCACAAGCCTTAGAAGCGACCGTGGGTCACTTCCGCACCCGCGCAGGTGAGCACGAAGTTGACCTGGTCTTGCAGGGACGCGGTGGTGCAACAGTGGCTTTAGAAGTGAAAACCGCGAATCGGGTTACCGACCACGATGTCAAACATCTTCTCTGGCTGCGCGAGCGAGCAGGCACGAAAATGCGTGCTGCCGCCGTACTCTACGGCGGCAGGCAAGCCTATTTGCGCAAAGACGGGATAGCGGTAATCCCCTTGGGCTGTTTAGGACTCTAACACCCCATCAGCCAGTACGATCCGGCAAAACATCACTCGAGATAGTCGCGCAGGATTTGCGAACGCGACGGATGACGCAGCTTGCTCATCGTCTTGGATTCAATCTGGCGAATCCGCTCTCTGGTGACCCCATAGACTTTGCCAATCTCATCAAGCGTCTTAGGTTGACCGTCAGTCAAACCGAAACGCATTGAAACAACCCCAGCTTCGCGTTCTGACAAGGTATCAAGCACATCGTTGAGTTGTTCTTGCAGCAAAGTAAAATTCACTGCATCTGCCGGAACAATAGCCTCGGAATCTTCGATAAGATCGCCGAACTCGGAGTCGCCGTCCTCGCCTAATGGGGTGTGCAGAGAAATCGGCTCGCGGCCATATTTCTGCACCTCAACGACCTTTTCCGGAGTCATATCTATCTCTTCAGCCAGCTCTTCCGGAGTTGGCTCGCGCCCCAAATCCTGCAACATTTGACGTTGCACCCTAGCCAGCTTGTTGATGACCTCAACCATATGCACCGGAATACGAATAGTGCGTGCCTGATCAGCCATGGCTCTGGTAATCGCCTGCTTAATCCACCAGGTCGCGTACGTAGAGAACTTGTACCCCTTGGCGTAGTCGAATTTCTCGACAGCACGTATTAGACCAAGGTTGCCTTCCTGGATTAAATCAAGGAATAGCATTCCGCGCCCGGTATAGCGCTTAGCCAACGAAACAACTAACCGCAGGTTCGCTTCAAGCAAGTGGTTCTTAGCGTCTTTACCGTCGTCTGAGATCCACAAATAATCATCTAGATCTTCAGGGGTGACATCACCTTTGGTAATAGATTCTTCAGCGAAAAGACCTGCCTCAATTCGCTTGGCAAGATCAACCTCTTCTGCCGCATTAAGCAGCGCCACCTTGCCGATTTGCTTCAGGTAGTCCTTTACCGGATCAGCAGTTGCTCCAGCGGTAACGACTTGAATCTCCGGCTCATCAGCATCATCGTTGTCGTTAAGGCTAAAGCCCTGCTCCTCGTTTATTTGAGCTTCGTCTTGCTCGGCTTGTTTCTTTTCTTTGATGAACTTTGAATCGTCAATGTCGTCTAGGCTACGCTTTCTGCCACCAACAGTAAGCACGACTTCATTACCCTCACGAGTGAAGTGGACTTTCACTTCTTTGACGTTATCGTCCTCTTCATCCTCGTCGTCTTCTTCGTCCTCATCGATCTCGTCGCCCTCATCAGCGTCTAGATCGTCTAAATCGACGTCCTCATCTTCCATCTGATCCGGGGTTGGCTCATTTTCTTCTTCTAGTTCGAGATCCAAATCTTCGTCGTTGCCATCAACCACTACTTCAACCTTTGGCTGTTCAGCTAATTCGGCTTTGCTTGGTTTAGTAGAGGTTTTCTTTTGAGTAGCTGGCTTCTTCGCTGCACTAGTTGCTTTTTTGGCAGGCGCCTTAGTGGGAGCGGAAGTTTTTTTAGCGCCAGTCTTAGTGGCGTTCTTTTTTGCTGAACTAGCAGTAGTTTTCTTGGTACTCGTCTTAGTAGCGCTAGTACTCGCCTTTTTAGTTGGCGCCTTCGTACTAGATTTCGGTGCTGCTTGGGTGGTTTTAGCATTGGTTTTGCTGGCTGTTTTCTTTGCCGATGATTTCTTCTCGGCGCTGGCCTTAGCCGTGCTCTTAACCTCTTTTGCCTCTGTAGCTAAGGCTTTAGCAGCCTTAGCGCTGGCGGCGGTAGTTTTCTTGGGCTGGGTTGCCTTCGAAGTTTTGGCTTTAGTTGCCTGAGTGCTGCTTGGCGACACTAATGTGACCTTCCCAATCCTGATAAAGTTCCGGCGTCAACACGGAGTCAGTCTGCGACTTACCCCAACTACCTATTGTTACACAAGTAGCCAAACGAGACAGAATCGGAGGCAAGGCACCGCTGCCGCTATGGTAGTGGACAACAAACGAGATTATGCGACTTGAGTCGTTTATTGCCCTATGTTTCGTTACCGGATTGAGATTTAACTTGCATTTCGGAAACAAAATAAGGTTCTGTTTCGTTAGAAGGTACGAAACCCTTCATATATCTAAGTCTAGAGCTTAAGGAGAAACGCCAATGGATAAGGTTCGCGCTCGCAGCACGGACGGCATCGACGGCAAGGATTCTGTGGGGCTCTACCTTGACGAGATCGCTAAGACTGAGCTATTAGATGCCGCCACAGAAGTGGACTTGGCTCAGCGTATTGAAGCTGGACTATTCGCTCAAAAGATTCTTGATGGCGAAGTGACAACGACAATCAAGGCCTCCGCTGAGGAACTGGCAGCAGTAGCTCAAGACGGCGAGATCGCTATGCAGCACTTCACTAGGGCTAATCTGCGCTTAGTAGTTTCGGTAGCTCGACGTTTTAGTCGCTCACAAATGCCCCTGTTGGATCTAGTCCAAGAAGGCAATACCGGATTGATCCGAGCTGTCGAAAAATTCGATTACGCTAAGGGATTCAAATTCTCCACCTACGCAACCTGGTGGATACGCCAAGCTATCTCTCGCGGTATTGCTCAACAAGGACGCATAGTTAGGCTGCCAGTGCATGTCGCGGAGCAGGTTAACCAGATAGCTGCCGTACGTCGCAATTTAGAACGCACCCTGGGACGAGAACCGGAAGTGCGAGAGATTGCTGAAGAACTCAATCTCGAAGAGACTAAGGTTATTGATCTGATTCGTTATTCTCGCGATCACGTTAGCTTGGACGCCCCGGTCGAGGACGACGGCGATACTTCGTTAGGCGATTTGATTGCTCGCGAAACCTCCCCCGGCCCTGACGAAGTCGTTTTAACTCAAGAAGATCGTGACCGGCTAGACACCTTATTAGAGGATTTAGATGAACGATCTGCTGATGTGGTGCGACGCCGCTATGGTTTGCTGGACGGACGCCAAGCCAAACTCGCCGATATTGGAAGAGTTTGGGGTATAACTGCTGAACGCGTTCGCCAGATTGAACGAGCAGCACTAAACCTGTTGCGCGAAAAGACCGCAGTACCTGTGGGGTAATTTCCCCCGATTACCTCATTTCAAGAAAAGACGAGTTGGTCACTGCCCGGCAGTGACCAACTCGTCAATTACTAGCGCCTAGTGAAAGCTACCTAGCGGCAGTGCCTTCCGTATAATCATCATCAGCATTTTCTAGCCAGCTAAACATCTTGCGCAATTCGTGACCGACACCCTCAATCGGGTGAGTGGCCTCTTTAGCGCGTAGCTCCTTAAACTCTTTGGCGCCATTGTCTTGATCATCAATGAATCGTTGAGCGAAAGCGCCAGACTGAATATCATCCAGCACAGCTTTCATATTTTCGCGAACATGGTCGTCTATGACGCGCGGACCAGAAACGTAGTCACCATATTCGGCAGTGTCGGAAATCGACCAGCGCTGCTTAGAAATGCCGCCTTCAATCATCAAATCAACGATCATCTTCATTTCATGCAAGCATTCAAAATATGCCATTTCTGGCTGATAGCCAGCCGCCACCAAAGTGTCGAAACCAGCCTGGACTAGGTGCGACATGCCGCCGCAGAGAACAGCCTGCTCACCAAATAGGTCAGTCTCAGTTTCTTCTCTAAAGCTGGTCTTAATCCCACCAGCACGCAGCCCACCCAAAGCTTTCGCATAGGACAAAGCCAGATTCCACGCGGAACCGGAAGCGTCCTGCTCGACGCAGACAAGCACCGGTACGCCACGGCCGTCAGAGTATTCACGACGTACGATGTGACCTGGACCTTTCGGAGCTACCATGCAAACGTCAACTCCAGCGGGGGCTTTGATATAGCCGTAGCGAATGTTGAAGCCGTGAGCAAAGAACAGCGCATCGCCGTCTTTGAGGTTTGGCTCGATTGATTCGGCGTAGACGAAACGCTGCACCTGATCAGGAACCAGCACCATAATCACGTCAGCCTCTTTAACCGCGTCAGCAACAGACAGCACTCGCAAACCTTGGGCTTCAGCTTTAGCGATCGACTTCGAACCCGACGCTAAACCAACTCGAACGTCAACACCTGAATCGCGCAGGTTTAGAGCGTGGGCATGGCCTTGGGAGCCATATCCGATGATCGCTACTGAACGATTTTGGAGAAGCGCCAAGTCAGCGTCCTTGTCGTAAAAAATTTCAGCCATTTTTCCTCCTGATAATTAAGTCACACAACTAATTAGTGCGCGCCTTCTGTTTTTCGTTTATTGACTTGTTACCGCGCCCCAAAGCGACCTGACCAGATTTTACGATCTCAATGATCCCATAGGGTTGCAGCATAGTTACTAATGCTTCCAACTTGTCGTGGCTACCTGTCACTTCGATGGTCACCGACGACAAACCGACGTCGACTGCTTTACCGCGGAAGAGACTAACAACATCAATCACTGAACCACGGTTTTCATTGTCACATTTGACCTTAACCAACATCAGTTCGCGTTTGACAGCAGATTCTTCCAGCTCGACTACCTTCAACGTTTCGATCAGCTTATTTAGCTGTTTAACAAGTTGTTCAACGAAACGTTCATCATCTACGACGGTAACTAGTGTTATCCGCGACACGCCGACAGTCTCTGTAGGGCCGACAGCTAGGGACTCAATGTTGAAGCCTCGACGACTGAATAGACCGGCAACTCGGGCCAATACACCTGGTCTATCCTCAACTAAAACGCTTAGCGTATGAGTGCTCACAGCTTCTCCTCCCAGCGCGGTGCCATATCGCGAGCAATTTTGATTTCGTCATTGCTTGTCCCAGCAGCCACCATTGGCCAAACCATGGCATCTTTCTTGCAGACAAATTCGATTACTACGGGGCGATCATTGATCTCCATAGCTTTCTTGATCGCCTCATCAACTTCTTCAGGTTTCGTCACTCGCATACCCACGCAACCCATCGACTGGGCGAGCATCGGGAAATTCGGCACTGAGTCAGTTTGGATATCAGTATTCGAATAGCGCTGATCGAAGAACAGCGTCTGCCACTGCCGTACCATCCCCAAAGCGTTGTTATTTATGACGGCGATTTTGATCGGGATATCGTTCAGTGCGCAGGTGACTAACTCTTGGTTAGTCATTTGAAAACAACCATCCCCGTCTATACCCCAAACCACCTTGTCAGGGGCACCTACTTTGGCTCCCATAGCGGCCGGGACGCAATATCCCATAGTCCCTAACCCAGCAGATGTCATCCACTTGGCTGGTTTCTCGAACGGCAAGAAGTGCGCTGACCACATTTGATGCTGGCCAACCCCAGAGGCGTAAATAGCGTCTGGGCCAGCGATCTCACCGATACGTTTTATAACTTGCTGCGGGTGTAACCCAGGACCATCCGATTCGTTCTCCCAACCCAGCGGATAACGTTCCTTCATCGAAGTAACAGTGGCAACCCAAGAGCGATAGTCAGGGATTTGTTCATGCCGCAAAGCGTCCAGCAAGTTCCCTAAGAAAGCCTTGGCGTCACCAACGATTGGAATATCTGCAACCCGGTTTTTTCCTATTTCTGCCGGATCAATATCGGCATGAATGACTTTGGCTTCTGGGGCGAAGCTGCTCAATTCACCAGTGACCCGATCATCAAATCTTGTACCAACAGCAATTAGCAAATCCGATTTTTGTAGCGCCCCGACGGCCGCCACCGTACCGTGCATACCTGGCATCCCCAAGTTCAGCGGGTGATCATCTGGGAAAACCCCACGGGCTGGCAGCGTCGTCACTACCGGAATATCGGTCAATTCGACAAGATCTTTCAATTCTTGCCAAGCTCTAGCGCGCACTACGCCACCACCGATATAGAGCACTGGACGCTGACAGGAGCAAACCAGCTTGGCCGCTTGCTGTATTTGCCGATTGTGCGGACGAGTAGTTGGCCTATAGCCAGGCAATTGCACCTCATCTGTGTAATCGAACGGAGCCAAACCTACTTGGGCATCCTTTGCTATGTCGATTAACACCGGCCCAGGGCGTCCAGTAGAGGCGATGTGAAAGGCTGCCTTGACTGTTTCGGGAATATCCTCAGCACGTTTCACTAAGAAATTGTGCTTGGTTACCGGCATGGTTATTCCTCGAATATCTGCTTCTTGAAAAGCATCAGTACCGATAGCTGTACTAGCCACCTGCCCAGTGATTACCACCATCGGGACAGAGTCCATGTAGGCATCGGCCAACGGGGTAACAACATTCGTCGCTCCCGGCCCTGAGGTAACGATCGCCACCCCAACTCGGCCAGTAGCTAGGGCGTATCCTTCGGCTGCATGTCCAGCTCCCTGCTCATGCCTAACTAGAATCTGGCGCAGTTTTGAATCGTAGAGGGCATCGAAAATTGGTAAAGCTGCTCCACCGGGCAGGGCAAATACCACCTCTACGCCAACCTTCTCCAGTGAAGCGATCAGCGCTTGAGCGCCGCTAATGATGGGCAACGACTCTTTAGCCATGTTCCCTCCTATTCGTGTGCCGATGGCACCGGCTCATGCATCCTGCAATAAAAAACCCTCGGTGCCAGGGGCACGCGAGGGAGCGCTTCTTGAGTTTCGGCAAGAAGCGCTAATTAATTACAAGCTGCACTGGGTTATGCATGAGCCAAAGTTAACCACCCCTACAGAGGATTTCAATACTGTCTCAAATGTTGGTCGCGGCTAAGTGGTTGATGCTGCCCAGATCATCTCCTGACTGGAAAACCCGCCTGGCTAAGTGCATTTTTTACGTCTGTGATACTTAGGGTTTGGTAATGAAAAACGCTCGCGGCAAGCACGGCGTCTGCACCAGCCTTAGCGGCTTCCACAAAATCCTCAGCTTTACCAGCTCCGCCTGAGGCAATTAACGGCACATTAACTGCCCTGCGCATTACTTTTAACATTTCGATGTCAAATCCGCTAGTGGTACCGTCAGCGTCCATCGAGTTTAATAACACCTCACCAACGCCACGTTCAACAGCTTCTTTGACCCAGGCAACAGCATCTAAGTTTGCGCGACGTTTGCCACCATGAGTAGTAACTCCATATCCGGATGGTTGATCAGGCTCTCGGCGAGCGTCCAGGCTTAGCACTAATACCTGATTACCGAATTCGTTAGCAATTTCGTCGATGACTTGCGGACGAGCTATCGCTGCGGTGTTTATAGATACTTTGTCAGCCCCACACCTTAATAACTGCCTAACATCATCTACACCACGCACCCCACCACCAACGGTTAGCGGTATAAATACGGTCTCTGCGCAGCGTTTAACCATATCTCTAGTAGTGGCGCGCCCCTGAGCAGATGCAGAAATATCAAGAAAAGTTAGCTCATCTGCGCCTTGCTCATTATATTTAGCGGCTAATTCAACTGGGTCTCCAGCATCCCGAAGGTTGGCAAAATTAACGCCTTTAACTACCCTGCCGCCATTAACGTCTAGGCAAGGGATTACGCGAATAGCAAGACTCATGAACTGAGCTTATCTCTAATGCCTACACCTAAAGTCAACTATTCATCCTCGAAGTCGATTATGCCCCGCCGCATAGCTGCCACGACTTCTCGACAAGTTGCACGAATGGCTTGGGTGCCGGGCGCATTAGCAAGGCCAGCGGCAAGATCTATGACTTGACGCACCCAGCGAACAAAGTCTCCCGCAGGCAATTCGGTACGTTCCAGCACGTCAGCCATAGATTCCCCATCTGCCCACCAATAGGCTGCCTCAGCGAAACCAATATGCGGGGCTCGAGTGCGTTCGACTCGCGCATCACGCTCAACTTTTCCGATATCACGCCAAATTGTGCGCACCTTAGTTTGGGCTGATTCCGATTTTCGGTCGGGCATTCTAGATAAGCGTCCAGTATCAATTGCTCTAGACTCGTAGACCAGACTGGATAGCACCGCTGCCAAACTGGGGGCTGACAGTGCCTCGAAAACACCTTGCCGGACGCATTCTGCAACTACTAAATCCATTTCGGAATAGATACGTTGAAGCATTTTGCCCGAATCGGTGGCTTTGTCGTCACTTAAATAACCGAGCGATTCAAGCACTAGGCAGGTGCGATCAAATTGGGCAGCTATCGAATTGCGGCTTTGGGTTTTAGTACCAGATGTGGAGCGTTCTATCCGAATGGCTTCTTCCGCGATTCTGGCATGCCTTTCACGATCTGGACATTCCTGGCATGGGTGGGCGCGCAATTGTCTGCGCAGTTGATCAATTTCCTCAGCTAGCTCAGCGTCACGGTTGGGGTTAGATTTTTTCGGTGGTGCAGTGTCGATAATCGCCAAACGAGCGTCTAATGCTCGGGCTAACGCCTTACGGTTAGCTGCCGAACGGGAATCGAAATGTTTTAGTACCCGGACTTTTGAGCGCACCATGACAGGGGCGGTGAAATCTTCGATTTTTACACGGCCAATCCGATGGCTGGCCGACATTATTAGAGCATTTGGTTTGGATGAGTGGCCTGGTTCAATAACTACTGCCCAACCTTTATAGGCACCAGATGGTATCCAAATCACATCACCGACACCAATCCTAGAAAGCGAATCCATTATTTCAGCCCGTCGATCTTGACGACGTAACCGAGCAGCCTCATTTTCTAACTGGCTGATTCGCTCACGCAATCTGGCATATTCTTTGAAATCACCTAATTTACACTCGGCTTGACTCCAATATTTGGCAGCTTTTGCCGCTAATACCTGATGATTTCTGGCCGCTTTAACTACTCGCCGGTCAGATTGAAATTGGGCGAAGCTTTGTTCTAGCAAGGCTCTGGCACGTTCTTTGCCTAGCGCTGAAACAAGATTAACTGCCATGTTGTAGTTGGGTGTGAAGCTTGAACGCAGCGGGTAAGTACGTCTGGAGGCTAATCCAGCTACGGCCCGGGGGTCGATACCTGGCTGCCACACGACGACAGCGTGGCCTTCAACATCTATGCCGCGTCGTCCGGCGCGACCGGTTAGTTGCGTAAACTCGCCAGGGGTCACATCAACATGGGATTCGCCATTGTATTTGACCAGCTTCTCGATAACTACGCTTCTAGCTGGCATGTTTATCCCTAAAGCTAAAGTTTCGGTGGCAAAAACCACTTTAATAAGGCCTTTGGTGAAACCCTCCTCAACAATGGCTTTGAATGTTGGCAATAGTCCAGCATGGTGGGCAGCAATACCGCGCCCCAAGGCTTTACGAAAAATATCCCAGCCTAAGGCGACCTTATCTTCATCACTGAGCAATTGGGTGTGACGATCTGCGATAGCAAATAATTCTTGACGTTCAGTTTTAGTTGTCAGGGTGATATTTGCGCCCAACAGTTGACGCACAGCAGTGTCACAACCAGAACGACTAAAAATAAAGACAATAGCCGGCAGCAAATCACTTTTGGCTAATGCTCTTACCACTTGGCCACGGCTAGGGCGCAAACCTAGTTGAGAATTTTGATCGCGAAAGCGTCTAGCACTTGCCCCACCAAAACGTCCAGAACCGTAGGTGACATTGCGTTTCCCCTTGCCAGAACGACCTCTAGGACGTCGGGCGTCATCACGTTGAGTGCGTGATTCGCGATGAGATAGTTGAGTTAGTTTTGGATTGACCCGCTCATCACTGAATAGATCATAGAGTTTATCGTTAGCAATCATGTGCTGAAACAGCGGCACTGGACGTTTCTCGGAAACCACTACCCCAACATTTGATCTAACCTCATTTAGCCATTCACCGAATTCTTCAGCATTAGAGACAGTGGCCGAAAGAGCAATGAGTGACACCTTAGGGGCTAACCCTAAGATGACTTCTTCCCAAACGGCACCCCGAAATCGGTCTGCTAGGTAATGGACCTCGTCCATGACCACATAACCCAGCCCGGTCAAAGTATCGGATTTGGCGTAGAGCATATTGCGTAGCACTTCAGTGGTCATGACAACGATTTCAGCCTCTGGATTAATGGACTGATCACCTGTCAACAACCCCACAGACTCGGCCGAGTGCCTTGCCACTAAGTCGTGATATTTCTGGTTAGATAAGGCTTTTATTGGGGTGGTGTAGAAACACTTTTTCCCGCTAGCCAAAGCTAGCCAACAACCAAATTCACCAACCACAGTTTTCCCCGACCCAGTTGGCGCAGCCACCAAGACTCCCTTGCCTTTAGCAACCATTTGGCAAGCCTCAAGTTGAAAATCATCTAGTTGAAAGTCGTAGCCTTGGGCGAATTCCGCAACTAAATCTGTCATTTCTTTTCTTTCGGGACGATGATTGAAACTGCTGCCGGTTGCGATTCAATAACTAGCGGAACATCACCAATGGCTTCACCGTCAGCCATCGGAATTAAGTTGTCACCATCTAATTCAACCCGCACAGCCTGCCGGTATTCAATCGCTGGGTGTGTAACGAAATTATTTCCGTAAAGTTTTGGAAAAACGCTAACTAGTGTGCGTCTAGATACTGGCTTAATGATCGTCAAATCTAATTTATTGTCCACGGTATTGGCTTGAGGGCAGATGTGAACGCCACCACCAAAATATCCGCCGTTACCGATAGCGATTAATACCGCATCCAATTCCAAGGGCTGGCCGTCGATGATAAGGCGGTAGCGCCTAGGCTTTAGCTGCGCCATTTCCGTAAGCACCGCCCAAGCATAGGAAAGCGACCCAATTCTAAACTTCATGCGGTTTACTCTGGCGTTGACCGCAGCATCGTAGCCACTGGAGAGCACACACCCAATGAATCGTTCAGTGCGCTCACCCAAAAGCCGTCCAGATATCTTCGCTAAATCAGTTTTTTTGGTATGCCCATCCATCAAATTGGATACGGCAGCAATTCCAGTAGCGGGAATGGCCATTTGCCGAGCAAAGTCATCCCCCGTTCCTGCCGGAATAATACCTAGTGGGACGTCAGTTTGAGCGCAAGCATTCAATCCTAAGTTGACCATTCCGTCGCCACCTAAAATCACCAGGGAATCTGGACGCGGCCCTTCGGTGATGGCATTCTCAACGGTACGTCGACACAAATCTGAAGCGTTCTCGTAGGAGGTTGAGCTAAAAATTTCGATATCTAGTTTGGGCGTGAAGGATTCAAAGTTGATGGCTGAGCTAATAGCTTTGCTTACCTTAGCCCGACCAGACTTCGGGTTAACGACGATAGTTAGCTTAGGTTTGCCCACTTCAAAAAATCTAGCGAACCTTGGCGTACATAGCTATTGCATTAGCTGCAGCGCTCTTGGCAAGTTCCTTGGCATCTGAGCTATCTATCACTTTCGCCTGGGACCCAAGACGAAGCAAAATGGCAGTCAACCAATTTTCTGAGACCACTGGGAAAGTCGCATTGACTACCCCATCTGCCAAAATTTCTACCTCTTGACCGAAATAGTATTCGACTACCCAACTAGCTTCGGGCGCTAGCTGCAGTCTGACGAAAAACTTCGGCTCTAGCCAACGCGCAGCAGATCGGCCAGCATGATTTTCTGCTTGACCAACCACTTTAACGTCTTGAATCCGATCGAGTCGATAGCTGCGCCAATCTTGCGCTAACAGACTAAAAGCTTGTAAGTAGAGCACGCCGTCAAGCAATTCAATATCTGCAGGATCTACCTCAGCTGAAATTGTCTCTCCTCGACTTAGGGAATCATAGCGAAGCCTTAATCGTTTATCGGTGTTGATGGCATCAAATAATTGGGCGCGTACCCGGTCATCGCCGGCACGCAATTCCACCATCGGCTCATCGCTGATTCCAGTTGCTGAGGCTAGTTTTTGTTGGGCAGAACGTACCGCCTGGCGCTGAGTACCGGTAGCGAATTGGCCAACCACTTGTAACGCGAATTGCAGACTTAATGCCTCATAGCGGGTCAAACGTAGTGGCTTAGAAAGATATTCTGCATTACTTAGCCGAACAAGCCCAGATTCGCGTGCAGCCTCCATGTCAACCTCAATTAAGTCGCCTGGGAGGCCGCCTGGTAAACCACAAAACCACAAAGTTTCTAAATCTTTTAATATCTGAGGTTTACTAACGCCCAATTCTTTTGCTAATTCCGTAACAGAAATAGTTGTATCGTTTTGAGCCAACGCAAGAATTGCCAACATTCTGGTGAGTTGATCTAATTTAGCCATTTCACAGCCCAACCTGACTCAAATGCTCCATTACCTGACTGCGAATAGTCGCAGGCGCCAGAACAATAACTTTGTCTCCATAGCTAGCTAATCGAGCAGCCACACCTACGCTTGGCAACTTCAGCTGCCAAGCCTGGTATTTGGATGGCAGTTCATTCTCCCATTTGATCGCAGTAGCGTTTCTGGTCAGGTCTGGAGCACAATTTTCCCGCACCGCAACAGTAACTATTTGGTCAGCAGGAGGTGGAGACAGTCTTTTAGCCAACTCATCTAAATCAATCGGGGGAACTTCGAAGGCGTCAGTTTTGGTTTCAGCTTTCAAATCCCGCATTCTATCTAGGCGAAACAATCTCGAATCGCCGCGAGTTTCATCTAGCCCAAGAAGATATAGGTTTGACCCGCGCATTCTGGTTTTCCACGGCTGGACGATACGTAGATCCGGCGAATTGCGGTATTTGAACTGTAATTTCCTGCGGTTTGCAACGGCTTCCAATAACAGATGGCAATCTGGGGAAGAAATATTGATACTGGGAATGCTTGGTGAATCAACCAATTGGGCGCCACCAGCCCGCAATTTTAGTAAAGCCGTTTTCGTCGCATCAATTCCTACTTTTTCTTGCCAAACTTGTTTGGCTAAGGACACCATCGCGGCTTCTTCTTGACTAAATTCGATAGGCGGTAATTCCATATTTTCGCGCCGAATTCGATATCCATAGTCATCAAATACTGCCGAATAACTAACCATCTCAATCGGCATACCTTTGGAGCGTAATTCATCTTTATCGCGTTCGAACATTCTCTTGAACGCATCATCTGAAAGACCTTGATAACCGTCAATAGTTGACCTTATCCGATCACGCGTGACAAACCTCTCGGCCGTTAACAGCATGATGACTAAGTCCATCTGCCGTTGAGCTTTTGACGCTGACATAAGTCCAAGCTAGCCGAAAATAGCCTCAACGACGGGACAAAGGTAGCCTGTGTCTGGTGACTGGTCGTTTTGCCCCTTCCCCAACTTCTGATCTTCACCTTGGGAATTTAAGAACTGCCCTGCTGGCTTGGCTCTTCGCTCGATCGACTAATCAAGACTTCATTTTACGGATCGAAGACCTTGATGCTCAGCGGGTCGCGGCAGCCCCAGGGGCGGCTCAACGCCAGATATCTGACTTAGCAAAACTTGGCTTGGATTGGGATCAAGATATTCAATACCAGTCTCAGCATTTTGATCGCTACCGTGAATTCGCCGCAAAACTAGATACTTATGAGTGTTTTTGCACTCGCCGCGAAATTGCTGCTGCGGTTGGGGCGCCCCACGGTGATTACCGACCTTATCCTGGGACTTGCGCCCATTTAACCGAAAAAGAACGTGCGTCACGCCGTCTCACCCGAAAACCGGCAATTCGAGTGCGCGCTGGTAGCCCCACTTTTACCGTCTATGATCGCCACGCCGGTCAGATCAGCGCGGTCGTAGACGATTTCGTGCTTTTCAGAGCAGACGGGGCACCCGCCTATAATTTGGCGGTAGTCGTCGATGACGGGCTATCAAAAGTCAGCCAAGTAGTGCGCGGGCACGATCTGCTCGATTCATCCCCTAGACAAGCATGGTTGGCTACCCAGCTCGGATTCAAAGTACCCGAATATATTCATGTTTCTCTAGCAGTAACCGCATCCGGTAATCGGCTAGCAAAACGTGATGGCGCTGTGACTCTAAACCAGTTAAGCGATCACGGCATAGACGTAGTGGGGGTTCACAGACAGTTGTGCCGTTCAATCGGGTTGCCGCCAGCCGATAGTCCATGTCAACTGCTCGCGAATCTACCTAAAATTTGGTGGGCAAACCCGAAAATTTGGCAAGATTGGGTGGTTAAGCCACGCTTTGGGTAAACAAAATATCCACTACACAAGCCACTGCAGTGTTCGGGGCTAGAGATGGGTTCGGGTTGCCGTGCGGGTAAGCAGTCGCTCCCGGCAGTGTCACCAATACACGACTACCTTCATGCTGGCCAACCAGCGCATCGAAAAGCGGAGCTAACGGCGGTGATTGACTTGCTTTAGCATCGGTGGCTGGTTTTTTACCGAAGTCACTGTAATACTCTTGGCCAGCCCAAGAAACGCACATTGCATGCGAGGTTAAAGCATCGGATTCACCTAGTGCCCGTCCTGATCCGGCAACAAGAACAGCAGTTTTAACCTCGCTAGGTTCTTTAGCGCCGGCAATATCAATGACCGGCTTGCCGTCTTTCTCGCTAACCTTTGGCATTCCAGCAGGGGCAGCCTTGGCCTCACCTTGCGGACCGTCATATTGGGTACGAATTACATCGACTACGAAAAGTAAGGTATCCCCTGCCTCAATACCTGCTTGCGGGTTGCCCTGCGGATAGCCGTCAGCAGACGTAATAGCAATTAGTACCCTGGATCCTTCAGTCTTTCCTACTAAGCCTTTCGAGAATCCTTTAACCACTCCGTCGAGTGGAAAAACTACCGATGAGCCACGCTGGAAAGATGAATCGAAAGTCTCGCCGCTACGCGCGTCGATACCGACGTAATTCAATTCCACATTGGCTGTTTCATCAGGAATTTCGCGACCTGAACCTTCAACGATGACGCGAGACATAGTTTCATCGACTTTGAACGGATAATTCGCCTCAGTTACTTCAGGCGCCTCGCCGAAGTTCTCAGAAACTTTGATGTGATCAATAGAATCAACTTTCTTGGCTTCGCTCGGCGCACTGGCACCAGCTGAAGGAGAGCCTGATACTCCAGGTTCTGGAGTGGCCTGAGAGCAAGAAGTTAGCCCAAAGACGAGCGCAAATACGCCCGCAGCTATAAATAAACGCTTGGAATGCACCATGGCAGATTACCCCCTATAGTCCGATAAGGTCTAAAAGCTGACCAAGCTCGTCGCGGCTTAGTTCCCTAGTTTGGCCAACACCTAGCTGTCCTAACTTTACCGATCCGATTTGAGTACGGGAGAGTCGACGAACCGGGTGGGCGATAGCATCGAACATCCGCCGCACAATGCGATTCCGCCCCTCGTGAATAGTCACCTCAACCAAAGAACGCGCCTCGCCACGCATCACTAGATTGATTCGATCCGCTTTGACCGGCCCGTCGTCTAGCACCATTGGTTTGCGTAACCGCTTAAGCACCGGATTATCTAGATAACCTTCGCACTCCACTAGATAGGTTTTGGGAACCTCGTAGCTCGGGTGGGTCATACGATGAGTAAACTCGCCATCATTGGTTAGCAGAATCAGCCCTTCAGTATCCGTGTCCAGACGTCCAACATGGAAAAGTCGGGTACGGCTGGGAACATATTCAGCCAAAGTGTGACGGCCTTGCGGATCATCCATGGTGGAGACTACTCCTCGCGGCTTATTTAACACATAGTAAACGTGCCGGCGAGCAGTTGGGATGCGTGAGCCATCAACGCGGATTTCGTCTCGCTCCGGATCGACTCGCCGACCTTGGACGAGAACCGTCTCACCGTTAACTTCGACTCGGCCTTCAGCAATCATCTCTTCGCTAGCTCTACGGCTTGCCACGCCAGCCTGGGCGAGCACCTTTTGGAGGCGAATCCCCTCTTGCTCACTCATCGTCTTCTCCTATTTCATTATCGTCATGTAACGAGGCCAATTCTGCTTCTAATTCACTGGCTTGGGGCAGCAGTGGAGCAATCGGCGGTAAATCTGCTAGCGAGGCCAAGCCAAGACGTTCAAGAAAATAGTCGGTCGTTTTCACCAAACTCGCCCCATTAGGCTCGTTAGAATCAATCTGTTCAACTAATCCCCTGGATATAAGGGTGCGAACCACCCCGTCAACATTGACGCCACGAACTGCTGAAACCCGAGAGCGGCTAACCGGCTGCATGTAGGCGATAACTGCCAAAGTTTCCAAACTTGCTTGAGTTAATTTATTCTCTTGGCCTTCTACAACCCAACGTTTGACCACTTCAGCCTGAGATTGGCGAGTAGCCAACTGCCAGCCGCCAGCAATATTGCGTAGCTGAAAACCACGTCCAGTTTCATCATAGAAATCAGCTAATTCGCGCAGCACACGCCCTACTTCTTGCGGGTCAGAATCGGTAGCCGCTGCTATCGCTGTGCGAGTAACTGGCTCAGTAGCAACGATAAGTAGCGCCTCAATTTTTGGCGCTAGATCACTCATGCTCAACTACCTCCTCATCAAATTCTGGGCTTAGCGTCAGCATGTCAGTCTCGCGCCCAACCCAGGTAATCGTCAATTCACCCAGAGGCGAAAGCTGATCAAAACGCACTTGCTGCAGCTTAAACAATTCCAATAAGGCTAAGAATCGAGCCACAGTATGTAGCCGATCAATGCCTTGACACAATGTCCTAAAAGTCATGGCACGACTTTTTCTCAACATTGCAACTACAATTTTGCCTTCTTCTTGGACATTAACCTGAACAAGGTGCAACTGTTCAAGGGGCATCGCAGTGTCTTGGGTAGGAGTGAAAACCTTAACGGCGATTTTTACGAAACGTTCCAGCCCACCAGGAAAAACTACTTGCGGTAGCAGTTGACCAAAACTTTTTTCTAAGCCACCCGGACGCGCATAGACCATGGACTCGGCCAACATGCGTTCACCAATCCACTTCGAGACTTGTTTATAAGCTCGGTATTGCAATAAGCGAGCGAAGAGCAGATCTCTGGCCGCTAGTATTTCCAAATCGGCTTCGTCTTCAACTTCTCCACTAGGCAACAAACGAGCAGCTTTCAGATCCAGCAGGGTCGCGGCCACAAGCAAAAATTGACTAGTGGTATCCAAGTCCCAAACTTTGGCTCCAGCCCTAGTGTTAGCAACGAATTCGTCGGTAACTTCGCTTAAAGCAACTTCGGTCACATCGAGTTTGCGTTTGGCAATCAGCTGCAGCAACAGATCAAACGGCCCCTCGAAATTTGTCAGCCGGACGGTAAATGGGTTTCCATCACTATCCAAAAAACCGTGCTCAGCATCAACACTCATTATTGAACCTGCTGAGACAGCCTTTGCACTATCTCACTGTCTGCACCGGATTTATCCAGCTCATCAAGGACAATAGCGACAGCTTCACGTACTAACCGGCCTCTATCTACCCGTAGGCCAAACTCGCCTTTAAGCCTTAGCCTGGCTTGTTCGATAGTCATCAATTGCTGGGAGGAAATATAGACGGTAATTTTCTCGTCATGGTCTACCCGGCGACCAGCTGCTTGACCAGTCTTTGTGTCACGAAATAATTCACTAGCACCTGGCAGATTCACTTTTCTTGACATCTAGCCAACACCTCCCTGGCTAGCATTTGATAGGCCTTTGCTCCGGCAGTCTCGGGGGCATAGGACGTTATAGGCTCGCCAGCAACCGTCGTTTCTGGGAACTTCACAGTACGCCTGATTACGGTATGAAATACCTTTTCCCCGAATGCTTCTACGACGCGCTCCATGACTTCCCTAGAGTGAATCGTTCGAGTATTGACCATAGTCGGCAGAATGCCCAGCAGCTCAAGCTCAGGATTAAGCCGGTCAGTAACTTTTTGAATAGTGTCATAAAGAAGAGCAACACCACGAAGGGCAAAAAATTCACACTCGAGCGGAATAATAACTTTTTGACTTGCAGTCAAAGCGTTCACGGTTAGTAACCCTAATGAGGGCGCACAGTCGATAATGATGAAGTCATAACGCGAGCGCACTGGGTCAAGAATGCGTTTCAATGTTAATTCACGCGCAACTTCACTAACCAACTGCACTTCTGCTGCCGATAAATCGATATTTGCCGGTAATAGATCGCACCCCGGCGCAGCATCGGGGATCAACACATCATCAAATGAGTATTCCCTAGATAGCAACAAGTTATAGATGGATAGTTCAAGGTTATGAGGGTTTACTCCCAATCCCACCGACAGTGAACCTTGCGGGTCGAAATCGACAAGTAGAACTTTTCTTCCAGTCAGCGCTAATGCGGCACCTAAGTTGATAGTGGAAGTGGTCTTGCCCACTCCACCCTTCTGGTTTGTCATCGAAATAATGACTGCATTCTTTGGCCCAGGGGAGGGCGGGGTTGCTTCTGGTATTTCAACCACTGGACGGCCAGTAAAATCCAATTCTGGCTCATCTGCTGTTTCAAAGAGCTGTTCGCTCATCTACCCCTCCTGCTGCTAGCTCGACTACTCCAAGCATAATCGACAAGTCGTCTTTTTGGGTATAGCCGTTAGAGCCTAACCAGCCAATAGACGTAACTGGCTCAAAGCAACCAAACCTGCCGTCGAAGCCCTCAAAACTTCTGGAACAAGTCTGACGGGCTTGGCCCCAGCATCGACGAATGTTGATAGCTCAGTTGGGCTAATACCGCCTTCTGGACCGACAATGAACCCGACGGTGCCGCTGCTAGGCATTTCAACATCGGCGAGCCATTCATCTGCTTCTTCATGGCAAACCAAAACCAAATCAAGATCGCGAATCAACTTTGTCACATCGTCAGTGGTGGCATAACTAACTTTTGGCACACTCAAGCGTCTGGATTGCTTGGCAGCAGCCATGGACACCGATTCCCATCGGGCTATGCCGCTAGCTATTTTGCCGTCCCAGCGCACGATAGAACGCTCAGCCTGCCAAGCGATGAGCCGGTCGACACCTAACTCGGTCAGTGCTTCGACAGCAATCTGCGAACGCGACCCCTTCGCTAAGGCCTGAATACCCACCCACTGAATTTTGTGAGTTTCATCTTGCAATACCTGAGTCACCAAGACGCTGAAATCGTTTTTACCAACAGCTGTAACTAGCCCACTAATGCCCAACCCAGCACCGTCAGCTAAAACAACCTGCTCCCCTAGCCGCAAACGTTTTACTTTGGCGCCATGATGGCCTTCTGCACCAGTGACAGTAATTATTTGATCACAGCGTGGATTAACCAAATCGACTAAGAATACCGGTGCGCTCATTTAAAACCCTGCTAGTTAAAAGCATCACGGAGCCTGGTGAAAAAGCCTTTCTCTGCCTCAGCCTCAGGGGGTTGGAATTTATCTTCACCACGTTCCTTAGCTAATTCATGCAGCAATTCGCGCTGCTTATCGTCCAGTTTCGTTGGGGTAAGCACTCTAAAAGTAACTCCTAAGTCGCCGCGCCGGTTAGAGCGCAAAACGGGCACCCCACGACCTCTAACTACTACTCGTTCACCTGATTGCACACCTTTAGGTACGCTGACTGATATTTGACGCTGCTCCTCGGAGCAATCAGGCCTCTCTGCTTCCAGCGACATGATATTCAATTCGGCACCCAAAGCGGCCACTGTCATTGGGATATCAACGACTGTTTCCAGATTCGTTTCGATTCTGCGGAAACGCTGGTGTTCTCGTACATGCACTTCAATCAACAAGTCGCCTGCAGGTCCGGCACCTTCACCCACTTCACCTTGGCCAGGCAGATGAATTCTGTTGCCAGTATCTACGCCAGCAGGAATGTCAACCTGAATGGTGCGTTCACAATTGACTCGACCATGGCCGGAACATTCTGGACATGGGTTAACCATTATGGTGCCGAAACCCTGACAGCTTGGGCATTGTTGGATGGTGCGGATCTCGCCCAATAACGAACGCTGGGACACGCTCACTTCACCATTGCCATGACATTGGGTACAGGTAATCGGCTCTGACGAATCAGCCGAGCCTTTCCCCGCACAAGTCTCACAAGCCACGTAAGTGTTAATAGTTACTGGAACTTTAGCTCCGAAAACTGCATCAACAAGATCTAACGGGATTCTTTTTAGCAAGTCTTTGCCGCGTTGCACCCTAGATTTCGGCCCTCGTCCACCACCGAATGCGCCCCCCATAAAAGCGCCAAACAGATCACCAAGATCGAAACCATCCCCTGAGAAACCGAATCCATTCATGCCAGAGAACGGATTGCCGCCGCCACTCAACGGATCTCCGCCACGGTCATATACAGCACGTTTATTCTGGTCGCTAAGCACCTCATATGCTTCATTTACCGCTTTGAACTGATCTTCAGCATCTGGGGAATTATTGACATCTGGGTGGAGTTTACGAGCTTTAGCTCGATAGGCCTTCTTGATCTGCTCAGCAGAGGCGTTAGAGGGCACGCCAAGTATCTGGTAATAGTCTGGGGAACTCATCAATCTATCCTGATTTATTTAACCTTCAGCCAAGAACCGTCCGACATAGTTTGCCACAGCGCTAACCGCTGCCATAGCAGACGGGTAATCCATGTGTGTGGGCCCAACGACACCTAATCTGGCATAAGAATCTTGGCCTCGACCATATGAGCTAGCCACGAGGGAGGTCGCTTGCAACGGTAAATAATTGTTTTCCTGTCCGATACGTACCGCGACTTCACCTGGACGGGTAACGGCTTCACCTAACAGTTTCAACAAAACCACCTGTTCCTCCAGCGCTTCCAAGACTGGAGCAATGATGGTTTCGTATTCAAAACCGTATCTAGTTAGGTTAGGGATGCCGGCGACAACCACTTCACTGACCGGATTTGAGCCAGCCATCTGGCCGATTGCTTCGTAAACGGCCTTTAGATCATCTGGGCTATCGTCTGGAAGATTAGTTATCGTCTGGCTAACTTGGGAAATAGTTGAGCCATCTAGGGTTTCGTTGACCTGATTACGTAATTCGAGCATGCGATCGTCATCTGCTGAGATCCCAGCAATACGTTGCTCGACGATGCCAGCAGAATCAATGACGATTACCAATGCTTTGGTTAAACCCAATGGCACCAACTCAATATGCTTAATTACTGCTTGTGAGCTGACGGGATACTGCACCATCGCCACTTGACGGGTCACCTGGGCTAGTAATCGAACGGTACGGTGAACCACGTCGTCAATGTCTACGGCGCCAGATAAAAAAGTTTCAATAGCTTTCCGCTCAGCGCTAGAAAGTGGTTTAACCTGAGCTAACCGATCAACGAATAGCCGATAACCCTTGTCGGTTGGTACTCGCCCAGCGCTGGTATGAGGTTGCGCTAAATAGCCTTCCTCATCCAAAACCGCCATATCGTTCCTGATGGTGGCTGGTGAGACGTCTAAACCGTAGCGTTCCACGATTGACTTTGACCCCACCGGCTCATGAGTTGAGATGTAGTCGGTGACGATGGCGCGCAACACTTTCAGCTTGCGGTCATCAAGCATCGTCGACTCCTAAATCTTCTAGCACTCGGCACATGTGAGTGCCAGTTTACCCTTAAATGACCAGGGTTGATAATGCCGCGTTTTTAGTCGTTGAGAGTTTGCCCGTATTTTTGCCACAAGGTGATAATCTCCCGCAATACCTTGTCGCTAGAACCGGAAAAAATCGGCGTAGCAAAATTACTAGGCCCGTAGACGCTACCATCCAACAGATAGATTTGACCGCCCAACTCCTCCAACATCAACTGGCCAGGCAGATGATCCCAAACTCTGCCAGCCGAATAAACGATGAAATCGATTTCACCATCGACTAGGCGGCAGTAATCGACGCCAGCGCAATTTCTGGTGCCAGCTACTGGAGCTATTTGCCCATCAGCATCAAAGTCCCAATACTTACGGAATGAAGCGATGCCCTTAGGCTTCTCGGCCGGAGGCTTTGGGCTTATCTTTTTACCGTTGACTAAAACCCCGGCTGACCGCTCAGCCACATAGAAAAGTTGGTGGGCTGGCTGCCAAATCCACGAGCGCGTCAACTGAGCGTCACGTAATTCCGCAACCATCATGGCGTGATCCAGGTTGCCACGCACATAGTTTCCAGTGCCATCTATGGGGTCAATAGTAAATGCGTGACTAGCTGTGGCGAGTTTGTCTGGCAATGTCGGGTCAAAAAAACTGGCTTCTTCGCCGACTATCAACGCATTAGGATAAGCTTTCGTCAGCGCCTCGGTGATAACCTCCTCAGCCTCACGGTCAGCCACCGTAACGTAATCACCAGGTTTTTTCTCAATAATTTCATCATCTTTTAGGTTGCGGAACCTCGGGTTTACAACCTGTTCACCAGTTTGTTTCAACAGCTGAATTATTTCTTCGGTACGCATAAATCCCATTCTTCCAACATCGTTGACAAACCTACCTCAAGTTTTATTCCACCCAAGTAAACAATGGTGAATCCTTGCTAGCAGCAGCTAAAACTACCTGCGTCCAAGGCTCAAGGGTATAGAAATTTTTGATGACCTTTGCTTGGTTGGGCTTCCAACAGTTGTATTCGCTTTCCGCCCAATAAGCAGTATCAATTAAGCACAACCAATCCAATTTCGGACGCTTCGGGTCAGGTTCGGCAGGAATAGCGAAATCAATAGTTTCGGCAGTCATATTAACCATAAATAGATAGTCTGTCCCACCGATACCTTCCCCATTGACTAGCACTGACAAGGCTCTATCACCTTCTTCAGGCGAGCTTGATAAATCAGGTTTGTAGAACAAATAACTAACGTCGTTATCGTCTATCCGGTCACCACCCCAAATACGTTGCCGTAACGTGGGGTCAATTTGGCGCAGCTTCGTCAGATAACGGAAAAACTCGAACATCGGGTTGACATCTTCCGGGGTATCTGTGGCACCAACAACGTCGTAATAGCCTGGCAGGTTCTCGTCTCTCGGGTCGACCGGCAATAGCGTTGGGCTATTCGATACAGTCTGAGCCCAGTTATTCCACATGCCAACAGTATTTAGATTCCAAGGGTTATTGTTACCGTTTTGCGTTCGACAATATTCATCGCCACCAACAACCATCGGCACTCCACGCGAGAAAAACAGGGTAGTCATAAAATTACGCCACCTTGTTCGGCGTAACGCCTTGTCACCACCTGAATCCCAAGATAGATTCTGGTCAGCACCACCATCTGAGGGGCCAAAAGGATATGGCTGGGCATTATCCTTTTCGTTGAAACTAACCAAATCGATCATCGTGAATCCGTCATGGGCAGTGATGAAGTTCACCGACTTTTGTGGCCCTTGCTTCTTCGAGAAATGCCACCAGTCCCCATTAAATTGGTTCATAAAAGCTTCGGTATTGCCGTCCCCTTTGAGGAAACCACGCATGGCGTCTCTAAAGCGGCCGTTCCATTCTCCCCATTCAGCTGGGAAGTTACCTACCTCATAGCCCCACAAATCCCACGCTTCTGCGATAACCTCAAAATCATTTTGCTCAGCTAGCCGTCCGATTCTAGTCAGCAAGGGGTGCCCCATGAAGAAACGCTTCCGCGAATTCCAGTCGTCCACCTCTGACAGGTCAGGCATTCGTCCAAGCACCGTTGCCAGATCAAAGCGGAAACCGTCAATACCCATTTGGTGATGCCAGTAAATCAACGAATCAACTACCAGTTGACTCATTGCTGTAGAAGAGAAATTTGTTTGGTTCGACGAGCCGGTGGCGCCATCTTGAACGAAACCATCGCCCGTTAAGTCGTAGTATTCGGCGGTTGCGAAACCACCCAAAGTGGTGAACCCGGCAGAATCTGGATCCCCATACCAGTTGCCACCTTCAGACGTGTGATTGTAAACCACATCGATATAGACGCTGATGCCTTCATCGTGGAAAGCACGCACCATCTCTTTGAATTCGCGGGTAGGTCCGCCAGGGCTTTTATCTGCCGCATAATCCGGATTAGGCGAAAAGAAATTGAGTGTTTGGTAGCCCCAGTTGTTAGTGGTGCCATTTGTCTGACCAACTTGGTCTGAATCTGTGATATGCACCGGCAACAATTCGATGGTATTCATTCCGATACCACGCAGGTATGGCGCCATCAAAGCTGCGCCGGCATAAGTCCCGCGCAAATCTTCGGGAATATTTTGTAAGCCCTCAAAACCAGATTTAGCTCCAAGCAAATCACCGATTCTAGAAGCCGAAGGGTGCATCGAAAGATGTTTGGTATGCACCTCGTAGATGGTGGCATCTTCTTCGGCACGTTCGGGATAATTCCCAGTGCTGGTGTCATCGACGATGACGATGCCCTTAGGTGCCCACCGCCCGGTGTCGATCTCACGTTGAATTTGACCATTGAACTCGTGACCACCGGTACCAAATAAGAATGGATCACCGCCAGCCTCTTTTAGCGCAGGACTTAGCGTGGTATGCGTAACTTCACGCGCATAAGGGTCTAAAAGTACTTTATTCGGGTTGAAATGATTGTGATCTTGATCCCGATCGGCAACAAAACCGACTGTCGAACCTGGCGTCCAATCTGGCGAGAATGGCCAATTCCTGCCCCAACAACGATAAGCGTAAAGGGTTCCGTGGCCAGCCCCTGAAAGTTGGGCGCGCCAAATCCCGTCAGGGCAATAGGCAGCCGCAACTGTGAAAACTGCGTCAGCGCCCAGCGCGGCGGAATAAATCTCTAGTGTCACGTGCTGGGCTTCCGGAGCATAAACAGCGAAAGTAGTTAGCCCATTAACAGAGTCATGGTGAGCACCTAACGGCCAGGCCGCTTGTGACCACGTTTCAGGCTGATGAGCCGCTAACAGAGCTTGGTTGCTTGTCATCATGGAAACAAGTTTAGGCATATGGCACCTTTTCACACCTTTTTTTGGCGGAAACAGCCTAGTCAGAGGGGAAACTAAAACTGATCGAGGTGATCTTGGCTGACGAAATCGATCAGTTTCTCAACCTCACGCACAAATTCAATATCTAGATCTTTTATGGTGGAGACTTTGGCCAGCATCTGTTGCCAAGCGCGTCCAATATCCTCGGAAGTTTGCCAGGCAAGCCCCAGAGCCCTAAGAGTCCCTTTCTTAAAATCAACATCTAGCGGAACCTGTGGCCAGTGATCAAAACCGAGCACTTGTGGATTAATCACCTGCCAAATGTCGATGAAACGGTGTCCAGCGATTTTCACAAATTCACCGTATCCGCCTCGTGCCACTTCGCCAGCTATTCTCTTTTCTTTCGTGCCTACAACGAGATGATCGACTAAAACGCCTAGCCGCCGACCACGTTCGGGTTGGAAATCGGCGACAACCGAAACCAAGTCGTCGATACCGTTCAAAAATTCAACAGCAACCCCGATATGACGCAAATCATCACCCCAGATTTTCTCAACAAGCTGAGCATCATGTTTACCTTCGACATAAATGCGACTGGGCAGAGCAACTTTAGCTGGCTCGTCATTGCTGGCACGTGAACCTGAGGCGGTGTAGTTGGTTTTAGAGCTGCCGGCGCGTGGTGGAATACATAAACTGACCGGTTTGCCGGCCAGCAGAAACCCCGGACCCACAGGGAACGAGCGTCTCTTAGCGTTGCGTCCCTCTAGAACAACAATTCCGTTCTCCCAACCGACTATCGCCCCTACAAATCCGCTGGTTGGATCTTCAACGACCATGCCCAACTTCATTGTCACGTCGCGAGTTTCCTTTAGATGGGCGTGGCGCCAATCCCCAGATAAAACATCGTGCTCATATCTCACCTGGTAAAGGTTAGTCGAGTAATTCGCGCACTATAGCGTCAGCCAGCAACCGCCCAGCCAGACTCGTCTTTACCCGCTCATCGACGCTGATTAGACCGCGCTCTTGAAAAAGTGGCAACCTTGCCTGTTCACTATCAGATAATTCGCTGAGAGCCACCCCTTGAGCCAACCTAAGCTGAAGCATCACAGTTTCTTCGTGAATCTGCTTGTCACTTAAGGTTTCTTCACCAGCTATCGGTGATTGCCCACTCGCTAGCAGATTTGCATAATGGGTTGGGCCTAAGACATTCCACCAGCGCATTCGTCCTATATGAGAGTGAGCTCCCGGTCCTATCCCCCACCAGTGCTTTCCTAGCCAGTAAGCAAGATTGTGTTTGGATTGGCGACCTGGGATCGCCCAGTTGCTCGTCTCGTAGTTTTCTAGCCCAGCATTAGTAAGTAGGCTTTCGGCCAGTAAATATTTATCAGCTAGGTCATCTTCATCAACTGACGCTATTTCACCGTTAGCGATACGTCTGGCTAACGGAGTTCGCTCTTCAACGATCAACGAATAAGCAGAGATGTGTTCAGGGTTTACCGACAGCCCCGCCTCCAGGCTGGCTCGCCATTCGTCCATAGTTTCGCCTGGGGTGCCATAGATTAAATCAAGGCTGACATTTTCAAACCCAACTCGATGAGCCAAACTGGCAATTTCTAAGGCCTTGTTCGGGCTATGTTGTCGATCTAGGGTAGCCAGGACTTTTTCGTTTGCAGACTGCATCCCCAAAGACAACCGATTAAATCCCCCGGTCAGTAAAGATTCTAAAATCTGTTCATTGCACGTTTCAGGGTTAGATTCAATAGTTACTTCTGCGTTTTGGGTTAGGTCAAACGCTTGGCTTAGGTGTGTTAGTAACTCGCACAACTGGCTAGGTGAAAGCATAGTCGGCGTGCCGCCTCCGAAAAAGACGGTAGACACAGGCCTGGATCCCAAACGTAGCGCGGCTAGCTCAATTTCGCGGTGTGCTGCGGCTAGATAATCGTCAACTGTGCCGTTGTCTCTAAGGACGTAAGTATTGAAATCACAATAACCGCAACGCCGGGCACAAAAAGGCACATGAACATAGATGCTCAGTGGTTTGCCACTCATCCCTTAAAATCTCTTAACTCAGATCAATTAACGCATTCTGGTGCGACGAATTGGGCCAGTCGATTCTCTAACGATAAGCTTCATTGGCAGCACGAACGGATTAGTTTCTTGGATTCTGTTGGGCTCAGATTTCATCAGAGAAATCGCCCTAGATGCGGCACTTTCACCGAGTTGAGCAAGCGGCGCAGCTACCGTCGTTAAACCAGGGGTGACAAGGTCTGATGCGAAAGTATTATCGAATCCAACAACAGAGAGATCACCAGGCAGAGACATTCCAGCTTCTTGGGCGGCTCGCATCAGACCAATACCTATCATGTCGTTATAACAAATCACGGCACTCACCCGCAGATCAAGAACATGACGGAAAGCTGAATAGCCACCGCGCACAGTCGGCAGCACTGGCCCAATCCGGTGATCCACTAGCTCAAGTTCGAAGCAGCCCTCTCTGAAAGCCCGCCATCTAGCGCCATCTGCCCAGGACGCTGCCGGCCCAGCGATATAGCAAATTCTACGGTGCCCCAACTCAGCTAGATGTTCTAGAGCACGTCGCATCCCGCGAGCATTATCGGTAATAACGCAGGGCAAGCCGGCAACCATCCGATTAAGAACGACCGTCTGAACTTCTTTAGCTACCCGACGAAGTGCTGTATCCGAGACCCTGGACGTCGCTATAACTAACCCATCAAGAACAGGAGTCGTGCGCTCATGAAGTTGGCGCTCAATATCTGTGGATTCTCTTGAATCGACCATCACGATGGAATACCCATTGCGGTAGGCCACACTCTCGATACCCCTGATGATGCTGAAGAAAAAAGGGTTGGTGACATCTGTGACGGTGACCCCAAGTAAATTAGTTTTCGCACTTGGAACAACCCGAGTTACTTGTTCGGTACGGTAGCCAATCTGCGCCGCTACCTGATGAATCCTGGCTGCAGTCTTCGAACTGACTCGACCAGGCCTTGAGAAAGCACGCGAAACGGTTGAGGGGCTAACCCCCGCAGCTTCAGCGACGTCATATATGGTCGCCGGTTTATCACCAGATGAGCTCTGTTCGGCCATTTCTGCACTCCACCTTCATCCGTATATATCAAAGTATGGTAATGACGTAACTTATCCTGACATCCCTGACTTATGTTCTCAGGAAATTATCTGCAACTCGCCATTTACTTCTTATTTCAGCACTAGCGTGTGAAAAAAGGCTGGTTAAACTAACTTTTTTCGCCCGTTTCTTTAACTTTAGAGGAGACAAATGTCTACGCAACCGAAACCTGCAGAAGGTAAAGCCAACATTGGCGTTGTCGGCATGGCCGTCATGGGCTCCAACCTGGCTCGTAATCTCGCCCACAAAGGCTACACGGTCGCATTGTTTAATAGGTCACCGGAAAAGACTCGTGCGGTTTTCGCAGAGCATGGTAACGAGGGAAAGTTCATCCCCACCGAGACTGTCGAAGAATTTGTTAAGTCCATTGAACATCCACGTTCCATCATCTTGATGGTCAAGGCTGGCGGCCCCACCGACGCCACGATCGACAGTTTGCTACCCTACCTTGAGCCGGGCGACATCATCATGGATGGTGGCAACGCAGAGTTCCGTGACACTATTCGTCGCGAAAAAGAAATCGCTGCTAAAGGCTTCCACTTTGTTGGCACCGGTATTTCCGGTGGTGAATACGGCGCCCTTACTGGCCCGTCCATCATGCCAGGCGGCACCCCAGAAAGTTACAAGATTCTTGGCCCAATGCTTGAAGATATTTCCGCTCACGTTGGGGAAGAACCGTGCTGCACCTGGATTGGACCCAATGGTGCCGGTCATTTCGTGAAGATGATCCATAACGGCATTGAGTACTCAGATATGCAGGTAATCGGCGAAGCCTACGAGCTGCTAAAAGGTGCCGGGCTATCTATCGACAGAATCGCCGATATCTTCACCGAATGGAATGAAGGTGAACTTGGCAGCTACCTAGTCGAGATAACTGCCGAAGTACTACGCCAGAAAGACCCGCAAACCGGGAAACCACTGGTTGACGTGATTAAAGACCGCGCCGGGATGAAAGGTACCGGCACTTGGACAGTAATTACCGCCCTCGAGCTTGGGGTGCCGGTAACTGGCATTGCAGAATCGGTTTTCGCGCGCGCAACTAGCAGCCACGACGATTTACGCAAGGTTGCTCAAGCTTCACTGACTGGGCCCGATCGCAGCGTCAAGGTTGACGATATTGACGCTTTCGTCGAACAAGTTCGTAAGGCACTATGGGCATCCAAGGTGGTTGCTTACTCTCAGGGCTTTGACGAAATCCGCACTGGCGGCATTGAGTTTGGCTGGAATATTTCTGTTGCTGATTGCGCGAAGATTTGGCGTGATGGCTGCATCATTCGCGCCAAGTTGCTGGAAAATATCTCCCAGGAATACACCGCCAACCCAGATTTGATTTCGCTGATGTGTGCTCCATCGATCGCACCGAAACTGGCTGAGTACCAGGATGCCTGGCGTGAGATTGTTGCGATCTCAGCTCGCTGCGGCGTCCCAGCTCCGGTGTTCTCCTCCTCGCTGGCCTACTACGACATGGCTCGCGCGCCGCGCGTCAATGCTGCAGTAACCCAGGGGTTACGCGATTTCTTCGGCTCCCACACCTACGAGCGGGTAGATGCCCCCGGCAGCTACCACCTCGACTGGTCTGGAGATCGTAGCGAATCCAAGATGTAATAACCCCATTAAAAGTGTCGCCTCCGCATAGCGGGGGCGACACTTTTAATGGTTAAGTTGTATTAGCTTACAAGGCGTTTTCCCATGGCTGTCCGGGCTGCTTGAGGAAAGACGACCGCATGACCATCATCACAAACTGCCACTAGCACGGTTTGACTGCGACTAATCACCACACCTGTTCTAGGGTCAACTAATTCGGCGGCTAGAGTCACAGATTTCTCGCCTATGGCCACCGGAGCAGTGGCCACTTCATAGGGTTGAGGGCGGTATTTTGCTTGGTTGTGATATTGCACGTCTTGGCGGGCTATCACCCAAAGTAAGTCCTGGTCTTCGCCTTGTTGTAATGCACGCCGGGCTGCGGACATGCCAAGGCGCGCCATAGTCGGGTCAGCGCTGGCGGTCATATCTATTCGCCCCAGCATTAGATAGTCCATTTGCCGAACATTATTAATATGGCCGTAATGGTCGGTATCTGACCATCTGGGTTGAACTAATGTCCGGTGACCGCATTCGCCTAAATGCACTAGCGGTAATTTCTTAAAATTTTGTTTATTCACTTGCCAAGATTTCAAGAAATCTTTTTCTTTGCCCGTTAATCTGCGCGGACGCTGATTGTAAAAATCGAATGGGCATAAGCTACTGCGGGCAGTAGCACATAACCTATTACCCTGGATTATGCGGTAATCAACCTCAAATTTTGCGCCACCAATATGGCTAGCACCCAAATCAACCCGCAAGGGATCAGACGAGAACGATATCGGCGCAAAATAGTTAATTTTGTGGTCAACAATTACTGTGCCTTCATCAAGCAGGGTCTCACGCGCTGGCCCCGATTCCATGAATTGCACCCTGGCTTGCTGCATAAATTCGACGAAAACAATATTATTTACGTGACCTTGCGCATCTAAATCGGTATACCGCAACTGAATAGCAGAATTAAACCAATTATCTTCAATCATTCGGTAGTCAAATCTGATCTAATCGGGTTTTCATAGAGGGCGTCAATTTCTTTTTCAAAAGTTTTATGGACGACTTCTCGTTTTATTTTAAGGCTTGGAGTCAGTTCACCGCGATCTAAAGTTAGTTCTCGATCCAGAATAATGTAGTGCTTTATCTGCTCCCAACGCTCCAAATGAGTGTTGGCGCGACGAATAAATCTGTTGATGGACTCGCGAATTTCTGGCAATTGACTGAGCTCGGCGTAGGTTAAATCGCCTTTACCTCGGCGGTCACCCCACTTGCGTAGGCTTTCTGGATCCAACACGACTAGCGCTGAGCAAAACTTGCGTCCCTCGCCAACCGCAACTGCTTGACTGACATAAGGCACGTTAGCCATGATGGCGTTTTCTATTTTCTGCGGTGCAGCGTATTTACCGTTAGAGGTCTTAAATAGGTCTTTCATCCGATCGGTTATGCGCATGAATCCATTAGCGTCCCACTGCCCAACGTCTCCAGTATGGTACCAACCGTCAACGAAACTCTCCTCCGACTGCTCCTTAAGTCCCCGATAGCCGCGAGCTATCGTTGGCCCATTCAGTAAGATTTCGCCACCGGCACCCAATTTGACGGCCAAACCTGGAATTGGTTTACCGATTGAGCCAAGCACCGATTCATCCGGGGTATTTACGAAAGCAACAGCTGCTGTTTCGGTAGCTCCATAACCTTCGACAATGGCAATTCCGGCACGATAGAACCATTCTTGAACCTGTGCCGACAATTTTGCGGAACCCGAAATCATGAACCTCATCCGGCCACCAAGCTTGGCACGCAACTTGGAGAAGACCAGTCGGTCAGCAATATTCCGTTGTGCCCGCAATATTGGCGGCACTTTCTCGCCAGCCATTTTATATTTCAAAGCACGACGTCCAACAGCGAAAGCCCACCTAGATATTCTGCCTTTAATACCGTTTGGGGCATTCATCGTCATCACTGCTGAACGAACCTTTTCGAAAATGCGGGGCACACCAACCAGAACGGTTGGTTTAACTTCAACCAGGTTTTGCATCAATTTATGGACTCGCCCATCCACCGAAGCCTGCATTCCGACAGCAATATGCAAGGCAATCAAATCACGTCCAAAAACGTGAGATAGCGGTAACCACAGGTACATATTGTCTGATGGACTCATCAAGTGACCGAAGACTTGATTTAATGCCTCACCTTCATGCGTCCAGTTGCGGTGCACTAATTCCACACCTTTAGGGGTTCCAGTCGTTCCAGAAGTGTAGATGAGGGTAGATAGCGAATCGGGATTCAGTTTTTCGATCGCTTTGTCTAAGCAATCAGACTGCTCAACAATCTGAACAGAGCCAAGATTAATTAAATGTTGCCAAGTGATTACCCGCGTCCCATTTTCGTCACGCTGATTAGGGGTACGGTCATCGTCAATAATGATTATTTTGGTGATCTGTTCGTCCAGACGTGGCTGCGAAGTGATTTTTTCTAGTTGCTTGGCATTCTCTACCACAGCTATTTGGACGCCAGAATCGTTAAGAATATAGAACTCTTCATCTGCTTGAGTATTGGGGTAAACCGTTGTGGTTGCCCCGCCAGCGCAAGCGATACCTAGGTCAGCGAAAATCCATTCAATACGGGTGGAAGAAATAATCGCCACTAACTGCTCAGTTTCAAGGCCTAAAGCAATGAACCCAGCGCCGATTAGATCCACTTGGTCTTTGGCTTCAGCCCAAGTTATCTCTTGCCACTGTCCCCCATCAATGGCTGGCGGCACTAGATAGGCGACACGCTCTGGCGTCTGGTCGACTCGACGGCGGAATAATGCCGGATAATTCGGTGCGGCTGCGGCGTCGAGTTGCTCACGCTGATTAATGATTTCAGGGGCGATGCTCATATATTTTCTCCAAATTCCGCAAACTCACTAGGGACAAACCCATATATCCACCTTAGAGGCAGGCGAGGACGAAGTGGTGTCCGGCTCCACCAAAAGACAGCAATAAAATTCGTAGATAAACATAACGGTGAGATAACCAGTTGCAGCTAGGTCTTGAACTTGAACCATTGATCAGACGCCCAAGGGTCAAATAATGGCACAATGAGTTCTTATGGGAGCAGATTTTAGTGCAAAAATTAGTCGCTTCCGGGAAATCCTGGATGACGATTCTTGTCTAGACGACACGACTTTGACCAGAGCCGTCTATTCAACAGATGCTTCCATTTACCGCGTAGTTCCCGGAATAGTGGCAAGACCACGTAGCCGAGCAGAACTCATTAACGTAGTCCGGGCAGCCCTTAAAGCCAAACTTCCGATAACTGGACGCGGCGCCGGGACCTCGTGCGCTGGAAATGCTGTGGGGAATGGCTTAGTTATTGATATGTCTAGGCACCTGAACCAAATTCACGAGATTGATGAAATCTCTGGCACCGCAGTCATTGATCCTGGTGTAGTGCAATCTCAACTACAGATAGCGGCCAAACCCTTCGGGTTACGGTTTGGACCAGATCCATCTACCTCAAATCGATGCACCATAGGTGGAATGATCGGCAATAATGCGTGCGGTCCGCGTGCTATGGGTTACGGGCGCACTAGCGACAATATTGTTGAGCTAGAAGTAATAACCGGCAATGGCGAATTGGTTACGCTGACCAACAGCGGAATAAATGGCGAGATAGGCAAGAAACTCAATGCTTTGGTTAACGCGAATTTGGCGCTGATCAGAACCCAATTCGCTAACTTTGGCCGCCAAATCTCCGGGTATTCGCTAGAACACTTATTGCCGGAAAAAGGCTTTGACGTAGCTAATTTCTTCGCTGGCACTGAAGGCACTCTAGGTATTGTCACTCAGGCAAAGGTTCGTCTAGTCGCAGATAAACCGGTAAAGATAACAGTAGCTCTCGGTTACTCAGCGATGGCTTTGGGCGCTGACGATATGCCGATTTTGCGTAAATTCCATCCCAGTGCTTGTGAAGGAATGGATAGTAGACTCTCCAATTTAGTTGCTGAACGCATCGGCGCTCACGCAGTGCCGAAATTGCCTCACGGTGAAGCTTGGATTTTCATAGAACTGGTTGGCGAAGATAGAACTGAACTCATCGAACGGGCCAACCGTTTAGTGGCAGCCTCCAACTGCCAAGATGGCTGGGTTGTTGATGATGAGGAAGCTGCAAAAAAATTGTGGGCGATTCGCTCAGATGCTGCAGGTCTTGCCGGGGTGGCCTTAGAAAAACAGGCTTACCCAGGGTGGGAGGATTCCGCCGTCCCACCTGACAGGTTAGGAGCCTATCTACGTGATTTCGAGGATTTACTAGAACAGCATAATCTTCATGGCTTGCCATATGGCCATTTCGGGGACGGATGTTTGCACTGCCGAATTGATTTCCCGCTGACCGAAACCGACGGACCGAAACGTTTTCGAGAATTTATCTTGGCCGCCGGTGATTTGGTCGCGAAATATGGTGGTTCGATGAGTGGCGAGCATGGTGACGGACGTGCCCGCAGCGAGCTACTACCGAAAATGTATTCTGCTGAAGCTATCCAGCTATTTGGCCAAGTTAAGCAGCTTTTCGACCCGAACAATTTACTTAACCCTGGGGTTCTGGTAGACCCGTTGCCGCTAGATCAAGATATTCGCTATCACCAACCACCACTTCGGATTAGGCGGCCAGATTTTGCTGCTGCCGTGCACCGTTGCACTGGGGTCGGAAAATGCCTTAGCGACACGTCAACGTCCGGCAACCTGATGTGCCCGAGTTTTCAAGCCACCCATGACCAACGAGATTCGACTAGAGGACGCGCTCGTGTTCTTCAAGAGATGATTAATGGACGGCTAATCACAGGGGGTTGGCGAGCAAAAGAAGTTAAAGAGGCTTTAGAGTATTGCTTGGCCTGCAAAGGGTGCCGTCGTGACTGCCCGACAGGCGTTGACATGGCATGGTTCAAATCTAATGTTTTAGATGAGGCCTATCATTCACGAATCCGCCCAATAAATCACTATTCATTAGGGTGGCTACCACGCTGGTCTCGACTGGTCACAACGCTAAGAATCGGGTGGTTAGCGAATTTCATCTTACAAACCCCCGGTCTAAAGCACCTTGTCAGAGCGATCGCTGGGGTTGATCAACGCCGCGATCTGCCACGTTTTAGGCCAGGTAAACCAGCTAAACAGTTAACACACCCCAAACTAAAAAACGGGCGAAAGATTGCGGTTTGGGTAGATTCTTTCTCTGATTCTTTCGAAGGGAACCAGCTCGCCGCATTGCTGCTTGTGTTGATAGACGCCGGATACGATCCGCAAGTCATTCAGCCCAATGCTTGTTGCGGATTGACGTGGATAACAACCGGCCAACTTGACGGCGCCCGTCGTCACCTAAAAAATGCTTTGACCATTCTTGAACCTATCGCGGCTGAAATGCCAATTGTTGGGATGGAACCAAGTTGTTTGGCGGTGTGGCGTTCAGATGCAGCCGAGCTGCTGCCCAATGATAATCGCGTGGAAAAGGTGGCTCAACAGATTCATACCTTGGCCGAGATTTTGGTAGATACCGATGGCTGGCAAGCACCCGACCTGTCAGGAACCAAAGTGATCGCCCAGCCGCACTGTCACCAGTCATCGGTATTAGGTTGGGAAGCGGACGCTAAAGTGCTCGAAGCCACCGGCGCCAAGGTAATCAAACTGAATGGTTGCTGTGGACTAGCTGGCAACTTCGGGGTCGAACGTGGCCACTACGAAATTTCAGTTAAAGTAGCGCAAAACGAATTATTGCCAGCTATTGATGCATGCGGCAGTCAAGCAATCGTTCTTTCAGACGGTTTCAGTTGCCGCAAACAAGTGGGAGATCTTAGCGACAACTTGGCCATGACTTTGGCGCAATTGTTAGTCAGCAACCGGCACCTAAGTTGATCAGCTAGCTAAACATTGGCCGGCTTTGCGCCGTGGCGCGCCAATAGATATCTGACGTCTTCTGGTTTACCCCTAAAAGCTCGATAGCTTGGTATCAACGGTTCACTAAAACCTTTTGCCAGGATTTCACGACGAAATTTCTCGCCATTTTCCCTTGTCATACCGCCATTTTCACTGAACCAGGCGCAGGCGTCAGCGTCCAATAATTCAGACCACAGATAGCCATAATAAGCACCGGCGTATCCTCCAGACCAGATATGAGAGAAATAGGTGCTGGAATAGCGCGGCGGAATAAGTTCACTGGCTAGCCCGGCACGAGCAAGTGCTCTGGCCTGAAAATCAGCGACTTCGTTAGGCTCACTGGGCAACTCGTCCAGGCTAGCCGTGTGCCATGCCTGGTCAAGAACTATGGCAGCAAGCATTTCGTAATCTTCAAACCCCTGGTTGAATTTAGTAGCTACTTTTAGCTTGGTTAGCATCTGGGACGGAATCGGCTCGTTGGTCTGCCAATGTTTGGCATATCGGGTTATCAGCCCCTCATCTAACGCCCAATATTCATTAACTTGGGAAGGGAATTCGACGTAGTCAGGCGGGGTATTAGAACCGGCCATGGACGGCAATAAGCAGTCAGAAAACAAACCGTTTAAGCAGTGACCAAATTCATGAAAAAGCGTTATCACCTCGTCCCAGCTGAGCAAGGTGGGCGCACCTGGGGATGGCTTAGGATAATTGCAATTCAAAGTCACGATTGGCACGGCTTCAAGCAGCTGATTTTGAGTAATCAGCTCACTCATCCAAGCACCGCCTTGTTTGGTTGGGCGAGCATAAGGATCAACAATGAGACCGCCGAGCAGTTTACCGTCTGCTTCTAGAACTTCGAAAGCGATAGCGTCATCTACGTAAGTAGGAGCAGTAATTTGGTGGAAAGAAATTCCGTAAAGGATATTGGCTTCAGCAAAAATACCGTCATAGACCACATTCTCAAACTTTAGATAGGGTCTTATTTGTTCATCCGAAACAGCGAATTTAGTGCGCTCGCGCGCTGCTACGTAAGCCCAATCCCAAGGCGAGAAATCAGAGCCGAAACTAGCGCGTAAGCGCTCTGCTTCTTTTCTCGCTATTTCAACTACTTGGTCACGCATTGGGTAAAGCACCTGGTTGATGGCTTCAACGCTACCGGCGGTGCCTTGATGGGCAGCTAACTCAGCATAATTGTCGAACCCGAGCAATGCGGCTTTTTCTGCCCTAAGCCTGGCGGTTTCGATTATTAGTTGACGCATATCGAACTTGCCATGGCTACCGCGACAGGTTGCTGCCTGAAATATTCGTTTCCGTAAGTTTCGGTTATCTAAATCGGCAAGAATGGGTTGGCCAGTAGTGTTTACCATCTCAATTAGCCAGCCCGCTAAACCAGCTTGCGAGGCGGCCTGCGCTAGTCGATCTTTGCTGTCTTGATCTAACCCGGCAAGTTCATCTTCGTCGCTAACAAGAATGGCTGAAGCGTTGCGTTCAGCCACAACATTTTGATCCCATTTTGTCTCGTTAACGGCCAGCTGTTCGTTTATTTCACGTAGCCGATGCTGTTTTCCTGCAGATAATTCGGCACCACAAACTCGAAAATCTTTTAGCGTTTCAGCAACCCAATGCTGTACTTGTTCTTCCAGGTTATCGCTTTGAGCGAGCTGTTTGACCCTCTCATAGTAGGCAGGGTTCAGCATGATTTTATCCTGATGGGCTGACAGTCGTGGAGCGTATTCAGCCATGAGCGCATCCATCTCGTCACTGCTATCGGACGAGATTTTAGCCTCGAAAGCGCAAAGCACTCTAGTTAGGGCGTCTGCCGCCTTCTCCACTGGATAAATAACATTTGCTGGCGAAGGAGGAGCTTGGCAAGCGGTTATCTCGTCTATTACGCCAAGCTCATCGGCCATCAACCGATCGAATGCCTTCGCATATTCCTTAGCCGAGTGGTATTTCGGGAAATTTAGCTCACTCACCTGTTCAGCTTAGTCGCGAGTTAAGCGGCGATGCCTGGAAGCGTGCGGACGAGCCGCTTCTTCCCCTAACCGCTCGATTTTATTCTTCTCGTAGTCAGCGAAGTTACCCTCAAACCAGAACCATTTCGCCTGGTCGTCATCGTCACCTTCCCAAGCCAGGATGTGGGTTGCTACGCGGTCTAAGAACCATCGGTCGTGAGAAATAACCACTGCGCAACCAGGGAATTGCAGTAAAGCGTCTTCCAAACTCGACAATGTTTCGACATCAAGGTCGTTAGTAGGTTCGTCAAGGAGCAGCAGGTTGCCACCTTGTTTCAAGGTTAAGGCTAGATTCAACCTGTTACGTTCACCACCAGAAAGCACCCCGGCTAGTTTCTGCTGATCAGGACCCTTAAACCCGAAGGATGCGACATAAGCGCGCGAGGCCATTTCAAAATTGCCGACCTTGAGATAGTCCAGGCCGTCCGAAACTACTTCCCAAACATTCTTTTCTGGGTCAATACCGGCACGAGTTTGGTCAACATAGGATAGTTTGACCGTCTCACCTAATTTAAGCGAGCCGGAATCTGGTTTCTCGTCGCCAACAATCATCTTAAACAAAGTTGTTTTGCCGACCCCATTCGGCCCGATAACACCGACGATGCCAGCCCGCGGCAAATCAAAACTAAGGCCGTTGATGAGTTTACGGTCATCGAAACCCTTGACGAGATTATTTGCTTCCAAAACAATGGAACCAAGTCTGGGGCCAGCCGGAATGTTGATTTCCGAGGTATCAATTTTGCGGAAACGCTCTGCCTCGGCAGCTAACTCCTCGTAGCGAGCCAGCCTGGCTTTATTTTTTGCCTGCCTGGCTTTGGGGGAAGAACGCACCCATTCGAGTTCGCGCTCTAAAATCTTGGCGCGTTTCGCATCCTTTTGACCCTCAACCTTCAACCGAGCTTTCTTCGTCTCCAGATAGGTAGAATAGTTACCTTCATAGGGGTAAAGACGGCCTCTATCAACTTCGCAAATCCAACCAACAACGTTGTCCAAGAAATACCTATCGTGCGTGATGCATAGCACCGCACCAGGATAGGTTTTCAGGTGACCTTCTAGCCAAGCCACAGATTCGGCATCTAAGTGGTTTGTTGGCTCGTCAAGAAGTAGCAAGTCGGGTTGTTCAAGTAGCAGTTTGCACAACGCCACCCGGCGACGCTCCCCACCCGAAAGCACGTCAACAACGGTGTCAGCAGGCGGGCAGCGCAACGCGTCCATCGCTTGTTCAAGTTGAGATTCTAAATCCCAGGCGTTAGCAGCATCGAGGCGAGTTTGAAGCTCTCCCATTTCGGCCATCAAAGCATCAAAATCAGCCTCCGGGTCAGCCATCGCGGCAGAAATCTCGTTAAATCTGTCGAGCATCGCCTTGGTTTCCCGAACGCCCTCTTCAACGTTCTCAAGGACGGTTTTTCCCTGGGTCAGCGGCGGCTCTTGCAGTAGAATCCCGACGGTGGCGTCCTTGGCTAGGGCGGCATCACCGTTATTGATTGGCTCCAGACCGGCCATAACCTTTAGCAGGGTTGATTTTCCAGCACCGTTTGGGCCGACGACGCCAATCTTCGCGTCTGGGAAGAAGGACAAGGTCACGTCGTCGAGAATCAGTTTTTCACCGATTGTCTTGCGCACATTGTGCATGGTGTAGATGAACTCAGCCACTTGCGAGGGTTCCTTTACCTAGTAGATCAATTAGCCCGGCGGGCAGAGTCCATTATGCCAGGTCAACCTCGAGTCAGCCCATTGCCTCGGCAACCGCTTGACGAGCCTTGGCATGACGAATGAGTTCATCTGTGACGGGAGAGATGATTAACTCATTAGCCACCTTAGCTACTGCATCATTCAGCGCTCGTTTCGCGCGGTATGCCTTAGCCTTTGCACCCGCTTCAACACCCAAACGAGAAACCAAACCGACGACCAGGCCAGCCAATAGTCCACCAACTAGCAGCACAGTAGCTAACGGGGCGCGCCCAATTTTGATACTCGGCAACCCTGGCAATTGCAGATAGGCAGCCACCAGATCAACTAATAACCAAATCCCCCCAAGACAAGCCGCTAAGAAGACGAGCCATTGAAAGAATCGGATAACTTTCCACCATCCAAGCCCACTTGTTAGATCTAAATTCGTGGTTGCCACTGCGTTATCTAACTGATCGTAGAGTTGCCGCTGGCAACTAGCAGTGATTTTTCGAATGGATGCCATCCAGCCGGACGGTAGCCCACGGCTAGCCTCATAGGCTACTTGACGCAAGGCAGAATCTACCCGCGCTTTAGAAACCCCAGTGGCTGGACGCAAACTGGTGCGCTGCACAGCGGTCGGGGCAATTTGATCCAGCGAGGGTTTACGTCCACTCTTGCCTAGCACTGGTTTTAGCGGGGTGCGGTCAAGATGGAGAGCTTTTAATGGGTCGGGACGAAATCTGGTCAGCCATTTCGTCATTGGCCAGCCAGTAGCTAAAGCGCCGCGCTTGAGCATCGAATTGTAAACGGCGTCAGTAACGGTGTTGATGTTTGCGGCCTCGGCCAGTGCGAAATTTAATTCTTGCACGACTTGATTCGGAATCTGGCTTATTTCGGCTGAGCCGAGGTCTTCGTCCAAGCTCATGGCTGCTTGACGAATGTCTGCCGATAATCGAGCAGCTACTAAGCGTTTTGAGGCGACCATTTTGGCGATGGCTGACCGTAACTCAGCTATCCCCTGGCCTGTTAGTGCAGAAACTGCCATAGTCTCTACCCCGCCTAAGCCTTCACTTTCTAATAGCTGACCCAAATCGTTAATGGCGCTGTTCAATTGTGCTGACGTTAGGCGATCCGCTTGGTTAAATGCGATCATCATCACATCTTTGTGACTGGCCAGGGTTTTCAAATAGTCATGATGCAATGCGGCATCTGCGTATTTTTGTGGATCCACTACCCAAATCAGCTGATCCACTAGAGCGATCATGCGATCAGCTTCTAGTCGATTAGTGCTTTGGGTGGAATCTTGGTCAGGTAAATCAATCAATACCAAACCATTAAATGCCTTGTCATCGCCGCGAATAAGGTGCCTGGTGGGCACATCTAGCCAATTCAATAATTCGTTGGGGCTTTGGTTACCCCAGTAGGCTGCAACGGATTTAGTGGTGGTTGGCCTGGTTATTCCTGGCTGAGCTAATCGCGCCTGGCAAATAGCGTTAAACAGGCTCGACTTACCCGAACCTGTCGGTCCAGCCAGCGCAATGACGGTGTCGTCACCAGAAAACCGCATTCGTTGATCGGCATGATCGACAGCTTTTCGCGCCCGCTCAACTATCTCTTTACTAGCCCTACCGCTAGATAATCCGACAGCTGTTGCCAAGGCCTCAATCTGAGTTTTCAATCGGTTTTTTTGTCCGGTTTTCATAACCTTTCGCCCCCATCTACAGAACCCTCAAGCGATGTAGGCGGATCAGTTATCGTTTTAGCCTGAACTGAGTTCGAAACGCCAGCTTCGAGTTCATCAAGAGTGTGGTCTCTTGCCTGACGCACATCTGCCACCGCGTTACGAATGTCGTTAGCTTGATCTTTATCCACTAGATAGTTGTCTAGCACCTGGTTGAACTTCAATAGCTCGCTAGAAACTAACCCTTGGACGCGCGCGTCTAGAGCATCTTTGGCGATCTTAGTTAATCGTCTGACAGCGTCGTCACCAAAGATCGATTCGAGGATTTTTTGTGCAAGCGCTGATGTCCCAAGTGCGACCCCACCCTCTAGTCCCGTCAAACCACCGGTGGATGCAAATATAACCAGCATCAATGCTGCTCCTGCCCCGTTTACTCCTAAAGCTGCTAGGCGAGCACTGTTTCGTTTGCTCACCCCTTCAGCCTCGACAACTTCTAGCACATCGGTTTGCCAGTCACGGATCGTCTGACTCGCGCGTTGGGCAAAATCTGGGCTTAGCTTCGATAAATCTGGATGATGAGCGAGAATCTGACGCCCCGCCGGATTAATCGCCCAAGCATTAATAGCCCTCTCGGCCGAGGCAGCACATTCCTCAATTATTAAAGCTTCTAGACCTGACCCGGCCGCTATCGCAACATCGCGTCCTGGTGAAGGCTCGCCTTTAAAGAATTGAGTGATTCGGTCACGCAGCCGGCCAACTGTATGGTCAAGTTTTCTCGAAATGTCTGAGGCACCAACAAAATCGTGCCACCTAGAAAGCACCTCACCCTTTAGCAGGGTACCGTCGGCAGATTGCACCGCGATCGCTCGCACAGCTTCAGCAAAAGACTTGTCGGCGTCTATCTGCAGTTGTTCCAGAGTGGCAGATTGCAGGTCAAGAGCATCAGCAATTTGTGGAGCTTTATCTAGTAGTTGATTTATCACGCCAGTAAGGGTTTTTAGGACGACATGCAGTCGGCGCTGGTTGTCGGCAGCTAGCTGAGCCAGAAAAGCCCTAATCGGCGCTACTGCCATGTCAGGCAATAGCCCCTCATGGTCAACGAGGGTTTCTGGAACAGCAAATAGTGGCGCCTCAGCAAGCCCGCGTTCGCTCATCATCCGGCCAAGGTCAGCAGGAATGACACGCATAGCATCTGCTGCTACCCGATCTAGGACGACAGCTACTGCCCCACCACGGTCGCTGACTTGTTGTAGGAACTCCCACGGCACCGCATCGGAATATCTGGCCGCCGAAGTAACGAATAGCCATAGGTCTGCCGCGTCAAGCAACACAGCCGCCAACTGGCGGTTCTCGTCCACGACCGAATCGATGTCGGGAGCATCTAAGATCGCTAGGCCAGGTGGCAAAGTTGGTTCTGGAACAAGATGTAGAGTTTGGTGATCCTGGCTAGCTACCCTTGAGCGAACCAATCCAGGCAGCACTCGCTCATCAGCGAACCAATGCTCATCGTCTGGGTTGAAAACAAGTACCGGCGATTTTGTGGTTGGACGAATCACTCCAGTGGGTGTGACGAGACGCCCAATTAGTGAATTCACGAGGGTAGATTTGCCAGCGCCAGTTGAGCCACCAACGACCGCCAGCAGTGGCGCAGTGATGTTCTTTATCCTAGGAATAACGTAGTCGTCGAGCTGGGCGGAAAGTTTAGCTGCACTCTCTTTTTGCTCATCAACGTCGGGCAGTGGCAACGGCAACCTGACCTTCGCCAGACAATCACGCAGATTCTCCAGCGCATCTTCAAGCATTAACTCAGCCACTTCTTTCCCCTAAATCGTCTGCCCAACTGGCACACGCTGCGCCGGCGTCAGGTTGCGGTTACGTTCGCGCCACCTTCTTGGGGTAATCCTAATCTTGAATCGACGCCAAAAGTCGCGGATATTGTTTGGAATCCACGCTAAGCCGCGAAAATCGGTTATTGCCCAAACCCTGTCTTGTTCTATCGCCAGCAGCAGATTGCGTTGCCGATCCAGGCTAGCAGCGTCGATCAACCCTCGGGTTTCCCAATCGCGAAGATAAGCCAACTCGGTAATGTTGTTCATCATTCGTCTAGTCGCACCAAAAACTCTCGGCCCACTCAAGAACCCGACAATAAGCATTTTGGCTCTGCCAAGGATTTTGGTGTAAACGAATGGGTCATCAACGTTCAACCAACCAACTTGAGTAAAGTCTGTCAGCCTGGCTTCTATATTGCGTTTCTGGTGGACGTATCGAAACCCTAGCCAAAGCGCTAACCCGAGGACACCAGCCCACCCCATTACCACTAAATATTTAACGTCTAGACCCAATGACGAGAACCCATTGAAGAGCATGTGCGCACTGACCGCCACCAGATAGCCCGCAATCGGGGCTAAGACACGCACCAATTTCGATCTATTGACCAGACACACCAGACACCCGAGGGAAGCCAGACAGGTAAACAGTGGATGACCAAAACAGGTCAGCACTCCGCGCAATATGATCACATCATTTAGGGCTTGGTCAGGGTTTTCACCAGATAAATTAGCCGAATAGAGATAGCTGCGAACGTAGTAAATAATGTTCTCAACAAAGGCGAAACCAACAGCGGAAAGCCCGGCCATAGTTACCACTTGGTGAACAGCAACTAGCCGCCTTCTAAGCAAAATAGCCAACCAAAAGACGATAGTTAATTTCGCTGCCTCTTCTACAAGTGGAGCCGAAAAGATAGCTGCTCTAGCACCTTGGGAGGGATCTACCGGGCCTTGAGCGAGCATCAAATTGCCTGCCCAAGAATTGATAATCAAGGACACCAGCACCGCAATTGTTGCTCCCCAACCAAAGGCCACCCACTTCATCGCTAATTTCGTTGGCCGAATGCGGTCTATCAGGAAGAAAACCAATACGAGAACGCCCGCCGTCAAGGATGCTGGCTTGATGACCTTCAGGAATCCTTCATTTACTCGCGCCCAACTCAATTCGGCAGGTACCCCTAAATCAGTCGTAACGTCGTGGACTTCGGTAATGATTCCTTTGCCAACAGTGCGGTAAATGACGAACCCAGCCACCAGGTAACACAGTGTTAGCCCAAACACCACCCAGGTATAGGGGTTACGAATCAGGCGTTGCATCCAAGTTAAATAAGCGGGCCTAGCCAACGGCAACCCGTTAACTATCCGTCGACGCTGAGCCGCAGGGCTGTAATCGACCACACCAGCTGGCGAGGCAGCCATCACTGATTTGGCTGCCCCGCGTCCAAATGCGCGCACCACCCTAGGGCGGATGGCAGGTCTAGTTGGCCGCCAGGTGTCGAGATCCTGGGTCATATTTCAAAGACTATCCGGTTAACTAAATATTTTGACTATCGCCCACACCGGCCAGTCAGAGCATTAATGGGCGGCCCGGGTGGGAGTCGAACCCACGCGCGACAGATTAGAAGGCTGCTGCTCTATCCTCTGAGCTACCGGGCCCAGCAATCAATGATAGTTGGTGAATGGGATAAACCTGCAATCGTTACTTTTGGTGTGGTCAATCGTCGTTCACCTAGGCCAAGTGGTAACCGATTATAAGCTAAAGCGCTAAGGTTAAGCCGTGAGTGACAACGGAATGCTTGTTTGGATTGACTGCGAAATGACCGGCCTCAATTTGGCCACTGACGCGCTGATAGAAGTTGCGGTGCAAATTACTGACGGTCAATTAAATGTGTTGGATGAAGGTCTAGATTTGCTGATTCCGCCCAGCGATGAGGCGCTAGCGCAGATGAATGATTTTGTTACTGACATGCACACCAAGTCTGGTTTGCTGGAAGACCTGAAAAGAGCGTCACTGTCAATGGTCGAAGCTGAAACTCAGCTTCTTGACCACATTAAGAAATATGTTCCCCAATCAGGCAAGGCACCGCTGGCCGGCAATACGGTTGGCACTGACCGCACTTTCTTAGCTCGCGATATGCCTGAGCTGGAATCCTACCTGCACTATCGCAATGTGGATGTATCCACCATAAAAGAGCTAGCTAAACGCTGGTATCCGAGCACCTTCTTCAATTCTCCCACAAAGAACGGCAACCACAGAGCACTAGCTGATATTCAAGAATCTATTGAAGAATTGCGCTTCTATCGTGAGGCAATTTTTGTTTCCGGTTCCGGGCCTAGCCTCGAAGAAGTACGCCAAATCGCCGCCACACATCAAGGCGAAATAACCGGCATTAGCGCCTAGTAGTTGGCGCCAGCGGGATAAAACCGAAGTTAACCGCGTCCCGCATTAGATCCTCTTGAAAATCTGGGTGGGCTACTGAAATCAGTTTCCTTACCCGCTCAGCGATGGATAGCCCCCACAGGCAGACTGCACCGTTTTCGGTAACCACCCAATCTGCGTCATTTCGGCTCAGGGAAACCACTGCCCCTGGTTTAAGTTGCGAGACGATTTTAGAAAATCGTTGAACTTCGCCGGTTTTTCGGTCTTTCTTTATCAGCACCGACGGCATTGCGATTATTGACCGGCCACCTGGCGAGCGTCGCGCACCGATAGCAGTATCAGCCTGACCACCTGTACCAGAAAACTGTCGATGCCCGATAGATTCGGAACAAACCTGGCCGGTGATCTCGACTTCCATCGCCATATTTATCGACACCTGCTGCGGATTTCTGGCAATCACTGCGGGATCATTGACGATGTGGCCAGACATCATAAAGATGTCGTTATTGTCAGAGATGAAATCATAGAATGCCTGATCGCCATAGCCGAAGGCAGCAACTGCTTTGCCTGTGCCAAATTTTTTATGTGCGCCCGTGACCACGCCGGCTTTCATCAACTCAGCCATGCCTGGAGTCATCATCTCGGTGTGGACGCCAAGGTCTTTGCGATCTAACAGCAGATCACAAACCGCATTCGGGATAGCACCTATACCTAATTGCAGGCAGTCGCCATCATGAATGAGAGCCGCAACGTTGGCCGCTAAAAGCTTGTCTTTTTCGCTAGGTGTGGGCTTGCCAGCCTCTGGCACTTTGGCATCCGATTCAATAACGTAATCAATCTCATCCCAATCCCAGTAGTTATCTCCCGGCACATGTGGGACGTTCGGGCTGATCTCGGCAATCCGAAGTTTTGCGTTATCTCCCATACCTTTTTCGTAAGTGTTGCCGGTGGCGAAACGTACTCGTCCATTTTCGTCAGGCATGGACGCCAAGGTAATGACGATATCGATGTCTCTAGCTTCACAACGAGACTTGACGAAATTCGATAGGTGGCAGGGCAGGTAATTGACTCTGCCAAAAGGTTGGGCTTTTCTGAGCGCGGGGCTTAAGAACCAAGAATCAATCCAAAAGGAATGAATATAAGGCTCAGACAGGTATTCATAGCTACCTAAGGCAAGCGTTGAGGTGATGGTGACGTCAGTCACTCGATCAGCGATGTGGTGTAAAGCGGCTAAAAAGGTTTGAGGCTCATTCGGCCCTAAGCCAACCACTATGTGATCTCTAGTTTTGACCAGAGATAGTGCGCTATCTATCGAGATTAATTTCTGGTGATAATCAAACATAACGCTATCAAGTTACCCAACCGTAGGTTATGTGAGTTTACTAAATCCTCCAATAACAAATGATTTCATTTGTAGCAGTACCCGATTTCACCTTGGAATACAGTTCAGCTAAGCTGAAGAAGCTGTTTTCTTAGCAGTGTGGATGTGCATGGTGGGTGTAGCTCAGTTGGTAGAGCACCTGGTTGTGGTCCAGGATGTCGCGGGTTCGATCCCCGTCACTCACCCCACACACCTTTTTCGATAATCATGGAACAATGGTCTGGTGACAAAATTTAGTCTCCGTCAGCGCCTAGCTATAAAGGTAGGCGATTTGGCAGCGTGGGCGTCTAAGACTGCTGGTCGTGGCTCGGGCGAATCTATTCGTGGCGAGTTGATGATGAAAATCGCACCGAACTTATTCGAGTCTTTGCTAGCTGATCGCCAACTTGCCATCGTCTCGGGCACGAATGGGAAAACCACTACAACTCATTTACTTACTGCTGCCCTGCGCACTCAGGTGGCTAACCCTAACGATGTCGTAACAAATTCGGACGGAGCAAATCTTGTTCGTGGCATCGTCTCAGCCATTTCCAGGCACCCTGAAGCTGAGATAGCCGTCCTAGAAACGGACGAACAGGTAGTGCCGTACACCCTGCGGGCTGGGCACCCAAAAGTTTTAGTGATGCTGAATTTTAGTCGCGATCAACTTGATCGCCATCACGAAGTTAATGCTCTAGGGCGGTCATGGCGAGCAGCGTTAGCTGAACTTGGCGATGAGGGGCCGAGCGTTATTGCCAATGTCAACGACCCATTGGTGGTGTGGGCTGCCCTGGCTGCCCCGAAACAAATATGGGTTGATATGGGAGTGGGCTGGATGCAGGATGCTACTCTCTGCCCCGCATGTTCGGCTATTTTGTCAATTGACGGCCACGAATGGCAATGCCCCAATTGCAACCTTGCTAAACCCACCCCGCACCTCGTTACTGAGGCTAATGCGGTGAGGTTTTCAGATGGACGCACATTTGAGTTGAACCTCCAAGTACCTGGAAGATTCAACTGCGGTAATGCGGCTTGCGCTTTGGCTGCTGCTGAAGAGATGGGGGTAGCCGCTGAGACTGCCTTGCCAGCTATGCGTCAAGTAACTTCACCAGCCGGCAGATTTGCTATTGCAACGTTTAGTAACGCGGACGGCTCAACCACCAAAGCTCGATTGATTTTGGCTAAAAATCCGGCGGGCTGGGCAGAATCGCTGCTCATGTTGCGTTCTGACCCAGTAATTATTGCCGTAGATTCAGCGATTGCGGACGGCACCGACTTGAGCTGGTTATGGGATGTCGAATATGAAAAATTAGCTGGCCGAAAAGTGATTGTCACCGGGAAACGCCGAGCTGACTTGGCGGTGCGCCTAGCTTATGCTGACGTGGAATATCAAGTAGTTGATAATTTGGCTGACGCTTTAGCCGGCCCCTTTAATGAGACGATAGATGTGCTTGCCATGTATACGCCTTTCATGAAACTGTGTCGGCTCGGCGGGGTGAAAATGTCATGAACAAAATTGTTATCGTCTATCAGTCATTGTTGGGTCTATACGGCGATCACGGTAATGCGGTGGTGCTGGCGAAGAGGCTTCTGTGGCGAGGTATTGGTGCTGAAATTGTCACAGTTGACCCTGGCGAACCGATACCCACTGACGGGTTAATTTATTTACTGGGTGGCGGCGAAGATATGGCTCAAGTAGCGGCAGTGGCCGCGCTACGCGCTGACGGCGGGCTAGCAGAGGCTCTCAAACGCGGGGCGCTAATTTTCGGAGTATGCGCTGGGTATCAAGTTTTAGGACATAGTTTCACCGTCGGCGAACGTGACGAAGTGCAACAAGGGTTAGGCGTCTTAGATATCGAAACTAGACGCGGCCCCACCCGTGCAATTGGTGAAGTTTTGGAACACTGGACAAGAGGCGACACCACCACCTCACTAATTACTGGTTTTGAAAATCACGCGGGCTACACGAAGCTTGGGAGTGACGCTAAACCACTAGCCAAAGTGGAAATTGGCGTCGGTAACTGCGGGGATGGTTTTGATGGCGCTGTTCAAGGCAAAGTGATTGGCTGTTACCCGCACGGACCGATTTTGCCTCGCAACCCGCAATTGGCTGATTGGCTGTTGGAGCAGGCGTTGGGTCAGACTTTGCCTAGGTTAGATCACCCCACTAACGCTTTACACGAGGCTTTAAGAGCCAGACGAATCCACGTGGCGCGCACCACTAAAGACCGGGCGCTAGCCACTAGATGATTGCCCGCCAGTTGACGCTCGTTGGCAATAAAGAAAGGGATTAGATGTTCTTCCAAAAAATCGACGAGGCAGAATTTAATCGTATTGTCGAGCAGCACAATGTGGATCTACCCATTGAGCAATCAACAGTTTGGTTGAAATTCGATGAAGCCATGGGGCGCACGCCTTGGTTAGGGATTAAGTATGCACCTAATGGGGACAATCGCGCGTTAATGAGTCTGGCTAGTTACCAGGTGCGCGGCTTTAAGTATTTGTGGGCTAGACATGGGCCGGTGTGGATCGGTGGACAGCCATCAGCCACCGAGGAGGAAGAGTTCTTTAATCGGTTAGCAAAAGAAATGCGCGACATCGATTCGCAAGTGGTGTTCATTAGGGCACACGCTATGAATCGTTTGCCGAATCTAGAGCCAATTTTGCAAACCATCACCTACGACCAAACGGTGATAATCGATTTGACGCGATCTGAAGATGATGTGTTTGCCGCCATGCGCCAATCTGGACGTCGCAATATCCGAAAAGGATTACGCAACGATGATTTAACGGTTGCCGAATGGACTAACCGAGGCGAAGACGGTTTTCATATCTGCTATAAGATTTTGCAGACCACAGCTGATCGGGACGGATTCGGCATTTACCCAGAGTCTGTCTACCTAAAAATGATGAACGCTCTTGGCTCGAAGCATTGCCGGTTATTTGTCGCTGAGCTAAAGGGTGAGGCCGTGGCGTGGGCACTGGTGACCGTCTATCACGGTCATGGCGTCTATTATTACGGCGGTTCAACAGCTGAGGCACACAAAACTTGGGCAGCTGACCTGTTGCACTGGCGAATAATGCAGACCTTGCAGGCTGAAGGCGTCAAATCTTATGACTTGATGGGTATCGGCTCTGAACTTAGCCCTCAATTAGGTGGGGTAACCCAGTTCAAACGCAAATTTGCTCCTGAACCAACTAGGGTGGCTCCCGCCTGGGATTTGCCGGTAAAACCTGGCGTCTATCGTTTCTTACAGGTGGCGCTAAAACTAAAGCACCAAGTCTCTAAGTTGATCCGTACTTAAACCGAGTCAATGGACGCAAGCAAACAAGACCGTTTCAAAGGCTATAACTAGACGCTTTTGATGGTCTCGTCATCCTCGTCTGCAACTTCGTCAAGATCAGGGCCTTTCACTCTGGAAAAAGCTACCGACTCTTCAAGATTGGCGTAGCTAAGCACCATCTTTATGTCCTCGTCGAATGGAAGTTCACGTTTAGCCGCTTCAACGATATTGTCGCGTTCGCCGCTAATAAGGCTACGCAACTTAGGGTTGGAGCCACTACCCTGGTAGAGCACTTTCAATAGCCGTAGTAGTTGGATTAGCACTAACGGTTCATCTCCAGCACTACGCCGGATTGGCGGGATGATCTCATTGACGAAATCTGCTGGAGTGGGGCTGGGGGTGAATGCCAGCAATTCGCCCTCATCCATAACGGACTCGTTGTTCATCGGGTTTTCGGCGATATTTCGTATTAGCGACGTAGCTTGATTTATCACATGGATAGCAGTCGTCGGGTCATTCGTGCTTGGCGACAAAGCGCGCAATGCAATGTCAGCCAGCTGATGCAAACCTAGTCGGGTATCCGATTCAGAAACCCGTTCGGCCTCCACATGCACCCATTTTGGAAGGTCTGGCAATTCATCAAAAGTTTTTCCGCGTCCAAAAACCCAGCCACTGACCTGTCCAGTGATTACCGGATCGCCAGCACTTAACGCAAAGACCACAGTGGCATTGTTATCTTTAGCCCAGGACGCTGCTTGCCTAGTCGCCACGTTTCTAACGTAACCGGAACCGTCGGCGCGTAACACGACGGCACTAGACGGCACGTCAGGCGCATCCATGCTTTGACGCCATTCTTCACGGTGTTTAACCACAAGATTTTTCGTCCGATTAGTGGCGGTAGAAAGGATATTGTCCACTCGAACCATGGACACCACCATGCCCACGTACCACACGAAAGTAGCCAAGGCACAAAACACTAGGACAATAGCCAAGGCTATGCCTAGCTGCGGAGGATAATCGCGAGACTCGGAACGAACCGAGCGGAGCAGCACCACCGAGTAAACAAAAACTCCACTGAACACCGAAAGGATACCTTTCACCGCGCTCGACTGAATGTAGTCGCGCAGCAGCTGGTGCGAGAATTGGCCTGCAGCTACCTGCAAAACAATCAACGTCATAGAGATAGTTGTGGTCAGCACAGTAAGCATTGACGAGGCAATAAAACCCAGTAAGGACGCTGCGGAAGCCGAGTCACCTGGCCACAGGAACCGCGCCAGAGGTGAGGTGTCGTCCAAGCTGAAATTAGACAAAATCTGCGCTAGAACGGCTGCGACTAACCCAGCAAGAAGTGGTATCGCCCAGATTTGGTCAGTAAAGATTCGTTTCAGTCGGTAAAGCATATTTCCTCCAGTTTGCATTACTTGCGCCATCACGTCTTAGGCTTAAATGTCCATAGGCCTTAAAAGCAACACCAAAAATTCGAGCCTTGAATTTAGCATTATCATCAGCTATTTCATTGGCGGGTAGCATTCATTCTTTCAGCCGCGAAAGCCTAGACAAAATGTGCAGACTAGGTATCGGCCGAATGAATCAAACGTTCGAAGCTGAGTGTACGTGGCTAAATAACCTGTCTGGTCTAAATCATGGCGATTAGCGGGCAAATGTTATGGCGGCTATCTTAATATTTATGTTCAGACACTCTGCGCCCGTACAGTGGGAAATGATTCGTACACCGCCAGGGACTCGAACCCTGAACCCGCTGATTAAGAGTCAGCTGCTCTGCCAGTTGAGCTAGCGGTGCGCACGACGTGCAACTTTAGCGCTTTTAAGTGATCTTACAAAATCACCGGATTATCGCTTATTGGTGGCATTAAAAATCCCCGTCGTTAGGCCTGCCACAGACGCTACCCCTACGCCAATCAACAGCACAGTGCCAACGTTATTCCAACGAATACCCAACTCGTCTACAAAAAAGCCACGAAAGCCCTTGAGTGCATCACTCGCGGTCATACGTAAGGCTTCTTTCGTGGTATTAATCGAATCTTTAGCCGCCCGTTTCACATTGCGCTTTAAGGCTTTCGGGTTAACCTGCGCGGCAACATCCTCAATACCGTTGGCAAAGTCTAAACGCGATGACGCGATCTTTGCTCGAATCTCTTCGGCCGTGGGTTCTTTCACCACTTTGTCCTCTCAAGCGATGTGTATTTCTTTCATCTTGTCACAGAATAGCCGTATTCACATCACAGCTAGCCCAAGTGCTCTAAGGTATTCGTCGTGATAAACATTGGAGACAAAGCCCCTGATTTTGCGTTACCCGATTCCCAAGGCAACACTGTACGGTTGTCTGATTTCGCCGGAAAGCGCGTTATCGTCTATTTTTACCCGGCAGCCATGACGCCAGGTTGCACTATCGAAGCAGTAGATTTTTCGCGCGCAAAAGATGACTTCGGTCAGGCGGGCATATCGGTGTTAGGCATCTCCCCAGACGACACCGCCAAGCTTGCGAAATTTATTTCGCGCGACGATTTGTCGGTGACACTGTTGGCAGATCCAGATAAGAACGCGATAACCGCTTACGGAGTTTGGGGCAAACGGCATATTTACGGCAAAGATGTTGAAGGCATAATTCGTTCCACGTTCGTCATTGACGTTGATGAGAACGGTGATGCCACTGTCGTCGATATCCAACGCAATGTACGCGCGAAAGGTCACGTTGCCCGACTCGGTAAATCTCTAGGTTTGGAACTGAAATTAGATTAAGATTCCAAATCAGTCTGGGCACAGATAGCAACTACAGTTCAATAGTTTTACTCATCTGTAACGGACTTAATTCATCCAAAAAAAGTTGACCCAAATCGTAAATAGTGACAAGTTAAGTTCTCAGTTGGGCGTAGAACAGGTTTTGCTATAAACTCAACGAAGCCAGCCGGAGTGGTGGAATTGGCAGACACGCAGGATTTAGGTTCCTGTGCTGATAAGGCGTGAGGGTTCGACTCCCTTCTCCGGCACAATTATTCTTCACTACAGCAACTACCCGGTCTGACACCGTTCAATGAGCTCATTGACTCAGTTAGGCAACTAAATAGGACGCCATCTATGGGCTAATTAATTACGCTCACCCAAACTGCTTCAGCTGCTGTTTTACCCAATGTAAGCGTCTGACCAGTTTCGGCAATTTTAACTTGAGTAGTTTGAGAAAAAGGTGGCGGCGACAGAACCGTCAATTCGCTCGCGTAGCCCACACCCTGTTCTTCGAAGAACTGCAGCAGTTTTGGGTCGGCGTCTTTAACCCTTTCAACTTTGATACGTTGGCCTTCCGCAATTTCAATGAGTGGCACAGCGTCAGGCTTATCTACCGTTCCATCTGGCTGCGGGATGGGATCACCATGTGGGTCGCGACTGGGGTGGCCTAAAAAGTTGTCTATCCGAGACACAAAAAAATCTGATACCGCATACTCTAAATTTTCAGCTTCTTCATGAACCTGATCCCAACGATAACCAAGAGCCTCCACAAGAAACGTTTCCAAGAGGCGGTGGCGACGCACCATCGCGATGGCGATTTTACGACCGACTGGGGTTAAAGCTACTGAACCGTATCGAACGTGTTTCAGCATACCTTGATCAGTGAGTTTCTTAATTGCGTCCGAGGCGCTAGACAACTTAACCCCCACCCGATTAGCGATAGCGGTGGCGGTGACCGGCTCATCTGACCATTCACTTAACCCCCACACGGCTTTTAGGTAGTACTGACTGGTAGCAGATAGCTCGGTAACTGGCATGTTCGTAGACTACCTGAACCCGGCTTAGCTGATCCCAACACACTATCCTTTACATGATGGCTAAAAACAAAAAATCTGGTTCAACACCAGCTACAGATGCTCTAGTCAAAGCTGGCGTCTCTTTTCAGGTACACACTTATCGTCATGACCCGCACGAATTGCATTACGGTCACGAAACCATCACCGAGCTAGGTTTAGACCCTGCTAGGGTGCTGAAAACCCTGGTAATCGAGGTTACCGGCGGGAAAACCCAGCTCGCAGTGGGAGTCGTACCGGTTGCTGGGATGCTTGACCTTAAAGCGTTAGCCGCCGCACTGAAAGCCAAGAAATGTCAGATGGCTGAGCCAAAAGCTGCTCAACGCTCCAGCGGTTACGTCGTTGGCGGTATCTCTCCCCTAGGCCAAAGAACAAAGCTAGTAACAGTTATAGACGAATCAGTAAAAGACTATGAAACAGTATTTTGTTCTGGCGGGAAAAGAGGGTTATCTATCGAACTGTCGCCCACCGATTTAGCAAAGGCGACTGAGGCGATATTCGCCCCAATAGGACGCGAAAACTTCCACGCCTAGGTTGAAAGCATAGTTTGGACGCCAGTGAAAACGGCTACCCCAGCAAGCAATACACCGAAAATAATCGTCAAGGTAGAGCTTTTCACTTTGGCAGACAGCGGCCCACCTATTACGCCACCAAACATAGAAGCTGCAGCAAAAATCAAAATAACTGGCCAGTCAATGTGAACGCCTGTGCCGATTCTTGATACCAAACCTGTCAGAGATACCACAATCATCACCAACAAGGACGTTGCGGCAGCATCTCTCATCTTGAACCCGAGGGCGATAATTAGCATTGGCACAACGGCAAAACCGCCACCAACCCCAAAAAATCCAGTCAATAAGCCAGTGAATATTGCCGCCAAAACCAGCACTAGCGGATTAGCTACAGCCCTCCTGTCTGGTTCAAGATCTCGACTAGCGCGAATACCTTTTCGAATCATTATGACTGCTACGCATACCAAGAGCACAGCGAAAAGACGCATCAACTTTTCACCGGCAACCAAAAAACTTAACCGCGAGCCAACCACTGACCCAATAATGGATACGGCAGCAAAGATCGCTCCTTTTTTCCATTTCACTCGTCCCGCTCTAGCGGGGGAAATGATCGAAACCAAAGCAGTCAAAGTCACAATGACTAGGGAACCAGCAGCCGCATCGTGAGGAGATTGACCTAATAAGTACACCAGCACCGGAACCGACAAAATTCCGCCACCAGCACCCAAGGCGCCAACCACGAGACCAATTAGGACACCAATCACTGCGGCGCTAAGCATCTTCTTCCTCCACGTCCCAAACCATTGGCAGCGGGTCAGCCGAATGTAGTTTAGGGTCATCGTCGGGTAGTGAACGTACTGGACCAACACCAGTAAGCCTCGTCTCGAAACGTAGAGTGACAATGCCTTTCCCGCAGCCCCAAACCCAACCGCGACCGTAGTCATCATGGATTATGTCATTACCGGGGCGCCACACAACCCTTCCTGAGCCACGCTGATTGCCAAATTCGACGTATTGCTTCACTAAGTTTGAATCGTTGTTATCACTGTAAAACAGCTCTTCTTGAGCAGATTGGGTGAAATTGGAAAGCCCTACCCCAATAAGTCTTAAACCTTCGCCAATATCAATGCCGGTCAGCAATTCTCTAACAATCGAGTAAATTCGATCCGCGCGGTCAGTTGCCCCTTCAATCGTCCTGGAACGCGTATAGGTGGTGAAATCGCCTAGCCGAGCCTTCAAAGTAATTGTCTTAGCGAAGAGACCATTCTTAACCAGCCGAGCAGCAACCGCATCAGCGTCGGATTTAAGCACTGCTTTCAACTGCCCATCATCTTTAACATCAAATTCGAAGGTATTTTCAGTTGAAATTGATTTGGCTTCACCTCCAGGGGCGACTGGACGCTCATCTTGCCCGAAAGCGAGCTTATGCAAATTATTTCCAGCCACCTCACCAAGTTCGCGGGAAAGTTCCTTAACAGACGCTTGCTGCAAATCGCTTACCAAGTAGATTCCCAACCGATTCAGCCTGGCAGTGGTAGCTGGCCCAACACCAGGAATTGCCTGTACGGACATAGGTGAAATCACGTCAAGCTCGCTGCCTGGGGCGTAAATCTGGTAGCCATTCGGTTTTGCCGCCTCAGAGCCTAATTTAGCCATCAACTTGGACGTGCCTACCCCAACGGATGCGGTTAGCCCTTCTGTGCGCTCCTTCAACTCGGCGCGCAACCAAATCACCAGCTTCTCCAACTCCGCAGGTGAAGTATTTAAACCACCAGCACGCAAATCGACGAAAGCCTCATCCAGACTCAATGACTCAACCTTAGGGCTCAATTCAGACAGCAACGCCATGACTATCTTGGATGATTGCCGATAGGCGGCGCGACGCCCAGCCAAATATGCGGCATGTGGAGCTAACCGACGAGCCTCGGCAACAGGTTGGGCTGAATGAATTTTGAATTTTCGGGCTTCATAAGACGCGGTCGCTACTACCCCGCGACCACCTATGCCGCCAACAACGACAGGTTTTCCTCTAAGTGATGGTTTATCACGCTGCTCGACTGAAGCGTAGAAAGCGTCCATATCTAAATGCAGGACGCTAGCTTCAGACCTCATTATCTCTAGCTTGAGCGCGCTGATACTTAACGAAATCGAACTGTTCGCCCCTGACTCGCTCGACTTCGACCCATTCATCACCTATCTTCGGGAAAGTAACATGACCATCAGCCTTAGCATGTACCAGCGTTAAATCCAGCTCATCAACCAAATCCATAGCTTGACGATAGATTTCTCCCCCGCCAATAATGAAAGCAATATCGTCAAGCTGTGCCGCCTGGGCGATGGCATCGTCTAGGCTGGTCACCGCGATTAACTGCTGGCGTTCGGACGCCTCTACGCTGTTTATGACTTTATCCGGCGAGCGGGTAATGACGATGCTGGCCCGCCCTTTCAATATCCCCATTGCATCGAAAGTTTTTCGCCCTGAAATCAATGGGTGCCCCATCGTCACGCGCTTAAATCTTGCCCAATCTTCGCGAAATTTGAATGGTTGATCTTTGCCATCACCGATAACTCGATTACTGGCGACCACGGCAATGGCTATGAGTTTCATGGCAGATTCACCACAATCTTGCCGTTTGATTTCAAGATATTGACCGAATCAGTACACACCGCAACCCCACCAATTAACTCGGATAGGTCACCGGCACAAATTTTCGTCAAAGTGGAAATCATATCCCAACCTTAGCTAGCACTAGACGGCAATCGGCGCTTTTATGGCCGGCCAGGGATCGTAGTCGGCCACCTGAATATCTGCCAGCGTGAACTTATCTATTTGCGTAACCGCTGGGTTTAATCTCAATGTTGGCAATCCTCGAGGCGTCCTGGATAGTTGCTCGTTAACTTGGTCGAGATGATTGAGGTAAATGTGCGCGTCCCCAAAAGTATGGACGAAATCCCCCACCTCAAGGCCGCAAACCTGAGCAACCATATGCGTTAACAATGAGTAAGAGGCAATATTGAACGGCACTCCTAAGAATAAATCAGCAGAACGCTGATAAAGCTGACAAGACAATTTCCCATCCGCCACATAAAACTGGAAGAGCGCGTGACAAGGCGGTAAAGCCATCTCATCGACTTCGGCTACATTCCATGCTGACACTATGTGACGCCTAGAGTCAGGACGGTTCTTTATGGAGTCGATAACACGGGCAATTTGATCGACATGTTCACCATTTGGCGCTGGCCAACTTCGCCACTGATAACCGTAAACATGACCAAGGTCACCATTCTCGTCTGCCCACTCATCCCAAATGTGGATACCGTTTTCATGAAGCCAGGCAATGTTGGTGTCCCCTCTTAAAAACCACAATAGTTCACCAAAAACACCTTTGGTAAACACTTTCTTCGTAGTGACCAGGGGGAAACCATCCGATAGGTGAAACCGCATTTGATAACCGAACACACTTAAAGTTCCGGTACCAGTACGGTCGCTTTTGCGCGTGCCATGATCGCGAACCGTACGCAATAGGTCTAGATACTGCTGCACTTTGCCTCACCTTCGACTTTTATCCCCAAAGCATCTGCCAGGATTGGCACCATAGCTCTAAGAGCTTTGCCGCGGTGGCTGATCTCGTCCTTACGTTCAGCACTTAATTCTGCAGTAGTTTTGCCAGGCTCATCGTCGGCAACGAAAATTGGGTCGTAGCCAAATCCATTGTCTCCACGAGGACTACGGGTTAAATGCCCAGGCATTTCACCACGTACCGTGAACTCGCGCCCATCCGGCAGCACCAGCGCAACAACAGCAACGAATTGCGCACCGCGTTTCGCCTCTGCCACATCATCAATTTGACGTAGCACCAACTCTAAATTGGCTTGGTCATCGTGACCTGTCCCAGCCCATCGACTAGAACGAACTCCCGGCATAGACCCCAACGCGTCAACACATAAGCCGGAATCATCAGCCAAACATGCCAACCCACTACGACGGCAACCTTCGCGCGCCTTTATTAGGGCGTTTCCTTCAAAAGTCCACTCAGTTTCAGCCGGCTCTGGGTAATCTTCAATTTCTGCCAAACTTAAGACGTGAACGCCTAGACCCTCTACGATACGTCGTAACTCAGTTAGCTTCGCCTTATTGTGGGTAGCTAATAAGACTTTCACAACCCAAGCGCCACCTTCTGCAATCTGGCTAACTCGGCGCAACCCTGGCCACCAAGCTCAAGCAACCTATTTAACTGCTCGTGGTCAAACGGAATGTGTTCGGCAGTGCCTTGAATTTCCACAAACTTTCCATCACCAGTGCAGACAATATTCATATCCACGTCAGCAACCGAATCTTCAACATATGCCAGGTCGAGCATTTCTACGCCGTTGACGATACCAACCGAAATCGCTGAAACTGAGCCGGTTAGTGGCTCACCGGCAAGCAGATTTTGGCTGCGCATCCACTCCACGGCGTCATGGAGAGCGATATATGCTCCTGTTACTGATGCAGTTCTGGTACCGCCGTCAGCCTGCAGCACGTCAGCATCAATAAGAATCGTGTTCTCGCCAAGAGCTTGGTAATCAATAACGGCCCGCAAACTACGCCCGATAAGCCTGGAGATCTCATGGGTACGACCACCCACTTTGCCTTTGCGAGACTCCCTGGAGTTGCGGGTATTAGTGGCGCGCGGCAACATCTCATACTCGCTGGTCACCCAGCCCAGCCCCGAACCTTTACGCCATCTAGGCACGCCCTCTTCAACGCTTGCAGCCACCAAAACCCTGGTGCGGCCAAACTCGACAAGCACCGAGCCTTCAGCGTGATCCAGCCAACCGCGACTGAACTTCACCTCACGAAGCTGATCTAGTGCCCTACCATCTTCTCTTTGAAAATCACTCACAGTCTTTACGCTACCTTGCCCCGGCGACAAATTCGTTTCGTCTAAAAATGGATTTGTTCAACATCAGCAACGAATCCACCCATCAGTCTTGCGCCTAACCCTTGAAACCGGGCAGGGTCGCCGGTAGTGACGAAGCGCCTAGTCGTCTCGGCATTTTCGGTACGTAGCAGCTCCCGGGCGGTCAATTTAGCAAAAGTGGCTCTGGCGCACTCGTCTGAGCTGGAAACTAGATTAACCCCCTCACCCATTACATAGCTGATAACGCCAGATAGCAACGGGTAATGGGTGCAACCCAAAATCAATGTATCTATATCCGCCGCTTTAAGTGGGGCGAGGTAGTCTTCTGCTGTTGTCATAACCTCTTTGCCACTGGTTCTAGCATTCTCGACGAATTCAACGAACCTTGGGCAAACTTGGCTATAAATCTTCACCGATGTCGCCCCCAGCGCGTCGTAATAGGCTCGACTGTTGTAAGTGGCTTGGGTGGAAATAATTCCTATTCTGCTATTTCGAGTTGTGGCAGCCGCTTTTTGGCTAGCGGGCATGATCACTTCGATAACCGGCACATCATAGCGTTCTCGGGCATCTCTAATCACTGCCGATGAGGCTGAATTGCACGCTATGACTAGGGCTTTAACGCCTTGCTCATGGAGCCAATCAAGGCCTTCGAGGGCAAACTCACGCACTTGAGCTATAGGCCTTGGCCCATAGGGAGCCCTCGCAGTATCACCTAGATAAATGATGTTCTCATCAGGCAATAAATCAACAACTGCCCGAGCCACGGTCAACCCACCAAAACCTGAGTCGAATATCCCGATAGGAGCGTTGAGATCCACGTTGGTTAACTCTAGTCTCACTCGAGCGCATCCAGTAGGGACTCTTGGACGTAACCTAACCACTGGTAAATGTCGAGAGCGAAAGATTTAGGGTTTTTGGCTGGCAGCTGGGATAGCCGATCCTCATCGTCTAAGCCAGCAATAGACAGGCGAGTCGCCAGGGCTAATCGCAAATTCGTCAAGGATTTCAGCCATCCCGCGATGTGATTTACCCGAATAGTGCATTTCCCGCCTTCCACTAAACATGCAGCCAAATCGTGAAGCATAGCCTTTGCGCAGGTAACTTTATCGTCCAATAGGGATGATGCAGTGAACCGGTGGAAATCGTGATTAGACCTTGGATCATCGTTATAGGCGTTTGGAAACAGCCGGCGCAACACCGGGTCAGAGAAATTATAAAAATCAGGATCTAGGGGTTGAATATCGTTATTTAGTTCGCGCTCCAACCTGGATAACAACTCATCTTCGTTCTCTTCGCGGCACGGACATGTGCGATTACATTCACTTTTTTCTTCACGAATCTCAAAATGTACGCCAGCATTAGCGCACGGCATTCCAGCGTCCAAGAGCAATTCAATTAACTGCAACAACAATCCCCGGATTAGTTCAACCTCTGTGGATTCAAAATTGCACTCCAAACCCTGTTTGCAACGCCGGAAAGTTTGCATTCAAGCACCCCTCGTTAGGGTGGCTAACAGCCCGAATTCATGCATTGCTGCCACATCACGCTCCATCGCCTCGCGCGCACCAGAGCTGACGATTGCTTTACCCTCCATGTGCACTTGCATCATCAACCGCTCAGATTTAACCCGGTCATAGCCAAAATAACGGCAAAAAACATGGGTGACATAACTCACTAAATTTACCGGATCATCCCAGACGATAGTCACCCACAGCTCGTCATTAAGCAAGCTGGGCTGTTGCTGTTCAAGGCCTTGCACCGTGACTTGCTGACTAGACATACCTCTATTCTTATCAACAGGTTCAAACGCCCTGAGATAAAACACGAAAATCGCCCTTAAACTATCTACATGACTTCAACAGCTTTGCTGACTGATATGTATGAGTTGACGATGATTATGGCCGCCCGCGAGGCTGGCGTCGCTGATAGGCAGTGCACTTTCGAGCTTTTCCCGAGAAGGTTGCCGGAAGGACGCAGTTACGGGGTGGTGGCCGGTGTTGGTAGAGCTATGGAAGCCCTAGCAAACTTCACCTTTTCATCTGCCGAAATCCAATTCTTAACCGAAAACAAAGTGATCGACGAGCCGTGCGCACAATGGCTATCTGAGTACCGTTTTTCTGGGAATATTTACGGCTATCCAGAAGGTGAATTGTTCTTTTCCGGATCACCATTATTGGTTGTTGAAGGTAGCTTTCAAGAGGCCGTAGTACTAGAAACATTGCTGTTGTCGATCTATAACTATGATTCTGCGGTTGCCTCGGCAGCATCCAGAATGACTTTGGCAGCTCAAGGGCGTCCCGTTATTGAGATGGGTAGCAGACGCATCCAGGAATGGGCTGCTGTCGCCGCAGCTAGAGCAGCCTGGATCGCTGGTTTCGCGTCCACTTCAAACCTAGAGGCTGGAAGAACTTGGAATATCCCTGTCGGGGGAACTGCAGCTCACGCTTTCACCTTGCTATTTGATTCCGAAGAAGCAGCTTTTCAAGCCCAACTGAAAGCGATGGGAAAAGGCACGACGCTATTGGTAGATACCTATGATGTAGACGAGGCTATTCGTAGCGCTATCAGGCTAACTAATGGCCAATTGGGTGCTATTCGCATTGACTCAGGCGATCTTAATACTGAGGTAATTCGAGTTCGTAAACTACTAGATAGCCTAGGCGCTAAAGACACGCGTATTATCGTCACCTCTGACTTGGACGAGTACCAAATTGCTGCCCTGCGTGGTGCTCCAGTCGACGGCTTCGGGGTGGGCACCTCAGTAGTTATCGGCTCTGGTCACCCCACCTGCGGCATGGTCTACAAGATGGTAGCTAGGTCTAATTCATCCAATCCGGATGACCAGCAGATGCCGGTTTACAAGAAATCAATGAATAAGAAAACCATTGGTGGACGCAAATATGCCATGCGCCAAATTGATGACCACGGTCGCGCCGAAGCGGAAGTCATTGGGGTTGGAGTAGAACCGAGAGTCGATTCTAATGATCGAATATTGATGGTAGATCTGGTGCGAAATGGCAAGATTGTTTATCACGAACCATTGCAGTCGGCTCGCGAGCGTCACGAACGCGCACGAGAAGAGTTACCGTCCAAAGCGCGCAAAATAAGCCGCGCTGAACAAGCGATTCCAACAGTTATTTTGGACGAGCAATATAACGTACGCCGCAACCCATACTTGGATGGGCAACCGCCAGCCAACCTCTAAGAAGCTAGTGAGCCTCAACGTGTCGCTGCCACGGCAGCGGCACCATTGACCATTCGTTCATCACTGCCGCTAAGCGCATTGGGCGGCTCATGCCGAAAATATCCTCTAAAAACACCGGATTGCCGACCGGATCCGATAACGGCACGCACCAGTTCGGGTATTGCTTCCAAGTACCTGGCTGATTCTGGATGCGCATATCCCCCACAGCGTCCACTAGCGCCACGTTTAATACCCTGGCGGGTGTCAGCATCAAGAATCTGTGCAAAGCAAGCACAATATTTTCCACCGGGTCAGTAGAATCTTCGCGCAGTAAACCGAGCTTATTGAGGTTAGCTATCCAGCGATTTATTTCTTGGTCTGCCACCGACTCCTCATGAGCCAATGATTCAGTTAGCAGCCCTAAATCATTGCGCAATTTGACGTGAACTTTCGCCAAATAACCGCTAGTTGGAGGCAGATCATGGGTAGTTACCGAACCCATACATAGTGCCCGCCAGTTTTGCGGTGGCAGCGGATTAGCGTCACTGCCGTTTTCAAACCACAAAACTGAGGTGCCGAGAATACCTCGACTACTCAGGTAGTCGCGCACCCAAGGCTCCACAGTACCTAAATCTTCACCGATGACAATGCCTGCAGCTCGTTCGGCTTCTAGGGCAATAATCCCAATCATGGCTTCATGGTCATAACGCACATAGGTGCCTTCAGCAGCACTTTGACCCTCAGGAATCCACCACAGCCTAAACATTCCGAGGATATGGTCGATACGTACTCCACCCGAGTGACTCATCGCGGTGCGTACCATCTGTCTGAACGGCGCATAGGCAGTATCCGCCAACCGATCTGGACGCCACGGCGGCTGCCCCCAATCCTGCCCTAGCTGGTTATAGTTATCCGGCGGAGCCCCGACGGTGACACCCATAGCGTAGGTGTCACGCATCATCCAAGTATCTGCACTTGCCCCAGAAACACCCACTGCCAAGTCAGTAATAACGCCCAGAGACATTCCAGCGTCGATGGCTGCCTGTTGAGTATTTGATAATTGATCTTGGGCAATCCATTGCAGCCACTCTTCGAACATCACTTCTTCTAGGTGGGCAACCCTGAAATCATCAACTTGCGGCGATGTTGGACGCTGGAATTCTTCCGGCCAACAACGCCAATCATTGCCGTAGTATTCACAAAGCACGCACCAAGTAGCAAAATCACGCAACCTACGCCCTTGCGTACGACGAAATTCGTCGAAAGCCATTTGTCGGGAAGGACGGCGACCCCCTCGGTAAAGAATTTTCAGTGCCTGCTTCTTGGCTGACCAAGACTCGTCTCTTTCGATTAGTTCTTTACCGATTAAACTGTCAGCCAAATCACCCCGTAAAACATCTATCTGGTCACGTTCATGCTCGTCTAATAGCGCATATTCAACAACTAATTCCGGACGGATGTACATCGGGTTTACGAAAAGCCTGGAACTGGGCAAGTAAGGTGACGCATCCATCGGCGCACGCGCACAGGAGGCATGGAGCGGGTTCACCAGCACGTAGTCAGCGTCCAATTGAGTGGCTGACCAGATAGCTAAATCACTTAAATCGGTAAGGTCACCGACTCCCCATGAATCGTGGGAACGCACCGAATACAGCTGAGCTGCTAGCCCCCATATCCGACCCTCACCCATGGATTCGGGAAGACGCAAATAATTAGGGGTAACTATCAAGGTGGAGTCTGCGGTGCGGTCATCAGAAACCAGCTCAATGCGGTGATATCCCAGCGGCAGATCGCACGGGATTTCAAAACTTGCTTCACCGACTAGCTGCCCATCAATCTCGCGAGGAGCAGTAAAGTTTTCCACTTGACGAACCTGGCGAACTCCGCCCTGCTCTAAACGCAAAGTCACTTGTGCGGGGTGAGTGTGCAGCACGTGAGCATCAAAAGTGCATGTCGTGCCTTGTCTAGCGATAACTACCGGCGGCAATGTGCGCCTGAACGGTTTTAATTCCAGATCCATCAGAGCAGACTCAATGGCTTGCTCACTGCTTGCGTCAATGCCTAAGGCAGCCAGCACTTTGACGACAGTAGCCTCAGAAACGTCTAGGTGGTTGCCTTTCCAGTCCCAAAATTCGGTGGCGATGTTCATCGCTTCGGCCAGGTGCTTCAGTGAACCTTGAACAGCCATTTAGGTGCCTATCTCTCGTGATCCCTAGGTCAGATTATCGAAGGTTATACGGCCACCTCGACACAAACACCTAAGAAATAGCTAAAGACCATCATTTGATGATGCACTTATTCGTGACACACTATTAGCCATGAGCGAAATGGCACCTGGTTCCCAAACTGTTTTAGATGAACGCACCCAAGCGGAGCAGTTCGAAGATGGCGACGCGGAACGTTTCAGCCACTATGTTCCTAAAAATAAATTAATGGAAGCAATGGTCAACGGAACGCCAGTCATAGCTCTGTGCGGCAAAGTATGGGTTCCTAGTCGAAACCCCGAGAAATTTCCTGTTTGCCCAGTCTGTAAAGAAATATGGCAGCAAATGAATCCAGGCGAGAACGACAAGAATTAGTCAACCCTAAGTCTCATTACCTCTCGGCGACGCGGTGTCGCTAGAGAAAATTATATACAGTGTCAGCGTGCCAGTAATTCAGTTAGGCGTGACGCACCGCAATGTCAGCAACGCTGAACTAGCTAAGCTGAACGAAGCCGCTGACCCCTTACTATCCTTGTTGAATACCGACAGCGCAATCAGCGGAGCGATTCTGCTGGCAACGTGTAACCGCTTCGAGATTTATGTTGACGCCAAGAATTTACATCCGGGTGTAGAGATAGTGCGGCAGGGTTTGGCAAAGGTAACTGACGATAGTGAGCCCATCGCCCAGAATCTTCAAGTACGCAGTGGGCAGTTAGCCGTCCAACATTTATTTGAGGTCACCTGCGGACTAGATGCCGTGGTGGTTGGCGAAAATGAGGTTGCTGGGCAAGTTAGGCGCGCTCTAACCGCCTATTCGCAAACCGCAAACTCGCGTCTTACTAGGCTTTTTCAAGCAGCATTGACGACGTCTAAGACTGTCGCTAACAACACTCGCCTAGGAGCCAATGGCCGCTCTTTAGCGTCCGTAGGTTTAGATTTGGTCGATCAACGTCATGCAGGGGTAGCAGGACGCAAAACCTTAGTGCTAGGCACCGGCGATTACGCTGGCGTAGTGGTAGCTGAGTTGACTCGCCGTCGCGCAGAGGATATCCGAGTTTATTCTGCCAGCGGACGTTCACGAGCTTTCGCTGATTCCCACCCACAAGTGAAAGCCGTAGAAGAAAAAGATTTTAATGCCGCCCTCTCGTGGGCTGACCTCATCGTTTGTTGCTCTGGCAGCTCAACTCCGTTAATTACCGTCGAACAATTAAACAACATTAATTTTGACCAGATTCTGCCAATCATCGACTTAGCGTTAAGCGGGGACGTTGAGAAAAGCGTCAGATATCTTGATCAGGTTGCGGTAATTGATCTAGACGAGATCGCTGCGAATGTTGATCCGAGACAAGCTGAGGCAACCGAGCAGGCTAAACGAATAGTTAAGACAAGCGCTGAAACTTTCACCCATGCAGAACAGGGACGCAAAGCTGACCCTGCAGTGATCGCTATCCGCTCTTATGTGTCACAAATTATCGATAACGAGATTGCGGAAGCCACGCGCCATCACAGCCCGGAAACCAGCGCCGAGATTGCCCGCTCGCTAAGAAGGGCGTCCAATTCTTTACTTCACACCCCCTGCGTGCGCGCAAATGAATGGGCGCGCAATGGCGATATCGATACTTTCGAGAATGCCCTGAACACAGTTTTTGGGATCGAAGTCGAGGTGAGCTAGATGTATCGACTAGGGACAAGAGGCAGTCGACTGGCACGCACCCAATCTCAATGGGTGGGCGACCAGCTAACCGCTTTGGGACAAAAGGTTGAGCTGGCAATAATCACTACTGCCGGTGACAACCAATCAGTTCCACTAAATAAATTTGCGCGACCAGGCGCTTTTGTCGCTGCTCTCCAAGAAGCCGTGCTAGATAAGCGCTGCGATCTGGCTGTTCACTCATTCAAAGATTTGCCCTCAGCCCAAGTTAGTGGGCTAGTTTTAGCTGCTGTGCCGCAGCGAGCCTCTAACCGCGACATATTAATCACTCCAGATGGTTTTCAGATCTCTGAATTACCACGTGGGGCGAGGATCGGAACTTCTTCTCCGAGGCGAGTAAAAGCCTTGCAGCGGCTTCGCCCAGATCTTAATTTCACGGCTTTACGCGGTAATGTTGAAACCCGCATTCGTGCCGCTATGGAGGGCCGGGTAGACGGTGTTGTTTTGGCTCAGGCTGGTTTAGAAAGACTAGGTTTATTGACCGATCAGATGCGTCCAATCGACTTTTCTGTGTTGTTGCCGGCACCTGCTCAAGGGGCATTAGCTGTGGAATGTCGCGTTAATGACCCAATTGGCGAAGTCATAGCCAAAATTAATGACACAAAAACTCGCATTTGTGTTCAGGCCGAGCGAGCCGTCCTAGCTGGGGTTGATGCCGCATGTACTACCGCTGTTGGAGCGCACGCATATCTTCAAGAAGCCGACACGCTCTGTCTAGAAGCAGATTTGGCTGATTGGCTCGGAGTGGACTATGCGCGGACATCTGAGTCCACTCGGTTGGGTGACAATCCCCTAGCCGACGCCAAGGCACTTGGAATAAGAGTGGCTGAAACTCTGTTAGCGAGCGCGAAATGAGACAACCGATTCTACTCATTCGTCCTGACGGTAATGATCGCGATGCCGCAGCACTTAGAAATGTGGGATTGACAGCAATTCAAGAACCATATCTGACCATCAGCTTGGGGGCGCAAAAGCCAGCCAACCGACTGCTTGAAGAGCTACAGTCGGCTGGCGAAAACGACTGGTTGGTTATCACGTCGCCGCGCGCGATACCAGCCTGGTCTTCCCTTGTTGGCCAGGGCCGACTAATTGAAGCGTTGGACGAAGCAAGAGTACGCGGATTACGTTTGGCAGCTGTCGGGCCGCGTTCAGCTAAAGGATTGAATGTTGATCTGGTCGGGTCTAAAGATGGCAGCGCTCTAGCTCAACAATTGCTTGAATTTCCCACAGGTAAAGCGTTATTGCCTCAAAGCGCTATCGCTAGACGTGAACTATCGGATTTGTTGGGTGAGGCCGGCTGGCAGGTTGTGAGTGCCAGTGTTTACCAAACTGAGACGGTAACTGAGGAACCAAGATCTGCTAGAGCAGCTAGCGCCGGCAATATCGATGGAGTTCTTCTTCGTTCCCCAAGCGCGGTATTTGCCCTTGCCAGGTGGACGAAGGGACGGTTGCGCGCCTATGCAGTTGGCCCAACCACGCAGCGTGCTGCAAAAACTCAACCATGGGATGTAGTGAATATCGATTTGGGTACTCCTGCTGAAGTTGCTGCCCAAATAAAAGCTGCTGAAACGTCTGGGCTTAATCTAAAATCGGTAGTCGATAGGCACCCGCTGCCTGATGGTCACCCAATGGTTACTGGATTGACCCGCAACTCTCTGGTGATCAGAAATTATCTTGGGGAATACACTCGCACTCGCCCGGTGTGGTTTATGCGGCAAGCTGGTCGTTCACTACCGGAATATCGAGCAATCCGTGAGGGCACCAAAATGTTGGACTCGTGCCTAGACCCTCAACTTGCCGCAGAAATCACACTTCAGCCGGTACGTCGTCACGGCGTAGACGCAGCAATATTATTTTCTGACATTGTGGTACCAGTTCGTTTGGCCGGGGTGCCGATAACTATTGAACCAGGGGTAGGCCCAGTGTGCGCTACACCAATACGTAGCGCTAAAGACGTGGATCGACTACCCGAATTAGACCCTCAAATGGTTGCCCCGGTGGCCGAAGCCGCCAGAATCTGCGTCAGTGAACTAGGCGCTACCCCACTAATCGGTTTCGCCGGCGCGCCATTTACGGTGGCATCGTATTTGGTAGAAGGTCGCCCATCTCGAGGCTTGCCGATAACCCGACAGTTAATGCGTGACGACCCAAAAACTTGGCATCGATTGCTGAGTTGGGTGGCCAGATGCACCACCATTTTTTTACGGGAACAAGCAAAAGCTGGTGCTAGCGCTCTGCAGCTTTTCGATTCTTGGGCGGGACGTTTGAGTGTGGCGGAATATCGAGAATTCTCACTTCCTCACTCTGCCGAAGTACTAGAAGGGGTGGCCGATCTAGGTCTACCACGTGTCCATTTTGGCACCTGCACTCGTGATTTGTTGGTTGATATGCATGCTGCCGGTGCTGACGTTATCGGCGTGGCTAGTGATATCGGGTTAGCTACCGCTAATGAACTACTGGGTGCTCAAGTGCCGCTACAAGGAAATATCAACCCTCATTTACTCACCGGCGGCTGGGAAAGGCTGGCTTGGGCTAGCGCGAATGTCATTGAACAAGGCGCTAAAGCCCCTGGCCACGTAGTCAATTTAGGGCACGGGGTAAATCAATATTGCGACCCTAGAGTGCTAACTCACCTGGTTGATTTCATCCACAATTATTCGGGGCAATCGTGCGGGTAGCGGTTGTCGGAGGGGGAATAACGGGTTTAGCTGCCGCCTGGGAGGCGGCGATTGACGGCCAACAAGTCATCGTTTTTGACGAAAAACAATTCGGCGGCAAAATCAAAACCATTCGCAATAATGACTTCCTCATTGAGAGCGGGCCGGATTCTTTCGTTAGCTATCGCCCCGCAATGTTGAAGTTAATCGACGAGATAGGGGCTAGTGACCAAGTTATTCCCACCCTAGGGACACGTAAGGTCACCATCCGCGCACATGGACGGATGCACCCTATTCCTAAGGGCATGAATGGTGTTTTACCAACAAAATTAGTTCCCTTTATTACTACCGGCATCCTTTCACCCACCGATAAACTGCGTGCAAGCCTCGACCTGGTTCTGCCGCGCATTCTGAATGCGGACGATATGTCAATCGGAGCTTTCTTGCGTAAACGTTTAGGTAACGGCATCGCTTCTAAATTCGCCGACCCATTCATCGGTGGTATCTACGGAGCTAGCGTTGACGAGCTATCCATAGACGCTGTTTTGCCGAGCCTTCGAGTTAATGAACGCGAGTACAGGTCGTTAATGCTGGCCGCCTTAGCAGCGGGCAAGACGGCCAAGAAACACCCACCAAGATCGGGCAGCGTTTTTCGCACGCTTAAATCTGGTCTTGAAGATTTAATTGATCGGCTAGTGACCGAGTTGAGGAACCGCGGAGTAACACTGGCAGATCACACCCCTGTCGTGGCGGTATCCGAAAGTTTTGTGCGACTAGCTGACGGCACCCAGCATGAAGTAGACGGTGTGATTCTGGCGGGCGGGGTGGCCTCTTCAGCTACTTTATTGCGTCCTGACTATCCAGAAGTGGCAGCAATTTTAGATAGCATCCCAACTGCCTCTACCAATGTAGTTACGCTGTCTTATGACAGCTCCGCTTTCGCGGGTAAAACGGTCAGCCACGGCTGGTTGGAGGCCGACCAAGCCCCAGTGTCTGGGGTAACAATCTCATCAGCTAAATTTCCTGGGCGCGCACCCGATGACGTCGTCCTAGCTCGGGCTTTCGTCCCTGATCGGGTGGGAAAAATCGCCAAAGCGTCAGAGCATGAGTTAACCCGAGCCGTGATTGACCATATTGCGAAAGTTACCCACACTAGTCACCAACCTAACCACGTGTGGGTCTCACGTTGGTCGAAGGTGATGCCAAAATATTTAGTTGGCCATTTAGATCGGGTGGCTGGGGTTGAAGATGGCTTAGCTAAGACTCGTCTACGGGTTGCCGGTTCGGCCTTGAACGGTGTTGGCTTACCTGATTGCGTCAAGGATGGACGTAAAAAAATGCGGGAACTAATAGGTTAGTTAAGAGGGTATGTGATGAGCGATGCAATCATGTTGTTGGCTTTCGGCGGGCCAGAGTCGATGGCTGAGGTACGCCCATTTCTGACTCAAGTTAGTCAAGGCGCAAAAATTCCGCTGGCTAGATTGGCGACAGTTGCTAAACATTATGAGCATTTCGACGGGTACTCTCCGTTGAATAAGCAAAATCGTGACTTAGCTAAAGCTCTTAACCAAGCCCTTGCGCTGCGCGGCCACAACATCCAGGTTTTAGTAGGAAACCGGCATGGTAGTAATCGATTCCGCGAGGTGCTAGAAGATCTTTCATCTTCCGGAGCGCACGATATTCTTGCCGTTGCGACTACGCCTTTCACTTGTTATTCGGCTTGTCGGCAGTATCGAGAGAACCTAGCTGAGGCCAGCGCCGGGCTAAACATGAAAATAGCTAAGGTGCCAAATTATTTCGATATGCCAGGTCTAGTTGAAGCTCAGGCTCGACTACTGGCAGGCTCGTTAGTTGGTTGGGATCCGACGCTGATTTTCACTACTCATTCGATACCGACTGCCGGATCTGAAGAATATTTGGCACAGCATTCTAAGCTGTGCCAACTGGTTAGCCACCGCGCCGGCGAATTATTGGGCACTGAGGCACCCACGTGGCGGTTAGTGTTCCAATCCCGCTCTGGTAATCCTCATACTCCCTGGTTAGAGCCCGATATCTGTGATGTGGTGGATGAGCTTGCGGATGGTGGGGTACGCGATGTGTTAATTGATCCGATAGGTTTCTTATCCGACCACATGGAGGTGCTTTGGGATTTAGATACCGAAGCCAGCGCCAAAGCCAAAGGGTACGGGATGAACTTTAGGCGGGTACCCACTGTTGGCACTCACCCAGTATTTGTTGGCGGGTTAGCTGATTTAATCGTGCAATATTTGGAGGCGTCTGAGCTAGTCAAGGTTGAGGAGCCAGACCCTGCAGAAATAGCTTGTTATAGACCCGCTCTTAATAGTTAAGAAAGCTGGAAATAATGATTACTTTTGATGATGAACGTTTCAGTCCAGTAATTCGTCCTAGACGTTTGCGCGCTAGTACCGCGATTCGTCGACTAGTGGCTGAGAATTCACTTCGGCCAGCCGATATGGTGTTACCAATTTTCGCCGCTGAAGGATTGACTGATCCTCGCCCGATTTCGTCACTGCCTGGAGTAGTTCAACATTGTGAAACTTCTTATAAAGATGCCGTGCAGGCGGCTTGGGAGGCAGGTATTGGTGCCATCATGCCTTTCGGCGTCCCGCTGGCTAAAGATGCCATTGGTTCTGGCGCTATAGAGCCAGACGGGATTTTAGCGAAGGCTTGTCGCTGGGCTAAAGAGGTTTGCCCTGAAATAGTGGTTATCGCCGATCTTTGTTTAGACGAATTTACCGACCACGGTCATTGTGGGGTTTTAGCTGCTGACGGCAGCGTCGATAATGATGCAACTTTGCGTCAATACGCCCGTATGGGGGTAACTCTTGCGGATGCTGGCGCAGATTTTCTGGGAGCCTCCGGCATGATGGATGGCCAAATTGGCGCACTTAGAGCTAGCCTCGACCAAACTGGGCACCTTAGTACCGGCTTGCTCGCTTATTCAGCCAAGTATGCCTCAGCTTTCTTTGGCCCCTTTAGGCAAGCTGTCCAATCTAGCCTTAAGGGTGACCGAAAAACTTATCAACAAGACCCGGCTAATTCGCGTGAGGCTATCCGCGAAGTAATGTTGGACGTTGATGAGGGTGCCGACATTATTATGGTCAAACCTGCGTTGGCTTACCTCGACATTGTTGCCGCCACTAGGGCTTTGGTAGATCTGCCAGTGGCTGCTTACGTGGTTTCCGGCGAATACGCGATGATTGAGTACGCTGCCGCGAAAGATGCATTTGACCGTAAACGGGTGATTTTGGAGGCACTGACTAGCGTCAAACGGGCGGGAGCCAACATTATTGCTAATTATTGGGCGATTGAAGTTGCTCGCTGGCTCAAGGAGGGCTAAATGAAAGACGGGCTAAGTCAAGAGCTATTTTCCAGAGCGTTGCAGGCTATGCCGGGCGGGGTTTCTTCCCCCGTTCGAGCCTACGGTGCGGTTGGTGGTACGCCAAGGTTTGCAGCCAGCGCTCACGGCGCCTACATAACTGACGTTGACTCTAATACTTATGTTGATTTGGTTGGCACTTGGGGGCCAGCGATTGTTGGTCACACTCACCCAGCGGTGGTCGAGCGCGTTAGCCGAGAGGTCGCCCGCTGCACATCTTTTGGGGCTCCATGCGTGCCGGAATTAGAGCTAGCTGAAGCTATAAAGTCTCGGGTGATGCCAGTCGAACGCGTGCGGTTCACCTCCAGCGGCACTGAAGCCGTTATGACGGCAGTACGACTAGCCAGAGCCGTAACCGGACGCGAGAAAATTATTAAATTTGCCGGTTGCTATCACGGGCATTCTGATTCCCTGCTGGTGGCTGCTGGATCTGGGGCCGCCACATTAGGTAACCCAGACTCTCCTGGGGTGACTCGCGGTACGGCTGCAGACACCATCGTTATTGAATATGGGGATTTGGAGAGCGTCGAGAAAGCTTTAGCTGGCGGCGATATCGCTTGCGTGCTAACCGAGGCAGTGCCTGCAAATATGGGGGTCATTCCCCCTAAAGCTGGCTTCAACAAGGCACTTCGCGAATTAACCAAGGCCCACGGCGCGTTATTCATTTTTGATGAAGTGCTCACCGGATTTAGGTGTTCAAAAGCTGGCTGGTGGGGTCTAGAGGGCGCTAACGAGGGCTGGGCGCCGGACTTATTTACTTTCGGAAAAGTTATCGGTGGCGGGTTCCCACTAGCTGCTGTTGGCGGTCAGGCGGCCGTCATGGATCAGCTCTCGCCTGCAGGTCCGGTCTACCAAGCCGGCACACTGTCTGGTAATCCAATCGCAGCCAGCGCAGGTATAGCCACCCTTGACCTGCTAGATGATGATGCCTATCTAAAATTGTCTACGGCCGCAGACAAAATAGTTAACGTTTTGGCTGCCGAATTGAGTAGCGCAGGTATCCCACACACTATTAACCAGGCAGCAAGCCTATTCAGCGTGTTCTTTACTGCTGGCCCAGTCACCAATTTCAAACAGTCACGTGGCCAAGACACTAAAGCTTTCGCTAAGTTCTTCCACACTTTGTTAGACAATAAGGTCTGGATGGCACCAAGCTCTTTTGAAGCCTGGTTCGTCTCGACCTGTTTAGGTGAAACTGAATTAGATATCGTGGCTTCAGCTATCCACGAGGCTGCGCAAGCTGCGAAATAACGTAACTCACGGTAACCAGCACCTTGGCTTGCCCGCCTGTGCGGGCGAGCGTTGTTTGCGCTGATCCAATATATGCTTGAGAAAAATCATTGAATTAATTTGGAGGTCACGTGAGCAATCAGCCTGAAAATAATGCTCCCCAGCAACCGCAGTTTCAGCCTGGTCAGCCAATTAACCAGTCAAGCTCAGGCACGCATTACCAGCAACAACCTAATCCTGCTGCCACCCCGCATCAGGCTCAGAGCTATCCCCCAAGCTTAAATAAGCCGCAATTTACCCCTTACGGTCAATCTGGCAAGGCCAAGAAAGGTAATTTTGCTCGCGGTTTCGGAGCCGGCTTTGGGTTTTCGATAGGTGCCGGCGTCATCGCCGTGGTGATCTCGTTGATATCTGCTTTGGCGATGGTCGGCTTAGGCAGCGCTCTTGGATCAATGGCCTCCGGGGCCAATCTTGACACCACTGAAACGATATGGGGTGCAGATAGCGCAAAGAATAAGATGCTTGCCATCAATATTTCTGGCGTTATCCAGGCTGATAGCGGAGACGCATTTAGCCAAGCAACATATGGTTACGAAGTGGCCGACCAGATAGACAAACTTGATGGTGACGAATACCAAGGCCTAGTGCTACTAATGGACACCCCAGGCGGTTCCATTACTGGGGCTAGAGCCATCGCAGACTCGGTAGTGCGTTACCAGGAACGTACCGGTCACAAAGTGTTGGCCTATGTGCAGTCAATGTCAGCTTCCGGCGGCATGTTCTCCATGGCTCCGGCCGACCTAATTATTGCTGACTACGGAACACTGATTGGCTCTATAGGCGTGATTATGGGCCCATTGTCCTATTACAAGGACGTAACTGCTATTACTGGCAGCATCTTGTCTTCTGGTGTGGAAGCTGGCCAAATCAGTCAAGAATATTTGACCCAGGGCAAGGGTAAAGATTTTGGTAATCCATTCCGTGAGATTACTGAAGAGGAACGCGCCAATTACACCCACGGAATCGAAGTTGAATATAAGAATTTTGTTAACTATGTGGCCGAGCATCGTAATATCGAGCCAGAGTACATCATTAACACACTCGGGGCTTTCATGTTTGATGCTGAAACTGCTGTTGACAATGGGTTAGTCGATTCAGTGGCCCACCGCGACGACGCCTTCAAACAAGCAGCTGAACTCAATGATCTCGATGCCAGTGACACCAAGGTGGTAGCGAATACTATTCCAAGCTCACTGGCTCGCTTCTTCGGTGCCGAGAATCGGGTTTACGGGCATAACGTGCCGATGTCGATCAATGACGGCAAGATCGCTACCACTTCAATTTGTGTTGGTGCCCCTAGCGTACTCGCATATACCGGCGACATTCAGTCGGTTTGTGGCAAATAGTAAACCACTAATTTTTGGCCTGCCTGGTGTGAACTAGCCAGGCCAAAAATGTCACTGGGGGTTGGCATAGTGTGATCTAAAGCGGGTTAAGGAGTGCGAGTCAATGAGACGATCAGTCAAGTTCATTCACACTGCGGACTGGCAAATTGGGATGACTAGGCATTTCCTATCCTCTGGTGTCCAGGGTGAGTTCAGCGGAGATCGCGTAAACACTATTAGGCGCATCGGCGAGGTTGCTAAGAGCTGCGGCGCAGAATTCGTCCTGACTTGTGGGGATGTTTTTGAATCAAACCGTATTCCTGGACGCGATATTGCTCAGGCGTTAGACGCTATGCGTGAGGTTGAACTTCCTATCTACCTACTGCCCGGAAATCATGACACACTCGGGCCTAATTCCATCTATGACTCAACTGATTTCACTTCAAAATGTCCCTCTAATGTGATTGTGCTTAGAGAATCAGGGCAATACATCATCAGGGATGGTCTCGAGCTACTAGCTGCACCCTGGGTTACTAAACACCCAGGAGCTGACCCGCTGTCAGGGTTGAGCGAGTTACTTGAAAATTTAACGGCCGACGGCACTATTCGCATAGTAGTTGGCCACGGCATGCTTGAAGAGTTAGAACCGGACAAATCAAAACCAGACGCTATTAGACGTGGCCGACTAGATGAGGCTTTGGCTCGCGGCGCTATCGACTATGTAGCTTTGGGTGATCGTCATATTCGCTGGCCAGCAGACGATTCGGGGGCTATTCACTATTCCGGCACTCATGAGGCCACCCAATATCAGGAAAAAGAACGCGGACAAGTGCTAGAAGTCACCATCGATGACAGCTTGCGGATAGTTCATCACCAGGTTGGGCAATGGCAATTCAAGCAGCTTCATTTCGATCTAACTTCTGCCGACGACTTGGTGTTAATGGCTAATGAACTAGCCGAAGTTTCCAGACCGAACAGAACTATTTTGAAAATACAGTTAACGGGGGCTCTGACCATCGCCCAAGCTGCAAAATTAGATGAATTGTTGGCTGACCAGTCAAACCGATTCGCAGCTCTCGAAACCCGCTGCAACAGCGGTCAACTGATAATAAAACCCGGCCAAGAAGAATTTGGCGACATTGAGGCTGATGGCTATCTACGAGAGAGTATTGACGAGTTGACAGATCTAGCTGGTACAGGCGATGAATCTGCTTCACAAGCTTTGCGTCTGCTCTATCAGATCCTTCAAAGCGAGGGGCTAGTATGAGGTTGCATCGGCTAGAGCTCCATAATGTCAAAGGCATTGAGCACCAGGTTGTTGATTTCGCTGATCAATCAGTAACGGTAATTTCGGGCGCTAACGAAACCGGCAAATCAACGCTAGTTGAGGCGTTTACCAGGCTACTTGACACTAAATACACCTCCAACGCCAAGACGATAAAGGTGCTGCGTCCAAAAACACGTGATGCTGTGCCCAAAGTGTCGGCTGAGTTCACTATCGGCACTGACCGAGTGGAAGTGGTTAAGGAATTTTCTGGTTCCGCTAGCGCAAAGATGACGTTGAAATACGTGTCTGGCTCGAAACGCGGAAATTCTTTAACCGCAGGCGAGGCAGAAGATGAGCTACAAGCATTATTAGCTCATACAGATCAGGCCTTGTGGTCCGCGTTAAATGAGTTCAGTACAGATCCTTTCAAACAGATGCCACTGACCTCGTCCAATGCTTTGACAGCAGCCTTACGCAAAGCCGCTGGCTTGGCCAGTAGTAATAACGACACTTCGGTGATTACGCAGGCTAAACGCGAACGAGATAAATTTTTTACCGCTCAAAAAGGTAATCCGACTGGCGATTACGCTCGGTTAATCAATGACTTGAATCAGTCTAAAAACCAGTTAGATCTTGCCCGGAAAAGAATTAAAGAAATTGAAGAAACCGAGAACAACTTATCTAAGGAACAAAGCCGAGCAACCCAGTTATCGCAAGATTTAGCTCAAGCAAAAGAACATCTGGCTAAGGTTAACGAAAACCAGGCGCAAATAATCCAAGCTCAGCAAAAAGCCGACGAAGCACAAGCCCAAGTCACTCAGGTACATACTGCCCAACGGCTATGCCAAAGCGAATATGACCAGCGGCAAGGATTAATAAAAGACGAAGAGCATATTCGCAACGAGCTGGACGAGATTGAAAAACAGATTAAAGACCTTAAATCTCAACTGGCTCAGGCTAAATCTGAGCTAGAAAAGGCTGAAACTAGAGTTAAGGACGCTAATAAGCACCAAAACAACTGCGAAGAAGCTTGGAATCTAGCCGCCACCTGTAGCCAGTTTTTAAGACTAAAGACTGAGCTAGCAAAAGCCGAGAACCAGCTTAAAGACCACGCCGCTAACCGTTCACAGTTAACCAAAATAGAAGCGAGTTTAGAATCGGAACCAATAAAAAAGGGTGTCGGAGAATATTTAGTAGCCGAAATCGTCCAAGCTAGCGGTGAGCTAAAAGCCGCAGAAGCTGCCTTAAAAGCAGCTAGCACCAAATTGCGAATTAAGCGCCTCGGTAAGGCTAAAGAGTTAATCATTGACGGCGAAGCCATGCAGATAACCGAAAGTAGCGACGTAGAAATTACAGGAGAATCCACCGTTGTCGTCCCTGATAGTTGGCAATTCAATTTCGTTGTTGGTGAATCATTGCAGTACCGCGAAAAAGTGAGCCAGGCTCGCCTTCGCTACCAAGAAGCTCTAGCAGCGGCTGGAGCAGAAAGCCTTGAACAGGCTCAGAAACGACTTAATGCAGTGACTAAGGCCACATATGAAGCTGACGCCATAAGAAAACAGCTCACTTCAATCGACGCAGATGAATTAACGACTCGTGTTCGAGATCTACGTGAACAGATCTCTGATCTAGCCACCCAATGTCAACCCAGTGTCAGCTTGACTGAGGCTATTGAAGAAGAAAAGCTCGCCAAAACCAAACTAGATTCGGCTCGCCAACTATGCCTAAGCGCTGTTGAAAAGCACAAAAAACTTGATGAGCATCGCCAAACTATAGTCAGCGAGCTAAGCAGATTACTCGGCATCCAGGACGGAAAGACTGGCCAAGCTGAATTAGTAGCCAAACAACTAGCTAGCGCCCGCGAAACAGTACCAGATCAGAAGTTAACCGATGACCTCGACCAAGCAAACCTAAATCTTGCTAAAGCTCAAGAGATAAAGGCTGCTGCAGATAAGAAGTTGGCAGCCCTTGACGTTGAGGAATGCCAGCAGAATCTTAAGAGTTGCGAACAGGCTGTTATAAGCACTGAAAAGAACCTCAAAGAGTGTCATGAGGCAGTTAACACCCTGAAGGGCCAACTAATTGGGTTGCGTGCCAAGTCTTGTCAACAAGATCTTGATGAAGCTGAAACGAAATATCAAAGTCTTGAATTAGCCCATGAACGAATAACAATAAAGGCTAAAGCGGCAAGGTTACTTTATGAGACGCTGGCCGCTAATTTAGCTAAAGCCCAAAGCGCCTACCAACTCCCGTTTGGTGCGGCCATAAACAAGCTGGGGGCAAGGGTTTATGATGATCCAGATTTCGCAGTCAGATTAGCCGATGACTTGACGATAACCGCACGCACTTTGGGCGGCCTTGAGATAAATTTCGAGCAACTATCTGCTGGAGCTAAAGAGCAACTGCTTATTTTGGCAAAACTAGCAGCCGCCATGCTGGTAGATACTGATGATGGGGTGCCAGTGTTCTTGGACGACGAATTAGGCCACACTGATCCTGATAGGGCGCGCGAGATAGCTAGCGAAATTGGCAAAGCTGGCCAAGGCACTCAACTGATTATTTTGACTTCTAACGCCGGTCGGTACGCTGAGCTAACCAACCGCAAAGACATTAAAATCAGCTAGGTCTGCCTAGTGTCTACGAGGTTTGGCTATCAGTATCGATAATTCTCTGCCTTATATGGACCTTCAATATTGACACCGATATAGTCAGCCTGAGTCTTAGTGAGGGTAGTCAGTTCCACCCCAAGCGCATCCAAATGCAGTCTGGCTACCTCTTCGTCTAGTTTCTTCGGTAACACATGCACGCCCAGGGGGTAAGAATCCGGGTTATTAAATAGCTCCATTTGGGCGAGCACTTGGTCAGTGAATGAATTACTCATCACAAAACTGGGGTGGCCGGTGGCATTACCTAAGTTCAGTAACCGGCCACCAGAAAGAACTATCACCCCGTGACCGTCTGGAAATCGCCACAAATCCACTTGTGGCTTGATATTTATACATTCAATCCCTGGCCAAGCTGCTAGCCCAGCCATATCTATTTCATCGTCGAAATGGCCAATATTTCCCAGAATCGCTTGGTGTTTCATCTTGGAGATTTGCTCGGCCGTCACGATATCGCAATTCCCGGTAGCAGTAATGACGATGTCTGCTTGGGTAATCACCGAGTCGAGACGTTTCACCTCGAAGCCGTCCATCGCGGCTTGTAAGGCGCAGATGGGGTCAATTTCAGTGACAATTACCCTAGCTCCTTGGCCCCGCAATGATTCCGCGCAGCCTTTGCCGACATCCCCATAACCGCAAACCACCGCAACTTTGCCGCCGATTAGCACATCGGTAGCGCGATTTATCCCATCGATTAGGGAATGACGACAGCCGTATTTGTTATCGAATTTCGACTTCGTGACAGCATCATTAACATTGATTGCCGGAAAAAGCAGTTTGCCGGCGGCAGCCATCTGAATGAGCCGGTGAACCCCAGTAGTGGTTTCCTCGGTCACCCCTGCCAGATTCTGGGCAATACGCTGCCAATCATGGGTGGAGCAATTCAATACCTGCCACAATGCGCGTTCTTCTTCAGAGGCGTTGGCTGTTGGAGCAGTCGCGACCCCGTTTGCCAATTCGACACCCTTATGAACCATCAGAGTGGCGTCTCCCCCATCATCAAGAATCATGGTTGGGGTTTGACCGCCTGGCCAGTTGAAAATTTCGTTTGTGCAATGCCAATAGTCGGCCAAAGTTTCGCCTTTCCAGGCGAATACGGGGATCCCGGCGGCAGCTATAGCCGCTGCCGCATGATCCTGAGTGGAGTAAATATTGCAGGATGCCCACCGCACCTGCGCGCCCAACGCAACCAGCGTCTCGATTAGCACCGCGGTTTGTACAGTCATGTGAATCGAACCGGCTATTCTAGCCCCGGCTAGGGGTTTTGATTTACCGTATCGTTGCCGCATTGCCATTAGCCCAGGCATTTCGTGTTCGGCCAGAGTGATTTCTTTACGTCCAAAATCGGCCAAGGTGATGTCTGCAACACGGTAATCATTCATGGGCTACACATTACCTGGACAACTCGAGCTGAAATAACCGCGCTTTGGCTTATAGCGGATCTATCAAGAGTTTATTGTTCACGACTGTTTTGTTTTCATCTGCCCGATTCAGCGCTTGGGCTTGCGAGCCTCGTCTAACAAAAGAATCGGAATATTGTCGCGGATTGGATAAGCGAGGCCACATTGATCATTGATACAGATCAGCTCCGCCGCGTCATAGTCGATAGCGAGCCCGCTGTGGCATTTTGGGCAAGCAGCAATAGCCATAAATTCGCTGGACAGCGAGATTTCTCCACTCACCTAGTCTCCTTAAGCAACGGAATTAATTTTTTCAAATATGCCTCGGTCTCACGCTCATCTGCAACCTGGTGACAGTCCACTCCAAGTTCTGCTACCGGATAATCATTTCCCCCAGGCATTAGGCGGTCGCCAATGAATAGCATTTCATCTAGCCCAACACCAGTCACGTCACGCAGGGCTTTCATGCCATAAGCCTTGTCAATCCCCATTCTAGTGATGTCAATGGAGGTCGAGCCGCCGGCACGCACTTCCAGGTTGGGTAATTCTGCCTGAACAGCGTCACGTAATTTGGCGCGTTTTTCTCCACTAGGATCCCAGGCTTTCTTGTCTGCCACACTGGCTGCTTGGCCGAGAGCCGAATAGGTTATTTGGGAGCCGCGATCCTCGATACGCTCACCGTTAACAATGTCATCGGCTTCCCACAAGCCAAGACGTTTAGCTTGCTTCTCCAAAGCGGTGATAGCGGAAGTTTTCTCGGCAGCAGAAAGGGCATGGAAATAAATTTCCTGCCACTGGCCGTCCAGATATTTCAGATAACGGGTGCCGCAAGTGGGCATTAAATGCAGTTGACTCAAATCACTGTCGTCAGGCAACCTATCTAGGACTTGTTTAGTGAATTGCTCAAAGCGTCCACCTGAGATGATGAGCACCTCGCGCACCGCAAGCAGGTCACGTAGCAGTTCAGCCATGGAGTCTGGCAGCGGCGACTTCGACGGCGCCAGCGTGTCGTCAAGATCGAAAGCAACGATTTTTATATCGTGCAGATTCGGCAATTGGATAAGCGTCACCTAAATACCTTACCGGATCGGTGACCAGCGTCAGTTATCACACGTAAGTGTCCACGTCTAGCAATCTCGACCACATCGCCACTTGGGGTTTCATCGGATTCGTCAGCATCAGAAAATCCGATTTCTCTTACCGCGTTCGCCAAAGCAAGCAAATCATCTTCATCTGGGGCTGGCTGGGAGAAATCCTCATCGCCTACTTTGACTAGCTGCCAACCGAGCGGCACTGTGGTGGACTTGGCGTGATCGATGCATAGGTCATAGCAGCCTGGTTCAGCTTGTGCCGCTAACGGGCCAAGAACTGCCATCGAATCAGCGAATACGAATGTCAGGGTAGCAACCGCCGGTTTCGAGCAGGTTGCTCTAGAACATGTCCGCTTCATCACAGCCCTAGGTTATGTCTGATGGGACGCATTATCAGACTGGCTTGCCGTGATTCATGGTTTTTCCGAGCTATGGTTTTCTTATGTCAGCACGCAGAGATAGGCATGAACGCGGTATTCGTGGCCCAATGGCATTGCCGAATCCATTGACTGGGCGCCCAGTCAATTTCCCTAGCGCCCCAAAACCTGCGCAATATTTCTCTGCTTGCCTGTTGGAGTCTGTACGCCATATCGAACAGACCTGCCCTAAAGCTTTGTTAGGGGTAGACGTGGGCGTAGACGAGGTTCCGACGACAGAGTTGAACTACAGTTTGAACGATTCCGTTCCGCTTGCCGCCGCTCTTCAGGCTGATCGTGGGCAGCCAGCAAAAATAGTGCTATTCAGACGGCCGCTTGAAAGGCGCGTCACATCCAGGAACGAGCTGAAATGTCTTATTCACAGAACATTAGTTGAACAGCTGGCTGCATTAACCGGGTTGCCGATGCGCGCCATCGACCCGAAACTGAGTTAAACAGCCCGCTTTTTTAGCTTCCGGCGTTCTCTTTCGGATAGCCCACCCCAGATGCCGAACCGCTCGTCATTAGCTAGCGCGTATTCCAAGCATTCGCGACGAACCTCGCAGGTTAGACACACCTTCTTAGCGTCCCTAGTGGAACCACCTTTTTCCGGGAAAAAGGCTTCCGGATCAGTCTGAGAACACAGCGCCCGCTCTTGCCAAGCCAACGGGCTGTCTTCTGCCGACGTCACAATGCTTAACAACTGATGCATGGACCTCCCCTCTCATCTGGTCACCGACTAAGGATTACCTCAGCCACTTTCATCATTGAAATTACACTCTTGTAACTTCCCGCGAGTCAAGTTTGACAAAGATCAGCAATAAGGTCAAGATTTCCAGTCAAAATTTTCAGCTGTTTGTCCTGCGTTACCGTTAGCTGCGTCCTTAGCTCTATTCCATTGATAGCCAACTGAGGCGTTGCTACTCCACTTTTCATTTGCTGATTGTACGTGTGTAGATTCAGCCACACTGGTGTCAACAGCCGCCGGTTGAATAGGTATTGCCTGCGAATTCCTTGCAGTTGGCGCGGTCTTTTCGCCTGGTAAGTGCTTAATTAGATAGACCAACAACCCAAAACAGGTTGCCCATAAAACGAATGAAAATAGCGCATAGCTGAAGAAAGACAGATCATTTAGATAGGTGTCTACCGCCTGGCAAATCAGCATGGCCGCCAACCAAAGAGCTGAAGCAAAAACTGAAACTATCAACGTCAGCAAAACAGGCTTAGTGCGTTGATTTGGATTTGTTCCTGCCAGGCAAGCCACTACCCCAACAGCCAACACCCAACCAGGCATAGAAATAGCTGCATTATCGGCTGCCGGACCCAAACCAATTAACTCAAAAGTATTAAAGAAATTGATGACATTAACTGCAAGGAACCCGAAGTTTACGATTGCCGCCACCAAGGCCAAAACAATGATGGTTAGGGCTAGCTTTTCACGATCCACTGCAACTCCTTAGGCAAATTCTGCCCCTAGCTTATTAGAGACTTCGCTCACCAAACCCTTTATCTGCTGGGAGGCTGACAGCGGCGCGACTAAGGTAACTTCACCTGTGCGCACAACCACACACTTTTCCAGCCCGATCACGGCCAAAACACCGTCATCGGCGGTGTTGATCAATAGATTGCCGGACGAATCCTGAGCGACAACGTTGCCAAAGCCAGCGTCGCCATCCTCTGCGTGCAGCGCCTCGAAGAGACTTTGGTAGCTGCCAACATCTAGCCAGTCAACCTTTAGACTAACGGCCACCACTTCAGCGTCTGTTTTTCCTTGTGAGACCGGCTCCATGATGGCGTAATCAACGGAAGTCTTGAATAATGTCGGGTAGATATCTTTCAACCGCTCAGGATGGTCAGCTAACTCGCGCACAGCCTGATACGTGGCCGGCAGCAAGGCCTTGAGCTGGTCTAACAGGGTGGACGCTCGCCAAACAAACATCCCAGCATTCCACCAGTAATCACCGCTGGCTAGGTACTCAGCCGCAGTTTCGGCATCAGGTTTCTCAGTAAACTGGTTGACTTTGGCGGTGTGCTCGAAACCAGCTATTGACTGACCCTTTGCTAGATAGCCATAGCCGGTATGCGGGCTGGTGGGGACGACACCGAAAGTCACCAATGACGATGGCCGTTTCTCGGCAACTTGAAAACCTTCTTCCAAAGCCGCCAAGAACTTCTTTACAGGACGAATCAGTTGGTCAGCAGTCAAAGTTGCGACAACAGCCTCGGGGTCGCGTTTGGCTAATACCGCCGCTGGCCATGCCACCGCATTTAAGGAATCCCTGCCCACCGGCTCGCCCAATAAGCCATCATCTGACAATTCGGGGAGCTGGGCGCGCACCTCGTCGGCATAGGCAGCGCCGGTGCACACCAAGATACGGTCAGCGTCCAACAACCGCCTAGCGCGGTCAAAGGCAAGCTGCAGTAAACTCTTACCGTCAAATAATTTCAGTAACTGTTTGGGTTGGCCTTGTCTTGATAGTGGCCACAACCTAGTGCCAGCACCGCCGGCCATAATCACTGCGTAACGCATAGCGGCAGACTACTCAACGTCAGCGACATTTTCGATTCAGGGATAACCGAGGGTATAAAATCGGTTCGAAGCGCACGCCGCGACAGCCTGAGCCGCTAGCCAGACGCTAACCTTATCTCATGCCTAACCGATCTGAGCGAGACCGTCAAGCAGACCTTGACTGGCTATATGGTCGCCAATCCGGTTCACCCAACACTGGTCACAACACAAGTTCGCCAAACAATGGGCAAGGCTATGACGAGCCAGATTTCGGTTACGAGCACGCCCAGCGTATTGATCGCCGACAACTTCAACAAGAGCTGAAACCTGCCCCCAGCACCCAGCCAGCGCCGGCGCCGCAACCTGCTCCCAAACGCAAGAGGCCTACTCAAGCCAAGCAAAAAAAACGACGTCACCCGATAGCTGTCATATTGGCATTACTTGTTGCCTGGGTGGTTTATCTGGTGGCAGTGCCGGTTCACACTGTTTCTACGATGACATCCACCAACGCCACCCCTGAAACCAGCCAGGCGGGCTCTCACCCCGGAACTACCATTTTGTTGGTTGGTACAGATTCGCGCGAGGGGCTATCAGACGAAGAAAAAGAGCGTTTAGGGGCAAACTATGCGGAAGGCCAGCGAGCCGACTCCATCATGGTGCTGTACCGCCCGCGCACCGGAAAATCTGTTCTCGTCTCTTTGCCAAGGGACTCACTGGTTACCATCCCCGGATATGGTGACGATAAATTGAATGCTGCCTATTCCTATGGCGGTGCTCCCTTGCTTGTCGAAACTATCGAAGCCAATACCGGACTAAAGATGGACGGCTATCTAGAGATTGGCTTTGGCGGCTTTGCCACTCTGGTTGACGCCATCGGCGGGGTGGACGTTTGCTTGGACGAACCTATGCAAGACGATTTAGCGCATATAGACTTACCGGCCGGGTGTCAGACCTTGAATGGGGCGAATGCCTTGGGCTATGTGCGAATGCGCTATTCAGATCCAGAAGGTGACCTTGGGCGAGCCAAGCGACAACGCGAGATCATCACAAAAATTGTGCGCAAGTTAGAGAGTCCACGAACGATTCTAGACCCGATTCGCTATTGGAAAATCAACAAAGCAATCGGCCAAACGTTGACCAAGGGCAGCACGACGTCCTTGCCGGAGCTGACAGCTGGCGGCTTAGCTGGCATGGCTGCGGCCGGCGGAAAGGGATACTCTCTAGTAGTACCCATTGCTGACCCTAGCGGTTGGACGAGTTGGGGGGCGTCCGTAGTGATTTGGGATTACGACGCTGCCAACGAGCTGTTCACCGAGATTAACTCCGGCGACACCTCCAACCTAGCTAGGTTCGAGCCTTAAACCGACGCACTCGCTGGCTGCGTTGAAGCAGATTTCTTGAAACCGGCTGATGTCGCGCCTAGCCACGCGACCCGTTAAGTTTAGTTTTTCGGCTTGCCAAAACCAGAATTAGTTACTGATCTAACCCAGCCTGGAGCGCACTTTGGCACCTTTGTCAAGGACAGTTTGACGAAGATTAGCCTGGAAAGTGACCATCTTGTTGATTAGCGTCTCATCGCCGGCACCTAAAATACGGACGGCTAGCAGGCCAGCATTGCGGGCATTACCAATGGAAACGGTTGCCACCGGCACACCTGCAGGCATTTGGACGATGGACAACAGCGAATCCATGCCGTCTAAGTATTTCAGCGGGACGGGAACACCGATTACCGGCAGTGGAGTAGCAGCCGCGACCATGCCTGGCAAATGGGCTGCACCGCCGGCGCCAGCAATAATAACTTTCAGGCCACGCTGGTGTGCTTGCCTGGCGTATTTAAGCATGTCGTCAGGCATTCTGTGGGCAGAGACGACGTCTGCCTCGAAAGGAACATCGAATTCGGTTAGCACATCGGCTGCTGGTGACATGGTGGGCCAATCGGAATCTGAGCCCATAATGATACCGACGAGTGGATTGTTGCTCATTTGACTCCCATCAAATAATTTGCGGCGTGCTCGCTGCGCGCCAAAGTATCAGCTAAATCGTCACCGTAACAGGTAACATGCCCCAGCTTTCGTCCTGGACGAACATCCTTTCCGTAAAGCTGTACGCGAGCCCTAGGATCACGGGAGAACACGTGGAGCAGAGCTGAAGTTAGATCCTCGTCACGCCCCCCTAAAACATTGGTCATCACTGTCCACGGAGCACGGGTTGAGGGATCACCGAGCGGCAGGTCACACACGGCGCGTAGATGATTCTCGAACTGGCTAGTATTTGCTCCATCAATCGTCCAGTGGCCGGTATTGTGCGGGCGCATCGCCAATTCGTTAACAACCACCGAAGAGTCAGCTTTCTGCATAAGTTCTACCGCAAGCACACCAACTACCCCTAAATCGTCAGCAATATCTAACGCTAGTCTGGTTATCTCGGTAGCTAAATCTGGAGCCAGGTTCGGGGCCGGAGTAATGGTTTGAGCACATACTCCGTTACGTTGAATGGTTTCGCTAATGGGATAGGCCACCGCTTGTCCTGATGGGCTGCGCACTGCCAGTACAGACAGTTCTCTGGAGAAATCTATAAACTCTTCACCGATAATTTGCACTTTCTCACCGGCAGAAACGTTCAGCGATTCCTCGAAAGGAGCTGCTGCCTGGTGCTGGGAATTAATTTTCCAAACACCATGACCGTCGTAGCCACCGCGACTGGCTTTGGCGATAATCGGCCAACCAATTTCGTTACCGAAAGAGACTAACGCCTCCCGGTTAGGGCACAATCGCCATTTTGGTGCCGGGGCGTCCAAGGTACGGGTTAGGCGTTTGCGCATCTCTAATTTATCTTGCGCATAGATGAGCGCTTTTGCGTCAGGACGCACCAGCACGCCTTCTACAGCTAACTGTTCTAATATCCACGTGGGCACATGCTCATGATCAAAAGTGATGGCATGGACAGATTTAGCGAAGCCACGCACCGTTTCAAGGTCGGTGTAATCCCCCACGCTGACATCATGAATGACTTGAGTGGCCGACATCGGCTCGCCTTCTGCCAGCAATTTCAAATTGATACCCAAACCGATAGCTGGTTCAGCCATCATGCGAGCCAGCTGGCCGGCTCCGATAACACCTATGGAGAAAGTCACGTGGCTAAGCATAGACGCCGCAGGGACTAACCCTACGAGTTAGCCAAGAATCAAACCTTCAATAACAAACACTGCGAAGATATTTATATGACCACTCACATCATCACCGCCGGCGGTGGAGGTTTCTCAATGTCGGCGACTGGCTCCCCCACCGCACTAGATCGTTATGTCCTAAACCTGTCAGGGGTGAGCGCGCCACTAGTGTGCTTCATTCCAACAGCTTCTGCTGATGATCCAACCTATATCAATAAATTTTTGACAGCCTACGGCACTTTAGGCGTTAGAACCATGGTGTTGACATTGTGGAATGATGCCGCCCGCGCCGTCGAGCGACTCCAAGAGGCAGACATTCTGTTGGTTGGTGGCGGATCAACCGTCAATTTAATGGCGCTATGGAAGGCGCATGCGGTGGTGGACGTGTTAAAACAGATGACTAAAAGCAATAAAGACACCATCTTTGCAGGAGTATCAGCTGGAGCTAGCTGCTGGTTTGAGGGTTGTATCACAGATTCGTTCGGCCCAGTACGGGCATGGCGTGGTGGCTTAGGTCTTTTGAAGGGAAGCTTCTGCCCGCACTTCCACGGTGAAACCTCCCGCGCGCCAGCCTTCACCGACGCGGTAGCTAGCGGCGTACTGCCAGACGGCTACGCTGTCGATGATGGAGCCGCACTGCACTGGATTGACGGCAAACTGACGAAAGTATTTGCGGAACGCGAAGGCGCAGAGGCCTATCACTTCATGGCCTCTGCAGAGCCAACCGCTAGCGGCGTAACCGCCGAACCGTTAAACGTGGAAATTCTGTAGCTCAACACCTCACCCCGGCGATAGCCAGAAAGTGAGGACGAGTCGGTCTATAAGCCGGGTTCTGTAATCGGTGAACATCCATCTGCGATCATCGTTGCCGATGACCTTCCCCGTCGACTTACGCCGCCGGCGTGCAACCTACCCAGCAACATGGCGGGTCACCCAAATTGCCGCAGGTGCTTGACGCACCTTTCTTGGTCTTGCTCCAGGTGGGGCTTGCCGTGCCAACTTCGTCACCGAAGTTGCGGTGGTCTCTTACACCACCGTTTCACCCTTACCCATTTCTGGGCGGTTTACTTTCTGTTGCGCTTTCCCTCGAGTCACCTCGGGTGGGCGTTACCCACCACCTTTGCCCTGCGGAGCCCGGACTTTCCTCAGCTTTCGCCGCGATCACCCGACCGGCTCGTCCAAACAAACAGTCTAGCGGTTTTAACAAGATGCTCTAAGCCATCACAATGCGTACACTCATGGGCATGGTTGCTCACTACGTGTTGCAGATCGAGATTGATTCACTAACACAATGGGACGATCGCGCCCAGAACACGACCAGCGCCCACGGCTGGATAATCCAAGACGTTGATTTAACTGAACGCAGCGATGACCTACACCGGCTCGATGTATCAGGCGCATTATTTCTGGGCTGTCAACTACCAGATGATATTGAAAGCGACCTAAAAGAACGCGGCGCAATAGTATTCCCAAAATTGCCGGGATTGCCATTCAACCCGTATAGAGCCAATCTTTATAAACCAACCGAACTTTATGATGGTGTTGTTGAAGGACGCAGCTACGCTGATTCAACGGACGCACTCGTATATGGCTGGCTACGCACTTTGCCACATTTGCTGCCGCTGCGCGCCTCGCTAGCGATGACTCTACACGACCACGCCATCTCCGATGCCTTAGATGAAGCCTGTCAAAGTTTTGATCCTAAAAACACTTTCGGAATCATGGGTGGCCACGCAGTAGAGCGTAATTCCGACGCATATATCGGCTCAGCGAGATTGGCATCCATGCTGGCCAGCAACAATAATCTCGTCCTGACTGGTGGTGGTCCGGGAGCCATGGAAGCAGCCAACTTGGGAGCGTTTTTAGCTAACCGGCCAGCCGCACTACGCTCTGCTCTTGATCATTTGGGTCTAGCAAAAGATTATGTGGGTCAGGAAACTTATTGGGCGGCCTTGGCGCTGGAGATTCGTCAAACACTCAACCCATCCGGAACCTCGATCGGGGTACCAACCTGGTATTACGGGCATGAACCAGCAAATGTTTTCGGTACCGGAATCGCCAAATATTTTTCGAATGCTTTGCGCGAAGACGCCCTCATTACACATTGCAAAGGCGGAATCGTTTATTTATCTGGAGCTGCTGGCACCACCGAGGAAATGTTCCAGACGGTAACCAAAAATTACTATGCTGCCAGCGAAGAATTGATCAGTCCAATGGTATTGGTGGACAAAGAATATTGGACAAGACAACTACCGGCTTGGCAATTGCTGTCTTCCCTAGCTAAAGGCAAACCAATGGAAAATAAGATCTTCCTGGTTGATGAAGTAGACGAAGCGGCAGAACTTCTACTCAGCATGGAATCGCGGTAGGCTCGAGACCACGATCAGCGAAGTCGGTGTGATTCCGACGCTGTCCCGCAACGGTTATAGCCCGGTCGCCTGGTCACTGAGGCTAAACCGCGAAGGACGGAAATATGCTATTTGGGTTGCCAGTCGAAAGGCACAATCTGTGCGTGGGCGAAATGCACCCAATCAACCTCACGGTGGCCTCTACCACTAAGCAGAGTAAGCAAGACCCTAAGAGAATCAGCATGGCCAACAATGAGGGCGGGTGCCGGTCCAGCCGCCAATATCGGCATGAAAGTGCGCACTCTATTAGCCACGTCAGCCACCGATTCCCCGCCGCCCCAAGCCACTTCGGTGATGTGTTTACCTGGTGGGGTCGGCTCTTCAACAAGCTCGCTAGGCAATTTCCCTTCCAAAAAGCCCCAGTTTTGTTCTCTAAGCGCCGACACCAGATTGACCTCAAGGCCGATTTTTTCCGCAATAATCTCGGCAGTCTGCTTGGCTCGCACCTGGTCAGAAGACCAAATAACTTTAATACCGCAATCACGAAGCCCCCGCGCAGCTGTGGCAGCTTGGGCTCGGCCTCGGCTAGTCAGCTCAGGAGCCATAGCTTGTCCCAATATCCGTCCACCAAGATTTCCAGTGGATTGCCCGTGTCTAACCAGATACAACTGCATGAGATGAGGTTAGCGCGCGCGGCAGGTTTATTGGCTGGACTGGGGGTTGATGCAGCAATTGCTGACCCACCGAATAAGGCTCATCCAACCGCTTGGTTTGGACACTGGGCAAGCTGGCTAGAAAAACATCTTTACCGAGATTCTGTGCTTGCAGGGCTCGGATATTACTTAGCGGCGTTAACGCCAGCAGTAGCTATTGGGCTAACTCTGGATGTATTAAGCGCCAAACGTCCAAGATTACGTTTTACCGCTACTGCGTTGGCCACCTGGGTGGCACTGGGAGCTAAATCGCTAGCCAACGAGGGGGAAACGATGGCCACCAAATTAGATTGGGGGGATCTAGCTGGCGCCAGAGCTGGGCTATCAAATCTATGCGGACGAAAACCTGACGGTTTAGCTGAGCATGAACTAGCTAGAGCCACGGTGGAATCGTTGGCCGAAAATACCTCAGATTCTGCGATAGCTTCACTTTTTTGGGGATCTTTTGGCATTACTCCAATGCTTATCCACCGCGCAACAAATACCTTGGACGCGATGGTTGGAAACCACAGCTTACGTTTCGAGAAATTCGGGAAAGTGTCAGCCAGAGCAGACGATGTTCTTGGGTTAATTCCAGCCAGAGCCACAGCGTTGCTGGCTATCTTGACAGCTCCGGGGGTTGGCGGGTCTATTAGCCACACATCGCGGGTAGTCTTTCGAGACCACTTAAAACACCCAAGTCCTAACGGTGGCTGGTGTGAATCTGCCTGGGCAGGAGCCTTGGGCGTACAGTTAGGCGGACGCAACGTCTATGAATCTGGAGTCGAATATCGAGGCTTGTTGAATGCCGGAGCTTCACGTCCGGCCGGGCGTGCGTGTCGTCAAGCGGCACGATTAGTAAAAATAGTCTCGTGGACGGCTGGCGGACTATGCGCGGCAGCGTTGATTGGATGGCGTCGCCGTGGCTAACGGGATTCTTATTGCTGGAACATCGTCGGATGCTGGAAAATCCGCCGTTGTTACTGGGCTGTGTCGAGCCTTAACGAACCGAGGATTATCGGTTGCCCCGTTTAAGGCTCAGAACATGTCGAATAATTCTATGGTGTGCCCGGATGGTGCTGAGATTGGGCGGGCGCAGTATTTACAGTGTCAAGCCGCACGAATAACCCCATCGTCCCTAGTCAATCCGGTGTTATTAAAACCCGGCAGTGACCGTACCTCGCACATCATCCTTAACGGCAAACCTCACGGAAAATTAGTGGCTGGCCAATACGCTACTGGACGTCAAGAATTAGCCAAGGCCGCTTTCGCAGCTTTTGAGGAATTATCTACCCGATATGATTTCATTATTGCGGAGGGTGCAGGCTCACCAGCAGAGATTAATCTACGTTCCGGAGATTATGTAAACATTGGTTTGGCTAGGCAATTTAATCTTCCAGTGGTGATTGTTGGCGATATCGATCGTGGCGGGGTGTTGGCAGCAATCTACGGCACTTGGGCACTATTAGCCGAAGATGACCGCAAGCAGTTAGCCGGTTACATCATCAATAAATTCCGTGGTGACCCGCAAGTGTTACAACCCGGCTTAGACGAAATTAGCTTACGCACCGGACTGACCAATTTCGGGGTAATAAATTGGATTTCCGGCGTTTGGACAGACGGTGAGGATGCCCTTGAAGTAGCGCGTTGGCCCCAACAAGATCAAAGCCAAGGACTGCGGGTGACTGTAGTCCGATTCCCCCGAATTTCTAATTCCACTGACGTGGATGCCTTGGCGGCGGAGCCTGGAATTACGGTACAAGTCAGCCAATCACCTCTAGACGTCAAGAACGCTGATCTAGTGGTGCTACCAGGAACTAGAGCTACCACCTCAGATTTAGCTTGGATGCGCAACAACGGCATAGCCGAAGCTGTTATTGCTCGCCACAGACAGCGCCAGCCGATATTAGGAATATGCGGCGGCTACGAGATGTTAGCCGAAACTATTGCTGACACTGTCGAAGGTAATGCCGGCAATGTTGACGGTTTAGGAATATTGCCCGTTACGGTGACTTTCTCGAAAGCAAAAACTACTAGACAATCCACCTATAGCTGGCAGGGAAAGACAGTTTCTGGCTACGAGATTCACCACGGCATATTAACTCCTAGAACCTGTTGCGAACCGTTCTTAGATGGCCTGAGAGTGGGAAACACTTTCGCTACCATGCTTCACGGAAGCCTTGAAAATGATGATTTCAGACGTTCTTTATTGACTGAGGTAGCTCAGCTGACAAGAAATGCTTGGCGCCCAGATTCATCTGCCCCTAGCTATGGCCAGCTTCGCGAACAGATGATTGAGGCTTTGGCCTTAGCTATCGAAGAAAATGTTGATCTAAATCGGCTCTTGGAGTTGATGTGAGCACCAAGACTGACCGGTTGAAACCGCGTCTTATCGTCTATACCGGCGAGGGAAAAGGCAAGACCACTGCCGCTTTTGGCATGGGGCTGCGCGCGTGGGCGCAAGGCTGGCGGATCGGGATTTTTCAATTCATCAAGTCAACGAAATGGCGGGTTGGGGAACGAGCCGCTTTCGACGAATTAAATTTGGCACACACCAGCAGCAAAGTGGGTGGATCGGTTGACTGGTTTACTTTAGGTGAGGGCTTCACTTGGCTAAATCACGGTTCAAACGATAGAGAACTGGCTAAGGCTGGCTGGCAACAAGTCAAGCGCGCCTTAGAAAAGCAGAGCTACGATTTTTATCTTCTAGACGAGTTCAACCATGTTCTTCACCGTGGCTGGGTGGATTTAACGGAAGTTATTGAAACATTGAACGCACGACCGGGACATCAGCACGTGGTTATTACTGGCCGAAACGCGCCTGCCGAATTGATTGCTGCCGCCGACCTGGTGACTTACATGAAAAACGTGAAACATCCTTTCGATAAGGGTGAACGTGGGCAGGCAGGGATTGAATGGTAGCTCGAATAGTAATTGGCGCCCCTGCCTCCGGTCAGGGTAAAACAACCATTGCCATCGGTCTAATGGCTGCCTTTCGGATGGCTGGGCTAAAAGTAGCGCCGTTCAAAGTTGGCCCAGACTACATCGACCCTGGTTATCACACGCTGGCCGCCGGGCGTGCGGGACGAAATCTAGACCCCCACCTATGCACTCCCGAACTAATCGGATCATTATTTAACCATGGCGCGAGAACTCCTGACGACGCTGATATTGGCGTTATAGAGGGGGTAATGGGACTATTCGATGGCAAAATCGGGACTGCCGGTTTCGGCTCGACAGCTCATGTTGCCGAACTACTATCAGCGCCCGTTATTTTAGTTGCTGACAGTTCACACAGTTCAGCCACTACCGCCGCCATTGTTCACGGGTTAGCTGACTACTCATCGCAAATAACTGTCGCTGGCGTGATCGCTAACCGAGTGTCTAGCAAGCGGGTAAGTGATGAATTGCGTCGAGCTTTAGCCAGCACGGGCATCCCGCTGCTAGGTACAATTCCGGCTAGTGCCGCAATAGCCGCACCATCTAGACACCTTGGGCTAATTCCTGCTGCCGAACGCGCGGGGGCTCAACAAATGGTGGATGCGGCCGGTCAGATAGTAGCCGACAATGTTGACCTTGAAAAGATTCTGCAGATTGGTCGTCAAGCTGGACGAATGACTTCCGCCATTTGGCGTCCGCAAGACCTAGTCGCTCCCATAGCTGGGGCCCCCACGATAGCTGTGGCCACAGGCAGCGCATTCACGTTCAGATATCCAGAAACCGTTGAATTATTGCAGGCTTGTGGGGCGAAAGTTGCCGAATTTGATCCGCTAACAGACCCGCAACTACCAGTCGGCACCCAAGGACTATATTTGGGCGGTGGCTTCCCAGAGGTGTACGCAAGTCAGCTAGCCGAAAATACCAGTCTACGCACTCAAATTGGGCAGGTGGTGCGGGATGGTCTGCCTACAGTAGCCGAATGCGCTGGGCTGCTTTATCTGTGCCGCACTATTGACGGAATAGCTATGGCCAACGCTTTAGATGTTGACGCCCAGATGACGCCAAAACTAAAACTTGGCTATCGGGAGAATGCACCAGAATCTAATTCATTGATTTACCGCATTGGGGAGCCAGTTAGATACCACGAGTTTCATCGAACGCGGATAGTGGGATCCGACCACTTCTATTCCCCGACTTTGCACGCTAGCTATCAACATGTTCATTGGGCTGCCTATCCACAGTTTGCTACCCGACTAGTTGAGGCTGCCGCCGAGTTTTCCCCGTCGCGTATCAACCCAATCCATCGTGAGTCGATAGTGCTTGGTGACCTACGTCACCATGGAGATCAAGACACTGGTGACGGTTTGGTAAACCTGGCAGTAAATGTTCTATCACCGAAACCACCGAAGCTATTGGCTGATGCGCTGCGCGATGATGTTGAAAATTGGTCCGCCTATCCACGTTTTGACGAGGCTAGAGAGGCTATTGCTAAACGTCATCACATAGCTAAAGAAATGATTTTGCCAACAGCTGGGGCGACCGAAGCATTTAACCTTGTCGCGCGCACTTTGTACCCGTCAAAACCGGTCGTTATTCACCCACAATTCTCTGAGCCAGAAAGAGCATTAGCAGCCTTAGGAATCCGGGTTTATCGAGCTATCTCTAAGCCACCCGATTTCGACTTGCCGCCAATAGCTGATTGTTTTGATTTGGTTTGCGTTGGAAACCCGACGAATCCGACTGGAAAACTTTATTCAGCTAACCAATTACGCTCACTTCGCAGCTCGAACAGAATCGTTTTAGTTGATGAAGCATTCATGAGTGCCCTGCCAGAAGAGACGGAATCTTTAATCGGCTCAGATATGGCCGGTATCTTGGTTATTCGTTCATTGACGAAAACTTGGTCAATAGCCGGGGTACGTGCCGGTTATCTCGTTGGCGACGCCCAGCTAATTTCTCGTTGCCAGGAAAACCAATCACCGTGGAGTGTAAGCTCGCCAGCCGCCAAGGTGATGAGCCTGACCGCCAGTACCCAGGCTATTGCTTTTGAGGCGGCTCAATGCAGTGAAATGGCAGCTAATAGAGCCATCTTAGTAACGGCTTTAAGCCAAGCTGGCTTTGCCCCAATCACCAACGCAGCTACCCCATTCGTTACTTTTGAAGCCTCCAAGTTGGGGCCGACACCGGCAGCTTCGCTACGCAAAAACGGTTGGGCAGTACGCGACTGCGCATCCTTTCCTGGGTTGGGGCCAAATTGGTTACGAGTTGCAGTACGAGAACCTGAAATAAGCCATAATTTCGTTCAAACCTTAGTCAAGCTGACTGAAGAAAGGTAACAAACAAATGAGCCGAAAAATCAGCGAAACGATAGCTAACATCACGCCCACAGATCAAGAGATTGTTGATCAAGGGTGGGCTTTTCAAGACCAATTGATAAAAGTGCCGCGTTCGCTGGGACGCCTTGAGGAATTAGGCGTTAAGCTCTGCGCTATTGCTGGCAGTGTTCCCCCGCCGGTGCCGCACCCTGCCCAAGTCGCTGTTTTCGTCGGGGATCATGGGGTGCAGGCAAATAAGGTCTCACCTTGGCCACAAGACATTACCTGGCAAATGGGAGCCAACGTTGCTACTGGTGGAGCCGCTGTATGCTCGCTAGCTCGGCATGCAGGTGCTGACGTTAAAGTTTATAACGTTGGCGGGCTAACAGATATTGACGGCGTCATCAACTGCCGAATAGCTGCCGGCACCCGGGACATGTCTACTGAGCCGGCAATGAGCCACGAGCAAGCCGAGCAGGCAATCGAAATTGGTATCGACGCAGCAAATGACGCTATCGCTAGTGGCCACAAAGCTCTTATCGCTGGTGAGCTAGGTATCGCTAATACCACCCCAGCTGCAGCGTTGATTAGGGTTTTTACTAAGGCTGGCATAGCAGAGGTGACCGGGCGCGGGGCTGGCGCTAATGACGAGATGATGGCTAAGAAACGCAAGCTAATAGCTCAAGCTATTGCTGTCAATCAGGCGATAGCTAAAGAACCATTACATGCGTTAGCTAGCGTCGGCGGATTCGAACACGCAGCGATGGTTGGTCTAATGCTTGCCGGAGCGGCAAATCGAGTTCCAGTCATATTGGACGGTGTTATCGCTTGCTCGGCAGCCTTAGTCGCCCAAGCGATGTGCCCGCAAGTTGTTGACTATTTCATCGCTGGTCATGATGGGAAAGAGCCGGGAATTAGTCAGGCTCTGCAGAAGCTTGACTTAAAACCCATACTGTCTCTAAATCTGTGTCTGGGTGAAGGCAGCGGCGCGGTGGCTGCCCTGCCGCTCGTTCAAGCCTCAGCCAAATTGATGCGCGAGATGGCTCATTTCGGCGCAGATTCCGGGGTTTGCGGAGACCAAGAGAGCGAAGGCTAACCGTTGAGATTATTGGTTACTGGCGGGGCACGTAGCGGTAAATCAGTCTATGCAGAATCACAGCTGGCAGACTGTGGCCAGGTCGACTATCTTGCCACCTCCCGCAATGATCCTAAAGATATTGAGTGGCAAACCCGCATTGCTGCCCACCGCGCTAGACGACCAAAACAGTGGCGCACTATTGAGACTATCGATTTAGCCAATGAAATCAGCAAAGAAAGCAACCGAGCGCTATTGATTGACTGTCTGGGCGTTTGGCTGTCCAGGGTAATGGATGAGGCTGACTATTGGAATACTCAGGATAAGGCGGCTTTAACCCAACAGGTTGACCGGCTCGTCACTTCGCTTTCCGAAACCACCAGGAACGTGATCTTAGTTACCAACGAAGTGGGCATGTCACTAGTGCCTGCAGATGCTGGTAGTAGGGACTACCGAGACGAACTTGGTCGCCTAAACGCCAAAGTTGCTGGGGTTTGTGACCGGGTGGTGTTGTGCGTTGCCGGTCAGCCATTAGAAATAAAAGGTTAGTTATGGCTAAAGCACCGGTCACTAACCCATTCATTACGGCTGTATCGATGTTTACCATTTTGCCCAGCCCTGATGTGGGTATCGTCTCGCGTGAACGCGCTGGTCGAGTGATTGCCTGTCTGCCCTGGGTTGGCTTACTGCTAGGACTAATAGCAGGTGGGGTTACCTGGTTGATCCAGCAAATCACCACTAACACCTTACTGTCTGCGGTTTGCGGGCTAGCCATCCTGGCATTGTGCACAGGTTTTATGCATCTTGATGGGCTAGCTGATACTGCTGATGGCCTAGGCTCTCGCAAACCCGCCGAAGAGGCGCTGACAATCATGAAACGCTCCGACATCGGACCGATGGGGGTAAGCGCTATGGTCTTAGTGCTTGGCTTAGACGCTGGAGCACTAGCTGGCGCCAATCACACAGCTTGGCAGCAAATGGGTCTAGTCGTCATTGCCCCCTTGGTGTCGCGACTTATCGTCCTAGTCGCTACCAGAAAGGGGGCAGAAACGGCTAGGCCAGGCGGTTTTGGTGCACTAGTTGCCGACCTGACTTCGTGGTCGACAATCGTTACCCACACCCTAATCGGGTTGGCTGCGACGATGTGTCTGGCATGGTTGACCGGCGGTTTCGCTGTTATCTACGCTGTCCTTATCGGGGTGAGTACGCTAGCCGCATGGATTGTCGGTTTCTTTTGGCAACGCCATCTGATAGCCCGCTTCCACGGCTCTACTGGGGATACCTTCGGCTCATTGATAGAGATCACTCAGATGACTTTCTTACTGTCTGCAGCACTGTGCTGGTAGCAACTTTCGCACGAACCTGCTTTACTGGCGTGGAATTGGCGGGTGTCAGCTCTGGTTTGCTCGTAGGCTAGTCGAGTGCAAGATTCCACCCAAGCCAATGCCATAGTCACGGTTACCGGCCTAGACCATGTCGGTATTGTCGCTGCCATAGCCGTCGGACTGGCCGAGCTAAATACCAATATCAATAACATCAGCCAAACCTTGATGGACGACTTTTTTACCATGATTCTTGAATGCCAGTTCGACCCTAGAGAAGTGAACATCGAGAAAATTCAGGAGCACCTAAACCAGATTGGGAAACGTGAAGCGCTGGTCGTAAAGGTCCAGTCCGAGGCTATTTTCCACGCTATGCACGAGCTTTAAGACCATGACACGAATCGAAAATGTGCTAGAAACTGTGGCGATGATTGACGAGTATCGCCTAGATATTCGTACCGTCACAATGGGAATTTCTTTATTGGACTGTGCCCACCCTGACGCGCACACCTCTTGCCGTCTCATCTACGACAAAATTACTCGTCAAGCCAGCCAGCTAGTCGAGAAAGCTACCGGTATCGAACATGAGCTTGGTATACCCATCATCAACAAACGCATATCGGTAACCCCAATAGCTTTGGTGGCGGCAGCTTGCGGTAAAAAAGATTTAACTTGTTTCGCTCATGCCCTTGATAAGGCAGCAAAAGAAGTTGGGGTTAATTTTATCGGCGGGTTTTCGGCGATCACTGATAAGGGCAGCACCCAATCGGATTTGGCTCTGATCGCCTCTATCCCCCAAGCCCTTGCACAAACCGATTTAGTGTGCTCGTCGGTGGCGGTGGGCTCGTCTCGAGCCGGAATTAATATGAATTCAGTGGCCAGAATGGGACGAGCTATCAAAGAAACTGCCGCTTTGACGCCGAACGGATTTGGTGCCGCCAAGCTAGTGGTTTTTGCTAATTCGGTGCCAGATAACCCATTCATGGCTGGCGCTTTTCATGGAATTGAGGAGCCTGATTGCGTTGTCAGCGTAGGGGTATCCGGGCCTGGAGTGATCAAGACTGCTCTAGACCAAGTCCCGAACGCCTCGCTAGGCGAGGTTGCGGAAACTGTAAAAAAGGCAGCCTTCAAGGTGACCAGAATGGGTCAATTGGTTGGTTCGATGGCTGCCAGCAGATTGAATGTGCCGTTTGGCATAGTGGACTTGTCGCTAGCGCCTACGCCAGCTGTCGGGGATTCGGTGGCTCAGATCTTGGAGTCAATTGGGTTAGCACAAGTTGGCGGTCCTGGCACAACAGCTGCATTAGCCCTGTTGAACGACGCTGTTAAGAAGGGCGGTATGATGGCTTGTTCGCATGTCGGCGGGCTGTCTGGGTCTTTCATCCCGGTGAGCGAGGACGCGGCAATGATCGCAGCCGTCGAATCTGGATCCCTAAATATCGAGAAGCTCGAGGCTATGACAGCAATTTGTTCAGTCGGTCTGGACATGATTGCCATCCCTGGCTCAACTACGGCTGAAACCATTTCTGGGATGATCGCTGACGAGGCGGCCATTGGCGTCATGAATAACAAAACGACGGCGGTGCGGATAATTCCCGTACCCGGCATGGATGTGGGCGATACTGTCGAATTCGGCGGATTATTGGGACGCGCGCCAATAATGGCAGTTAATACTGCTTCGTGCGAAAAGCTAGTATCCAGGGGCGGACGCATCCCTGCACCAATTCACGCTTTCAAGAATTAGCGGGATTTAGACCAGAAAATACATCAACATCCAAAGCACCGGCAGAGCTGCTAGGAGTGAATCTAGCCTGTCCATGGCTCCACCATGGCCAGGCAGCACTTTACCCATATCTTTTAACCCAGCATTGCGCTTTATTATCGACTCAATTAGGTCGCCTAGAGTGCCTGCAACAGACAGCGCGGCACCTATTATTAGCCCCCGCCACCAATCTGTTTGCAGTAGCCAAACAGCGAAGAAAGCTCCCACTGCAGAGGCGACAACAAGGCCACCAACGAAACCTTCCCACGTTTTTCCAGGGCTAATTGTTTTAGCCATCTTGTGTTTGCCGATTAAAGAACCGACTGCATAAGCGCCGGTATCTGAGCACGGCACACAAGCGAATAGGAAAAGTAAACGCAGTCCACCATCTGGTTGAGCAAGGAGCGTTCCGGCAGTTGTGCCTAAAAGCCCTAGATAGGCAATGGTAAACAATGAGGCTGCCGCGTCTTTGACGAATCTGGTGACATCGCGTAGCAGATGAGTGAACAAGGCCACCAGCGTGGTTAGGGCTAATCCAGCGATTTGAGTGGCGAAACCTACTTGCATGTCAACGCAGCTAGTGACCCAATAGCTAGCCGCTAAGGTAACTGGCAGTCCCGCTAGAACCGCAGGTTTAGCCCCGCGCATGCCCAAGCGTTCTAGTGCGCTAAGCACTTCGCCAGCACCGAAAGTTAACGCCACCATCCAAAAAATGATGAATAACCATGGCCAAACCAGCAGACCACTAAGAATGACTGCCAGTAATACGGCGGCAATCCCAATGGCTGCTGGCAGATTACGACCTGCAGATTTCTTTTCGGTAGCTGGTTTAGGGGTGGTCAAGTTAGACTTCCATCAACTCAGCTTCTTTGGCTTTTAGTAGCGCCTCAATCTGATCGGTAGCCTTCTTAGTCTCGTCGTCTATCCGTTTTTCGCCGCGTCGAGCTTCGTCCTCACCGATCTCTTTATCTTTTTCGGCTTTCTTGAACGCATCCATGGCAGAACGGCGGTGGTTGCGAATCACAACTTTGGCGTCCTCAGCCTTGTCACGAACAACCTTTATCATCGACTTGCGGCGCTCTTCTGTTAGCTCCGGCAGCACCACGCGGATAGTTGGGCCGTCAATAGCCGGGTTAACACCCAAATCTGAATTGCGAATTGCTTTTTCAATTTCGTTTATGGCATTTCGGTCGAAGGGGGTAATCAACATGACCCTAGGTTCCGGAGATTGGAAAGTAGCTAGTTGCACCAGAGGTGTTGGTGTGCCGTAATAATCGGCCTGCAGCTGGTTGAACATTGCCGGGGTGGCGCGTCCGGTACGTACCTGCGTGAAATCTTGTCTTGCGAATTCGATGGCAGAGGCCATCTTTTGCTTAGTATCTTTAACGATTCCGTCGATCATTTGGTCACCTTTCAAAAACTCTTATTCGTTAAGACTAGCTGGTTAAGCGTGGACTAGGGTGCCTATGCCTTCACGGTTAACAGCTCTAGCGATATTGCCTGGTTGATCGAGTCGGAAAAACACCATATCCAGGTTGTTATCGCGAGCCAGACTGATTGCGGTGGCGTCGGCAACTTTCAGATCTCTAGTCAAGAACTCGTCGTATGTTAGCTCATCGAATTTTCTCGCGTCCTGATTGGAGCGTGGGTCAGCGTCATAGACCCCGTCTACCCCGTTTTTCGCCATTAGCAACACGTCAGCACCGATCTCAAGTGCTCTTTGGGCGGCGACCGTGTCAGTAGAGAAATAAGGCATTCCGGTGCCCGCACCAAAGATAACGACACGTCCTTTTTCTAGGTGCCGCTCGGCACGTCGCGGAATATAGGGTTCGGCCACCTGCCCCATGGTGATAGCTGTTTGGACTCGAGTAGCCACCCCAATTTTCTCACAAAAGTCCTGTAGAGCCAGGGCGTTCATCACTGTTCCCAACATTCCGATGTAATCAGCGCGATCCCTATCCATACCGCCTTGGGTTAGTTCGGCTCCTCTAAAATAATTTCCACCGCCAACAACGACGGCGACCTGAGTACCACCTGTTACCACTTCAGAAATTTCTTTCGCAACCGAAGAAATAATCTTTGGGTCTACCCCCAGCTGACCACCGCCAAAGGCTTCCCCAGAAAGTTTCAACAACACTCGGTTATAAGGTTTATGCTCGTCGCCCATCGAATTCTCCTTATTGAAATTATCTATAGCTATAACAATGGGGCGCCTCGATTTTTTCGAGACGCCCCACCATAAATTTTTAGTTACCAGCCGAGAAACGAACGAAGCGGGTTATTTTTACGCCCGCAGCTTTTGCTAATTGACCGATAGTTTTCTTTTCATCACTTAGCGCAGCTTGTTCAGTCAACACAGTGTCTTTGAAGAACGCGTTAACTCGTCCACTAACAATCTTCGGGATAATCTTCTCAGGTTTGCCTTCTTCTTTCGCCGTCTCAGTAGCGATACGCTCTTCTCGCTCCACGACCTCAGCCGGGACGTCCTCGCGGGTCACGTAATCCGGACGCATGGAGGCAATCTGCAAAGCAACCGAGTGTACGAAGTCTTGGTCGTTGCCCTCGTACTCCACCAGCACACCAACCTGCGGTGGCAGATCTGGGCTACGGCGGTGGAGATAGACGTGAGTATCACCATCAAAAGTTGCCACCTTGGACAGCTCAATCTTCTCACCAATACGGTTGCGTAGATCTTCGAGACGAGTCTGGACAGTTTCGCCACCCAGGTCGAGAGCCAACACTTCATCGACGGTATTGGCGTGTGCCTTAGCGGCTGCCTGGACTACTTGGTCAGCGAGATTAACGAAATCCTCGGATTTTGCGACGAAATCAGTCTCGGAACCGATCTGGATTAAAGTCTTATCGGCGCTAGCCACAAGGCCGTTGTTGGCGCTGCGGTCAGAACGCTTGGCGGCTTTGGCCGCACCAGCTACTCGTAACGCCTCAATGGCTTTATCGAAATCACCATCAGCAGCGGTGAGCGCTTTCTTAGCGTCCATCATGCCGGCGCCAGTCGCATCACGCAGCTTCTTAACATCAGCGGCAGTAATTGCCATTATCTGTCTGCCCTTTCAGCTTTATTTTTCTTCAGTTTTAGTGTCAGCCTTCGGCTCATCAGCCTTGGCTTCTTCGGCTTTTTCAGCTTTTGTTTCCTTGGCCTTTGGCTCAGCAGATTTCTCGGCCTTTTCAACCTTTGCGTCGCTAGCTTCCTCAGGCTTATCCTCAACCGTTTTTTCAGCCTTAGCATCTTCGGAGTTCTCGTCCTTAGGCTTGGCTTCTAGCAGTTCACGCTCCCAATCTGGCATTGGCTCGGCATCGGCCTGCGGGGAAGCGCTCGCTTCCTTAGACCGGGAAACTAGGCCATCAGCAACAGCATCAGCGATGATACGGGTCAACAAGGCTACGGAACGGATGGCGTCGTCGTTACCGGGAATTGGATAGTCGACTTCGTCCGGGTCGCAGTTGGTATCCAGAATGGCGACCACGGGGATGTGCAGTTTACGGGCTTCATCAATGGCCAGGTGTTCTTTCTTGGTGTCCACTACCCACACCAATTGCGGCAGCCTGGTCAGATCACGGATACCACCCAAAGACTTCTGTAGCTTCTCTTTTTCGCGGGTCAGCCCTAACAGCTCTTTCTTAGTTAAGCCACCCGGTACGACCGTTTCCAAATCCATTGCCTCAAGCTCTTTCATCCGAGCAATCCGCTTAGATATGGTCTGGAAGTTGGTCAGCATTCCGCCTAGCCAGCGTTGGTTCACATAGGGCATCCCGACACGAGTAGCCTGCTCAGCAATAGATTCTTGAGCCTGCTTTTTGGTGCCAACAAACAAGATTTGGCCACCGCGAGCGACAGTCTCTTTCACCTGGGCGTAAGCCTTGTCGATATAGGCCAGCGACTGACGAAGATCGATGATGTAAATACCGTTGCGATCATTGAAGATGAAACGCTTCATCTTCGGATTCCAACGACGGGTTTGGTGTCCAAAATGGACGCCATTCTCAAGCAATTGGCGGGTTGTGACCACGGCCATAGTATGTCCTTTCGGTTTTGAAACTCGGCGTCTCCGAGTTTCTTCCTGACATGCCGACGAAATTCACCCAGTAGCCTGGGAACCTCGAATTGTCGTCCGACGCTGGCGTCGTAGACATGTGCGTTGTCGATGGCTGCCTTAACTTAAGACAAGCTCTCGCGCGTTAATTGTACGGATTCGCCGGCTCGATTCCAACCTGGGGGCGCGCTAAACATTAACCGGAGTGTGCAGCTATGGTCGCGCCTGGCAAAATTTGAGCGCAAATTTTGCCGTTAAGGCGTAGTCAGAAGGCCCCACTCGTCATACGGGGCGTCAATTCGCATCCCATCTGAATCCTCGCCAGGCCGACAAACTCATTGCCGCCGTCCACACGATGCACACCGCCGAGCCCTGCAACACGGAATACTGCAATTGGGCCCCTATTAGGCTGTGCCGCAGCATGTCGCCAACGTAGGTGTAGGGGAATGCCAGCCCTACGTATTCCACGACTGCGGGCATCATTCGGTACGGCAGAAACAGCCCGCACAGAAACAACAGGCCTACAGGCAAGATTCCGGCTAGCGCCCCGACAAGCCCAGGATTGTCTGACCGCGAACCGATCAGCAACCCGAGCGGCAGCGTTGACGCCACGCAGAGCACCATCGCCCACACCAGCATCGCTGGCTCCGTCAATTTAAGCGATCCCGAGATGACCGCGATGAGCCAGATCAGGCAGAATTCCACACCGATCACCAAAACCCTGGCAGGTATCTGCGCCAAAAGATACTGCGAGCGAGTCACCGGAGTCATCCCAAGACTTCGCAACACGCCGTCCTTACGCAGTTGAGCAATAGGAGCGGCAGTGCCCGTCAGCCCCAAGGAAAGCGCGGCAAAAATCAGTATCGCAGGCAAACCGAACGCCAACGCGCTGATCCGGCCCTCAGGCTGGGGCAGATCCGGCAGCAACAGAAACATCGCGATAAACGACATAGGAAAAACCATGCCCAACCCGGTGGTCATCGGATCACGCAGCAACTCCCTAAAACTCGCCACGCTAAGAGCCCGAATCTGTCTCATCAATCCTCCTCACGTGTCTGCTCATCAAGTTCTTTACCGACCAAGCGCAAGAACACGTCGGAAAGTGATGGGCCAGCAGTCTTAACCCGCTGCGCTCGGATAGAGCTAGATGCGCGCACCGCAGCCCGGGCGCGCGTCATATCTGAAACCACTAGTCTTACGCTAATCGAAGCACCCACGTGCCTAGTCGAGACCCAAATCACTCCCGGAAGATTCTCCAAGCTGGCAGCCTTAACCCGGCTGGTCGTCTTGAACGAAATACTGCCCTGGCCTGCGTAACGCTCCAACAAATCGCTGACGCCGCCCTCAGCCACAACTTTCCCAGCGTCCATAATCACAATTCGGTCGCACAAAGCTTCGGCTTCGTCCATCATCTGGGTTGCCATAACCACCGCACCCCTGCCAGCGCGCTGCCTGATTACGTCCCACACCTGCTCGCGCGCCAACGGATCAAGCCCGACCGTCGGTTCGTCAAAGGCGACTATCTCCGTGTCCCCGATAAGCGCCAAAGCCAACCGCAATCGTTGCTGTTGGCCACCCGATAAGGTTTTAACCCGCGCCTTACGCTTCGTTCCCAAATCAACCAGAGAAATAACCTCATCCACCTGGCGCGGACGCGGATAAAACGATGCCCACAATTCCAGGCTCTCTGTCACCGATAAATGCTTAAACAAGGAAGACCCCTGCGGCTGCAGACTCATCCGCCTGGCGCATTCCTCCCGCTGCTTCACCGGCGAAAACCCACACACCGAAATATCGCCTTCATCCAGGCGTCGCGCACCCATTAACGACTCAATCAGCGTCGTCTTACCAGCGCCGTTCACGCCGAGAAGCCCAACCACCTCACCAGGAAAAACCTCAAGGTCAATCCCAGCCAAGGCAGTGACCTGCCCATAGCGTTTGATTGCCCCTGAGACACAGATGAGTGGCTCTCGTGGAGCTGCGTCCGAACTATTTCCCACAGAGAAATGATACCGTGTACCGATTCGATCCCTTGACCTATGACTTAGCTGAGACTAGGAATGATCACGCTTCCGCAGTCGAAAAATATCTCACGAAAGGACAGATTAAAGTTGTCCGAATTGGCTGAGATGTTGTCTGCCTGACACGAGGGATAACGGACAAACATAATGCGCACGTGAGCGAGAATAATCAGCAAGTCCAGGTCAGACGAAGCCTTTGGCTGTCTATCAGCAGCGCGTGGGTGGCTAAATTGCGTTCGTCAAAACCGGGAGTGCGTTTCTTAATCACTGTTTTGGTGATGGCAGCCGCATTTTTGCTGTTGCCTGACCCGAAATGTGCACTGGCTGCTCCTGGCCGGGTTCCACCCTTGCCAGGGCAGCTTTTGCGCGCCTTCGATGCCCCTCAACCGGATTGGTTGTCGGGTCATCGAGGAGTCGATATTGCTGGGCTGACCGGTGAAACCGTCCGATCAGTAAGCGCGGGAACGGTCACCTACGTTGGCGTTATAGCTGGGGTAGGGATAATTTCCATCACTCACCCAGATGGCACCCGCGCCACTTATCAGCCGGTGGAGGCCACCGCGTCCTTAGGGGCACAGGTGGCTGCCGGTCAACCTATTGGAGTATTGCTAGAGGGGCACCCAGGCTGCCACCAGGCTTGTCTACATTGGGGCATAAAAGCCGGCAAACGTTACCTTGACCCGCAAAAGTGGCTAATAGAAGGCACTGCCGAGCGCGTCCGATTACTTCCTCTAGACGCTAAACCTCATGCCAAACCATCAGATATGGATCAAGAGCAGCTGGCTCCTGGCTCGCAATCGGTAGCCGACCAGGAGCCAGCTTTCAAGCCCGCGGATGAGCCTGCTTGAAAGCTGCCACTAGCCGCTCATTCGTGACGTGAGTATAAATCTGTGTAGTGGCCAGCGAGGAGTGCCCAAGCATCTCTTGAACGCTGCGCAAGTCAGCCCCGCCAACGAGCAGGTGGGTGGCCATGGCATGCCGCAAACCGTGGGGCCCAATATCGGGAGCTTGCGGAACAGCTTTCATCGCCTCATGGACGATGCGTCTAACCACCCTAGGGTCGATTCGGGCTCCGCGCGCACCTAGGAACAACGCATTTGAGCTCTCATCGTTAGCCAACTCTGCACGCCGACCTAACCAACGCTCAATTGCGTCTAAAGCGGGATCCCCAATTGGCACTGATCGCTCCTTGTTGCCTTTGCCTAGCACTCTCAAAGTCAGATGAGTGTGGTCGATATCGCCGATGTCTAGGCCACAAAGCTCGCTAACTCTGATACCTGAGCTATAAAGCACCTCAAGGATCGCCTCATTACGCCAAGCTATCGGCGTCGCTTCCTCTCCGGCAGCAGAAATCGCTGCCTCCAACATCGTTGCGACCTCAGACTGCGAAACCACTTGCGGAAGACGCTTAGCCTTTTTAGGGGTTTTTAAGCCGGCTGCCGGGTCACTAGCCAGCTGCCCAGTAGCTACCAGCCAACGGAAAAATACTCGCACTGCACCAGTACGCCGAGCCAAAGTGGCAGAGCTCGCCCCTAATTGACGCATTTGACCTAGCCAGGAGCGTAAATCTGCGATGGTTAGCTGGTCGAAAGAACTAATGTACTCTTGATCAAGAAAATCCAAAAGGATCATCAAATCAGAGCGATAGCTGGCAACTGTATGTTCCGAACGCGCCAATCTAAGCCGCTGATCGCGGCTAAACGCTTCTACTATCTCGCTCATTGTTGCCACGTCTTTATGACACCAGAGAGTTAGCCATCCTAGTAGCTGAAACGCCGAAACGGCTAGAGTAGTTGGTCAGCAGATCATCCAGGTCAGGTTAAGGAGCAACTAATGCCGTCACCGAAAGAATGGGCAGAAAAAGGCAAGGTTCGCAGAATCACTCGATGGAGTGAACCGGTGATGCACCAGAAGACCCGACCAGTAGAGAAATTCGATGACGAACTTCACACATTAGTGGCTGACATGTTCGCCACCATGCTGGCGGCTGACGGTGTCGGGTTAGCAGGTCCACAAGTGGATGTGGATCTGGCTATTTTCACTTACTACTGCCCCGATGGGGATGATGTCATGCAATCTGGCGTAGTTTGCAATCCTGTCATCATTCTGCCTGAAGGCAAAGATCGGCAATTAAATACGGTTGAAGAAGGATGCCTTAGCTGGCCTGGGGCATATCAGTCTTTAGCCCGCACCGATATGGCTGTCTGCGAGGGAGTAGACGAGAATGGGCAACCGGTGCGTATCGAGGCTACCGGGCTACTGGCGCGCTGCGTCCAACACGAGACCGACCACTTAAACGGCACCGTTTTTGGTGATCGGCTATCTACTAGAGCCAGACGAGAATTGGATAAGAAACAGGCTGCAGCGAATCACTTATATCCTGATGACTGGCCGCTAAGTCCTAAAACGTTAGTCTAAGTTCATGGCCAAGAATTTTGAGTTCGTCACTCGCGGCAACAAAGAGGTTGTGCGGGTAGCTATCCGTGGACGAGACGTTTTAAGTGACCCGATGATTAACTTCGGCACGTCATTTACTCAAGAGCAGCGTCGCCAGCTCGGACTCGTTGGCCTGCTGCCCAGGGGCGTAATGACTATGGACGAACAGATTAGACGGGTCCATAAACAATTCCAGTCTGAACCATCAGATTTAGCTAAATACAATTACTTAAATGCAATGCGGGATCGCAATGAGTTCTTGTTTTATCGGTTGATTAGCGAAAACATCGAAGAGATGATGCCGATTGTTTATACGCCCACAATCGGAGCTGCTATTCAGGAATACTCTCACTGGTTCCACAAGCCGCGCGGCATATATTTAAGCATTGATGACCAGGACTTAATGGAAGAGTCATTACTGGCCGATAGAGCAGCTCCTGAGGATATTGATCTTATAGTGGTCACTGATTCCGAGGGCATCCTAGGCATCGGTGATCAAGGGGTCGGCGGAGTAGCTATCACCGTTGGAAAATTGTCTCTCTACACTGCTGGCGGTGGCATCCACCCCCACCGTGCGCTACCAGTCGTACTAGACACTGGTACGGATAATCTCGATTTATTAAACGACCCAGCCTATATTGGGGTGCCGCACCCAAGAGTGCGTGGCAAGGCTTATGACGAATTCATCGCTAAATTCGTTGATTGCGTTCAGCGGCTATTCCCCAACGCTATGTTGCACTGGGAAGATTTCGCAGCGGCCAATGCCACCCGCATTTTGGAGCGCTACCGTAACGAAATTTGCACATTCAACGATGATATTCAAGGTACAGCCGCCGTAGTCGTGGCCGCCGTTCTATCTGCCATGCGCTCAAGTAAAGTCAGGCTACAAGACCAGCGGATTGTGGTTCACGGGGCAGGTAGCGCCGGTATCGGTATCGTTAATCAACTTCTTGAAGTGATGGTTGAACGCCTTGGCATGGATCCTAAGGTTGCCAGATCACGCTTTTGGGGTTTGTCATCTAAAGGTTTATTAGTTGATGATGGCCAGCTTCGCGACTTCCAGAAACCATTCGCACGCCGACGTGAAGAACTGGTTGATTGGCGGGTAGAAAATCCCAAGCACATAACTTTGGCTGAGGTTGTCGACAATGTTCATCCGACCATAATGATTGGCACTTCCGCACAAGCTGGAGCCTTCACTCGTCCAATCATCGAGACTATGGCTGCACATGTGGAGCGTCCGATAATAATGCCACTGTCGAACCCTACTCCACGTGCTGAAGCTACCCCGCAACAACTTCTCGAATGGACTAACGGTAAAGCGTTAATAGCTACCGGCTCCCCGTTCGAGCCAGTACAATTTGCTGGCAATAACTACCACATTGCCCAAGCTAATAATGCTCTGGTATTCCCAGGAATCGGGCTTGGGGTGATTGTTTGCCGCGCGTCTCGGATCACTCCTCGAATGATTGCCGCAGCTTCCGCCGCCGTAGCTGACGCGGTCACTGACCGAAAGATGGGTGCATCTTTGTTGCCAGCCATTCACCAATTGCGTTCCATTTCCGCCCGAGTAGCTATAGCAGTCATAAAAGCAGCTCAAGCTGAGGGCTTGGATAGGCAACCAGTAGATAGCCCTATTGAGTCGGTTTATAGAGCCATGTGGAAGCCTATTTATCCCGAAATTGAGGTCGTGGATTCACTAGATTAACCCTTGTGCCTACACTGGCTCGGTGGCGCATCACAAGTTACCATTCGACTGGTTCTTAGTTGGCATCATCGTATTTGCTTTGCTAGGCAGTTTTTTGCCCGCTCCTACGACGTTTATGCCTGCTGTCGATTGGACGGCAAAAATCATGATTGGGGTGCTGTTCTTCCTTTATGGGGTACGGCTACGCCCTGACCAAACAATTACCGGGCTGAAACATTGGCGCCTCCATGCAACCATCTTGAGCTATACCTACATTCTGTTTCCTCTGCTGGGGTTATTGATTGGTTTGGCCAGCCCAACAATCATTAGCCCAGAAACTTACCGGGGGCTGTTATGGATCTGTCTATTGCCCTCTACCGTCCAATCGTCAATCAACTTCACATCGATAGCTAGAGGAAACGTAGCGGGAGCGATAGTCTCTGCATCCACTTCTAATCTGCTTGGGGTATTTATTACCCCACTACTAGCGCTGGCTCTTATGGGAACTACCGGCCTACACGTGGCACCTTCGTCAATTCTCGATATCGGCGCCCAGATTCTGCTTCCATTTGTTTTGGGTCAACTTTCTAGACGTTGGACGGCTGACTTCGTTTACCGGCACCCGAAACTGAAATATTTCGACCAGGCCTCTATTTTCGTGGTGGTTTACCGAGCATTTTCCCAAGGTATGCACGAAGGGATTTGGCAACGCACTTCGCTGCCGGATCTATTAATCATTGTGCTTTTCACGTTAGCGATTTTGGCTTTTACGCTGTGGGCAACCTGGTGGGGTGCTGGACTACTCGGGTTTTCACGCGCTGACCAGATAGCAATCCAATTTTGCGGCTCGAAGAAATCCCTTGCCACCGGCGTTCCAATGGCTTCGGTGATATTCGCTAGCTCGGGTGTTGGCTTAATAGTGTTACCGCTAATGATTTTTCATCAAGTTCAACTGATGGCCTGCGGAGCATTAGCTAGCCATTATTCACGCAAATCCGAAGAATGGCACCAAGTGAGGGGAAGAAAGAATCAGTAATTGACCTCGGCTCGAGCTGCACGTGCAGCTCGAGCACTCCACCGACCGTCCTCCTCATGAAAGACTCGCAGCGGCATCTGGAATGCCTTACTCATGAACTCGTCGGTGAGCACCTGATCAATGGGGCCGGCAGCAATCTTTTTGCCTCCACTCAACAGCAACACATGGGTGATACCTGCCGGCACTTCTTCGAGATGGTGAGTCACTAATACTGTTGCTGGTGCTTTGGGGTCGGTAAATAGCGCAGACAGCGTGGCAACCAAGATTTCTCGTCCAGCTAAATCAAGACCGCCACCTGGCTCATCTAAGAGCAGCAATTCCGGGTCGCACATCAGCGCCCTAGCAATTTCGACGCGCTTAGCTTCACCTTCGCTCAAAGTGGAATATGTGCGTTCAGCCAATTTGTCTATTCTCAGCGCACTCATCAGTTGATTTGCGCGATCATAATCAAAATCTTCGTAGTCTTCGCGCCAACGCCCAATAACCCCGTAGGCAGACGAGATCACTACATCACGCACCCGCTCCCTAGGAGGAATGCGCGATGATAGCGCTGCTGAAGAAACCCCGATACGTGGACGTAACTCAAATACGTCAACAGCGCCTAGGTACTCCCCCAGCAGCGAGACGACACCCATAGTTGGGTGCATTTGGGCGGCCAGCAACTGCAATAGCGTAGTTTTGCCCGCACCATTAGGGCCGATGACTAGCCACCGTTGACCCTCCGAAATCACTAAGTCGATATGGTCAAGAATGGTCGTGTTACCACGTCGAACACTAACTTCGGCTAATTCCGCTACCGCTGCCATAAGGTTGAATCTATCTAATCTTTAGCCTTGATGTTGGGCCTCCACGCCAAGCGAACCCTAGATATTATGCGCTTGTTATGCGCCAGTGGAGCCTAAACCCCCATCAACGTGAATCATCTCGCCAGTGGTGGCTGGGAAAAGATCCGATAGTAGCGCGCATACTGATTTCGCTACCGGGTAGGCATTAGTGGCGTCCCAACCTAGCGGGGCACGTTTAGCCCAAACAGCATTGAAATCAATTTCTCCAGGAATAGCTTTCTTAGCCATGGTGTCGATGGGGCCGGCAGCTACAAGATTGCAGCGAATATTTTCGCGCCCCAGATAGCGGGCAAGGTACCTGCTAGTTGATTCCAGAGCCGATTTCGCTACTCCCATCCAGTCATAGGACGGCCAGCTAACGGTGTTGTCAAAAGTCAGCCCGACGATTGAGGAACCACTCGTCAGTAGGGGTTTCACCGCCATGGTCAAGGATTTCAGTGAGAAAGCTGAGGTTTGCAGAGCCACGGCGACATCGTCCCATTGAGTGCTAAGGAATGCCCCGCCCAAGGCTCGCTGCGGGTTAGCATAGGCGATGGAATGAACTACCCCATCCAGGTGATCGAAACCATGGTCTCGAAGATCTTGAGCAACATTAGCTAACGCTTCATCATCGGTAACGTCTAAAGCAATAACCTCGGGTACAGGGTTCAGCTTCTTCACTACCCTGCCAGTCAGCCGCGTCGCTCTCGGGATATTAGATACGATTACTGACGCGCCTTGTTGCTGGGCGAAGTCAGCCACAGCATAGGCAATCGAGGTGTACATGGTCACACCGGTGACCAGGATATTTTTTCCTTCTAGGATGCCCATTTTTTAATGCCCCATTCCTATCCCGCCGTCTACTGGGATGACAGCGCCAGTGATGTAGCTGGATTCGTCTGCGGCCAAAAACTTCACCGCGTTAGCTACGTCCTCAACCTGACCAAAACGCCCAGCCGGGATACGTTTAGCGTAGTCAGCACGCACCTCTTCGCTTAGGTCGGCTGTCATATCGGTGTCGATGAAACCTGGGGCGATGACGTTGACAGTGATTCCTCGACCAGCAATTTCACGGCTTAGCGAGCGCGCTAAACCAATCAACCCCGCTTTGGACGCAGCATAGTTAATTTGGCCTGGTGAACCTAACATTGCAACCACCGACCCCATCAGCACAATGCGCCCGAAACGGGCTTTGAGCATAGGACGCAGCACCCGCTTTATGACGCGATAGGTGCCAGTCAAGTTAACGTCAATAACCTTCGCCCAGTCGTCCTCGCTCATGCGCAAAGCTAACGTATCTCGGGTGACGCCAGCGTTAGCTACTAACACCTCAACAGGTCCCAGCAGGTTTTCTACCTGTTTTATCGCAGCTTCCACCTGATTTGGGTCAGTAATGTCGCAGGCTAGCCCAAGCACCTTGTCCGGGGCTTTGCCTGAGCCAGATATTCCGGCCACCTGGTAGCCCAACTCGGCTAGCGTACTGGCCACGCAAGCGCCGATTCCTCGACTAGCCCCAGTAACCAGCGCCACACGGGATTTTTCTTCCATAGGCTGAGACTAACTCGATAACGCTTGAAGCTGGCGGGTTAAGTCCACCAAAAACCCGCACGCTTTGTTGTTGGAAAATGGTGATTCGCTACTCGACTGGCTCGGTGACCGCCTGTTTCGCCCTACGTTCGGAGCGTGTGACTAGCACATCGGTTATCATCGACAACGCCCCGTCGCCAGTGACGTTGGTGGCCGTACCGAAGGAATCGATAGCAATATAGGTGGCTATCATCAACCCAACCTGTGCGTCATTAAAGCCGAGCATGGAAGCCAAAATTCCGGCAGCAGTCATGATAGCTCCACCCGGCACGCCAGGTGCTGCCACCATAGTGATACCTAGCATGAAGATGAAGCCAACGATTAAGCCTGGCTGAATACTCATGCCCGAAATCATCATGACTGCTAAAGCGAAAGTGGTGATTTTGACGGTAGAGCCAGCCAAGTGAATAGTTGCGAATAGCGGGATAGTAAACGCCGACACGTGGTCGCTGACCCCAATCTTGCGGGCTTGACGCAAAGTGACGGGAATCGTTGCAGCCGACGAGGAAGTGCCCAATGCAGTCGCATATGCCGGCAACATATCACGCAGCATCTTCAACGGATTCTTATGCGAAACCGCACCGGCGATTGAATACTGGATGAGCAGCATGACCACCGTGAGTATGAATACGTAGACTACGACACCCAAGAAATTAACGATGACACTGTAGACGTCACCAACCTTTGTCATATTCAAGAAAATGCCGAAAATATAGAGCGGCAACAACGGAATAATTATCTTGGTGATCACCATATTTACAATTTCACGCAACTCAATAAACCCATTGAGGATGGTCTTGCCCTTTAGGCGAGTGATACCAACACCGATAACAAAGGCCGATACTAGTGCGCTCATGACAGTAAGCAACGGTGGCATTTCAAGTACGAAATAAGGCTTTAGCAGCGTGTCTTCAGGGTTTTCTAAACTGCCCACTGTGCCGGGAGTAACCAGATGCGGCAGCACAATCATTGACAGCCCGAAAGCCATGAACCCAGCAAACAGGGTAGACCCGTAGGCGATTCCGGTGGTGACAGCTAACCATCGGCCGGCGGCTTTACCTAGTTCAGATATTCCAGGGGTGATTAACCCGATAATTATCAACGGAATGAGGAAGTTTAAGAAATTTCCGAAAATACCGTTAAACGTAACAAAAACCCGCACAATTGGGGTCGGCAAAAACAATCCGAACCCGATACCTAGCAATATTGCGATTAGAATTCTGGGTAATAAGCCCATACGAAATCGTTGTTTTGACACTCGCTGAAGTTTAGTAGCTTTTCAAGCTAGGCATAAACGTTCTAAAAGTTTAAGACAGCTCGATGAGATCAGCATAGGAGTCGTCCCATAAATCCTCTACCCCATCAGGCAGGACGATAACTTTTTCTGGTTCTAGCGCTTTAACAGCACCCACATCGTGGGTCACCAGAACAATAGCGCCGCGATAATTACGGATAGCCTCTAGGACTTGCTCACGGCTAGCTGGATCCAAGTTATTTGTTGGCTCATCTAATAGCAGCACGTTGGCCGCGCTAACTACTAGGCAAGCTAACGCTAGCCGAGTTTTTTCACCCCCCGATAGCACTTTGGCTGCTTTGTTATCGTCATCGCCAGTAAATAAGAAAGAGCCAAGTATCTTGCGAGCATCAGTTTCGGTTAATTCACCAGCGGCACGCATCATATTTTCTAGGACAGTTTCATTGCTGCGCAGCAAATCATGTTCTTGGGCGAAATAGCCAAGCTTTAAGCCGTGACCGTATTTCACTTCGCCAATATCTGGGGCTTCGATTTTCATCAACAACCTAAGTAAGGTTGTTTTGCCAGCACCATTTAGCCCCAAAACAACTACTCTGGTGCCTCGATCAATAGCGATGTCAACCCCAGCGAACACCTCAAGCGAGCCGTAAAACTTCGTTAACTCGGTGCCCATTATCGGCGTTTTCCCACATGGCGCCGGGTCAGGGAATTTAATTTTTGCCACCTTCTCGGTTTGCCTAATTGGTTCAACCGATTCCAGCAGCCGGTCAGCTCTCCTAACCATATTTTGTGCAGCTACCGCCTTAGTAGCTTTGGCTCCTAGCTTTTCAGCCTGCATTTTGAGTTGCTGTGCCTTGCGTTGTGCATTGGCTAGCTCGCGTTTACGGCGTTTTTCGTCATCAGAGCGTTGGACGAGATAGTTCTTCCATGTCATGGAATATTGGTCAAGAACAGCTCGACTAGCGTCTAAGTGAAAAACCTTATTAACGGTATTACCCAACAAGCTAACGTCATGGGAAATCATTAATACCCCGCCGGGATAGGTCTTCAAATGCTCACGCAGCCAAACAATGGAATCAGCATCTAAGTGGTTAGTAGGCTCATCTAGAAGCAGGGTGTCGGCACCCGAAAATAGTATCCGCGCTAATTCGACACGCCGGCGCTGGCCACCCGAAAGCTCATGCAAGGGCTGCTCTAATACCCGCTCTGGCAAGCCTAAATTAGCGGTTATCTTGGCAGCTTCAGATTCTGCCGCATATCCTCCAGCCGTCAAGAACTCAGCGTCGACCTGAGCGTAGGCTTCCATGGCTTTCTCATCGCCACCAGTTTCAGCAATACGTTTCTCACATCTACGCAGCCGGTTATAGATATTTTGCAGATTACGAGCCGACAAAATACGAGCTTTAGCGCTCATCTGCAAATCAGTTTCGCGCGGGTCTTGGGGCAAGTAACCTATAGTTCCGTTGCGCGAAATTTGGCCTGAAGTAGCTAACCCCTCGCCAGCAAGGATCCTCATGGTGGTGGTTTTGCCGGCACCGTTTCGTCCTACGAAACCAATCTTGTCCCCAGGGTTTACCCGAAAAGTCGTTGGCGCTAACAGACGACGTGCGCCAATCCAAACCTCAAGGTTAGTTGCCTGTAACAAGAGCCCTCCAAAACTGCATATCGGCGCCGAAAATAATAATCGTTAATCGGCTATCCTCCTAGTTGGCTAACAAACGCTTAGCTCTAGGCAGCCCGATACCAGTCAAGCGCTAAATCATGAACCCAATGGCACGCAATTGCTCGCGGCCATCCTCGCTAACTCGCTCTAGCGTCCATGGTGGCATCCATACCCAGTTAACCGTCGTGGAACTTGCTAAACCTGATAATGCTTGACGGCACGATTCTTCCAAATAATCAGTTAGTGGGCAGGCTGGGCTAGTCAAAGTCATGTCTATAGTGACATTTAGTTCATCGTCAATATCTACCCCGTAGACCAGACCAAGATCGACAATATTGACCATCAACTCGGGGTCTACAACGTCTCTCAACGCCTCGAACAACACCAGCTCTTTTTCTGCCAGGCTAGCTTCGGCCCAAGTTTTACCAGGATGGTCGTCAAAGTCGTCACGCACCAGATCAGACGGTCTAACCTCTTCGTTCACTTTTCCTCCTCAGCTAGGGCACGAGCGGCTGCATCACGAAGCGCAGACCAACCAAGCATGGCGCACTTAACTCGGCCAGGAAATTGAGCAACCCCTTGAAAAGCGATGCCATCTTCTAAAACGTCCTCGTCGCCAGCTATCTGTCCTTGGCCTTCCATCATTTCTTTGAAAACATCGTAGAGTTTCATGGCTTCGGTAACGGTTTTTCCAATAACCAGGTCGCTCATTATCGAGGTGGACGCCTGCGAAATCGAGCACCCCTCAGCCTCGTAGCTCACATCGGCGATGGTTTCACCGTCCAAGTTGACTCTAAGTTTCAGTTCGTCACCGCAAGTTGGATTCACGTGCTCAACTTCAGCACCAAAAGGTTCCCGCAACCCACTGTGATGTTTTTCGTAATAGTGATCCAAGATGATGTCTTGATAAAGCTGCTCTACGCTCATCGTCTCCTCCTTTTGCAGAAGAAATCCCTAGTCCAAGCGAGTGCGTCGATGAAAATATCGATCTCTTGCTTGGTGGTGTACAAATAAGCCGAGGCTCGGGTACTTGATTGGACACCGTAGCGACGATGCAGGGGCTCGGCACAGTGATGCCCGCCACGTACTGCCACTCCCCGCGAATCTAGCAGTTGCATAACATCGTGAGGGTGGACACCATCTAAAGTAAATGCAACGGCTGAACCACGGTCAGTATTTGGACAGGTGGAACCCAACACCTGCACGCCGTCAATACTCGCTAGCCCGTCTAATAGGTAGCTAGTGATTTGACGTTCATGCTTAGCTACTGCATCCATGCCAACACTGTTCAGGTAATCGATGGCTGCCCCTAGCCCGACGGCTTGCGCGATCGGCGGGGTGCCAGCCTCAAATCTGGCTGGAGGTTGAGCAAAAGTTGATTTTTCCATGGCCACTTTAGCGATCATTTCGCCCCCACCTAGGAAGGGTGGCAGCTCGGCCAGCAGATCGTAACGTCCCCAAAGCACGCCAATACCCGTAGGGGCAAGCATTTTGTGGCCAGTGAATGCCAACATATCTGCCCCTAGACCAGCGGCATCGCACGGACGCTGCGGCACCCCTTGGGAACCATCCACAACCACAACTGCCCCAACTTGGTGAGCTTTGGCCGCAATCTTGGCTATTGGGTTGACGGTGCCAAGGACATTTGATACCCACGTTAGAGCAACAACTTTGGTATTTTCATTGATTAGGTTTTCGGCCTCAGCTTTTTCTAAATCAAGATGGCCGTCATCATCCACGTCGAACCAGCGCAGTTTTGCGCCAACCCGTTGGGTGGCTAACTGCCAGCTCACCAGATTCGAGTGGTGTTCCATAACGGAGATAACCACCTCATCGTCCTGGCTAAGCCCCTGGCATAGACAATTGGCTGCCAGATTTAACGCTTCGGAGGCGTTCTTGGTGAAAATGACTTCACTGGCATCGCCAGCATGAATGAAATCCGCTACTTTTTTACGAGCACCCTCATAAGCCATAGTGGCCTCAGCACCAAGCTGGTGCATAGCGCGTGCAACATTCGCATTGTGTCTAGCGTAGTGGCTGGTCACAGCCTCAATAACCGAAAGCGGTTTTTGTGAGGTATTGGCGGAATCCAAGTAGACCAGCGGGTGCCCATTGATCTGACGGCTAAGGATTGGGAAATCAGCCCGGATGCGTTCAACATCCAACTCACTCACGACCTGGCCACCTTAAGGTATTTGTCATAGCCGTCACGCTCCAGCTCGTCAGCTAATTCCTTGCCACCTTCTTTAATAACGTGCCCGTCCACGAAAACATGAACATGCGTAGGGGTTACATAGTTGAGGATGCGCGTGTAGTGAGTAATCAATATCAGCCCGCGATCCCCTTGAGCCGCAAACTTATTGACCCCCTCGGCAACAGTACGAATAGCATCAATGTCAAGGCCGGAGTCAATCTCGTCCAGGACGGCCACCAGCGGGTTGAGTAATTCCAACTGGACGATTTCACCGCGTTTCTTCTCACCGCCAGAAAACCCTTCATTGATAGAACGGGAAGCGAAATCAGGGTCTAGGTGCATAGCTTCCAATGAATCTTTAACGATTTTTGGCCAAGTACGAACCTTTGGTGCTGCCCCATCCAAAGCAGTCTTAGCAGTGCGCAGGAAGTTAGACATCGAAACTCCAGGCACTTCGACGGGGTATTGCATAGCTAGAAATAGGCCGGCTCGAGCTCGCTCGTCAACACTCAGTTCGGTTAACTCAATATCATTGAGCCTAACCGAACCCGAGGTGATGTGATATTTGGAATGCCCCGCCAGCGCATAAGCCAAAGTTGATTTACCGGAACCATTTGGCCCCATGATGGCATGAATCTCGCCGGCATTGATACACAGGTCGACACCGTTGAGAATCTGCTTGGCACCATTTTCGGTCTCAACCTCTGCCACCAAATCTTTAATTTCCAGAATTGCCATTATCGTTGCTCCAATTTTATTTCAATGCAGTCGTTTTCGGATTCGAGACGTCAACACTGATCTGTTCACCCTCGATTTTTACCGGATAGACAGGCACAGCTTGAATAGCTGGCAGGTTCAAAGCGGTGCCAGTACGCAAGTCGAAACGCGAACCGTGTACCCAACACTCAATGCAGCCATCTTCAACGAGCCCTTCAGATAGCGAAACGCGAGCGTGTGAACATAAATCACGGATAGCAAAAATCTCACCATCACTTGCAACGATGGCCACTTGAATCTCTTGACCATCGTCGTCCAACAATGTCACTGGCAGTGGATCCTCACTAAGCTCAGCTAGCGTGGCTGCTGGCCTGAAACTCATAGATCCTCCTGAGCCAAAATTTGTTCTTTAGCCAGACCCTCAACAGCCATCAGCTCGTGGTTTAGTGCTTCTACAAGCCTTGATTGCACTTGCGGGACGCGGATGCGCCGAATCAAATCTAGGAAGAAACCCTCAACTATCAACCGACGCGCTTTATCCTCTGGAATACCTCGGCTGCGCAGATAGAACAATTGTTCGTCATCAAAGCGTCCAGTTGAGGAAGAGTGGCCAGCACCTTTTATCTCGCCGGTTTCAATTTCCAAATTAGGCACCGAATCAGCTTGGCAACCCTCAGTTAACACCAGGTTGCGATTGGTCTCGTAGGTTTCAATATTCTTGGCCGCCGCGCGAATCAGGACGTCACCAATCCAAACAGAATGGGCACCGTTGCCTTGTAGTGCACCACGATAATCGGCGTGCGAATAAGTATTCGCAGCCGTATGGTCGATAAAGATTCTGTGCTCAACGTGACGGGCGCCATCCACAAAATACAGCCCGAATTGTTCTAGTCGCCCACCCTCGCCAGCGTAGGTAGCTCGTTCTACCTGACGTATTAGGTCACCACCGATTGAGGCTTGGATTAACCGTACCTGAGCGTCGCGTCCGACTAGGGTCGAGATCTGCCCACCGTGTAGGCTGCCAGCGTTCCAGTCTTGGAGACTAACAAAATTAACTTGTGCCCCATCACCAACATGCAATTCAACCTTGGACGCCAACTGACCTGCCCCAAGAAAACGCATAACGATGGTTGCTTGAGCATTAGCCCCGACTTCAATAATCATGTGAGCATCTAGGCGTTCATGCTGACCTGTTAAGTCGAAAATTAGCGGATCAGCCAGTACCGTATTTTCGGCCACCGTTACTAAAGTTGCTTGTCTGGATTGCCCAGCAACCCAGGCCACCAAATCAACTGGAGCATCACAGCTAGCCTTAATGGCTTCATTTTGGCTAATCAGGCTGATATTGACGCCCGATTGCTCATTAATTTGCCAATCCGTAAAGCACTCGCCAGCAGAAAACAGTGGCTTGAGTGTTTCAATTGGGCTGAAACGCCAGACCTCTTCCCTACCGTTTGGTTCCTGATGGTCAGCCTTATCCCAAGATGGTTTAGGGTGCAGATGCGACTTTAGCTTCGGTCGGCTAATCAACCCTTTAGGCAGCGTATTAGTCAACATATCTCCTTTAAATTGCGTAGTCCAGGCAAAGTCGAGGCTCGGTGCTATCCGACAGCCCCTTCCATCTGCAAGGCAATCAGGCGGTTAAGTTCTAGGGCATATTCCATCGGCAACTCGCGGGCAATTGGCTCTACGAAACCGCGCACAATCAACGCACTAGCTTCGTCTTCACTCAGTCCGCGTTGCATTAGGTAGAACAGTTGATCTTCGCTAATACGCGAGATCGTTGCCTCATGAGCCATAGAGGCATCCTCTTCTTGAACATCCACGTAGGGATAAGTGTCAGTTCGCGACACATCGTCTACTAATAGCGCATCACATTTGACGCTAGATGCCGCATGCAAAGCACCCGGCTCTACCCGCACTAGGCCACGATAGGAGGAACGTCCACCCGAACGGGAAATTGATTTCGAGACGATATTCGACGAAGTGTGCGGGGCACAGTGAACCATTTTCGCGCCCGTATCTTGATGCTGACCTTCACCAGCAAAAGCAACTGACAAGGCTTCACCTTTTGCATATGGGCCAAGCAGCCAACAGGCTGGGTATTTCATATTCAGTTTTGACCCAATATTGCCGTCCACCCATTCCATTTGGCCACCTTCTTCAACCGTGGCTCGCTGAGTAACTAAATTAAGCACGTTATTAGACCAATTCTGGACGGTGGTGTAGCGCACCCTGGCGTTCTTTTTGACGATAATTTCGACGATTGCGGCGTGCAGTGAATCTGATTTATAGATCGGCGCCGTACAACCTTCAACATAGTGAACGTATGAACCTTCATCAGCAATGATTAGGGTGCGCTCGAATTGGCCAAGATTTTCGGTATTCATGCGGAAATATGCCTGCAATGGGATCTGCACGTGAACGCCTTTAGGCACATAGATGAATGACCCACCAGACCATACCGCCGTATTCAGAGCAGCGAACTTATTGTCTCCAGCCGGCACTACGGTGCCGAAATACTCCTGGAATATCTCCTCGTGTTCACGCAAAGCCGTATCAGTGTCTAAGAAAATAACGCCCTGTTTAGCTAGCTCGTCGTTGATTTTGTTGTAGACCACTTCGGACTCGTATTGGGCAGCGATACCGGCTACCAGACGGGCTTTTTCTGCCTCTGGAATCCCCAAGCGGTCGTAAGTATTTTTAATATCTGACGGCAATTCTTCCCAAGTTTGGGCTTGACGATCTACTGAACGGACAAAGTATTTGATGGAGTCGAAATCTATCTCACTTAAGTCGGCACCCCAGGTAGGCAGCGGCTTCTTATCGAATAGTTTTAGCCCTTTTAGGCGACGCTTTAGCATCCACTCTGGCTCTTGCTTGATCGCAGAAATATATCGGACGACGCGCTCGGATAATCCGCGTTCGGCGGCTGCTCCAGCCAAATCCGTATCATGCCACCCGTACTGATATCCGCTAGAAAACTCCGCAATGGTTTCTGCTTGGGCGCGCAGCTTTTCCTCAACTGTCTGAGCCATCAATTACCTTCCGAATATCTTGATTTAGCTATCGTGGGAGCAGCTTTAGCGCTTGCACCATGATCGACGATATGCAATTGGCAGCGTCGGCCACCCTCAGCGATGGTATCTACTCGCTCAACTTGACTGCCAATCAGCTGGGCTAGAAGTTTAGTTTCAGCTTCGCAAAGCTCGGGAAAATCGCTAGCCACAGATACGACCGGGCAATGGTATTGATAGACGTCACCTTGGTCAGCGTCACTGCGCCAGCTAGCTCGGTATCCGTCCTTATTTAAGGCTTGGGCTAAAGCTTGCCAAGGTTTCAACTCCGGCGATTCAGCCCGCAATCTGCGATAGCTGGCCGCCACCGAGTCGAGTCTCTTCTTAGCTATCCCCTGCAATCCTTTAGCCCCAGTCAACGCAATCAGCTCTGCTATGGCGCTTTTTGCTAACTCGTCCGTAGCTTGTTCAAAGCATCGCCTACCTGCCAACGTCAACTGATAACGCTGAGGGGGTCGTCCTCGACGAAGATTTTGATTATCTATTCTCGCTAATTCGATGCTGCCATCCGCAGCTAACGCCTGGATGTGGCGCCTAACGCCGGCGCTAGTTATCCCTAGCCTATTAGCTAACTCAGGAGCGCTCAATGGACCATCTAAGAGCAATAACTCTAAAACTCTTTGCCTGGTTGACCCTTCATCAATAGCTTTTAGACGGCTTTCACTCCCGCTACTAAGCGGAGTTTCGGCTGCCAGGATTTTCACAACTTCAATGTTGCCAAAAGATTTTGAAATAGCAAATGGAATTAGCGACCACCAAATTCGTCAATAAAGGACGGTAGCTAACTCCCCTATCTGCTCAAAGCCGACTTGATCGTACATTTTCCTAGCACGAATATTGAAATCATTAACATAGAGACTAACTAAGCGAAAACGGGTCAAACACAGATTGACTACTGACGCCATGGCTGGTGCTGACAACCCGTGTGCGCGCAACCGTGGGTCTAGCCAGACTCCTTGAATCTGGCAGTAGTCACGATATTGACAGCCAATATTTGCGGTGAACCAAACATGACGCCGGTGGGTTGCACCAAAAGCTCTTTTATTGCTGATCAGAAAACGCACATAAGACTGGTAGCTGCCACCGCCACTTAGCGGGCTGATTCCAACCTCTTCGGTGTACATCTTTACTGAGGATTCAAAATAGGGGCGCCAATGGCGCATCTTGATATAACCGACGCGCGGGTCTGGTGCGATATTCGCGGGTTTGCCGATGGCCAGTAACGGTTGGTGGGCGCGCATATCCCGACATCGCTGCCAAGCAGTCGGCCAGCGTCTAACCAACTCGTTGTACAGCAAGGCAACGTTGTTGGCGCTACCCATAATGGCTGACGAGATTCTTACCGGGCCGATACAACGAACGAACGCATCTAGCATTTCCTCGTTTATCGCCTGACCGTCACTCGCCACTACCAGGTTTGAACCCAGGCTGAGTACGCCTATTAACCGCTCATCTTGCCAATATCCATAGGTTGGCCTTGCCGAGTCACCCAATGAAATCCGCGATAACAAGTAGATATTTTCGCTTGGGCGGCGCTCAAGCATTCGTATGGCTTGCCCCACATGTTCGCGTCGAATCAAGTCCAGCCCATCAACCATCAGCTAACCAAGATCTGCGGGGAACCACCAGCTTGCATAGTGGCAGCAATATCGTTGGCATAGGCAATCAGTGTGGCAACGATTTCATCCTCAGGGACGGTCTTGACGACCTTTCCTTTAACGAAAATCTGTCCTTTGCCGTTGCCGGAAGCAACTCCTAAGTCCGCCTCGCGAGCTTCGCCCGGACCATTGACGACGCAACCCATGACAGCTACTCGAATGGGGACGCTTAGCTCACCTAGACCTTCACTGACGCGCTTGGCTAACTCATAGACGTTTACCTGGGCGCGACCGCAACTTGGGCAGGAGACAATCTCGAATTTTCTAGGGCGCAAGTTAAGCATCTCAAGTATCTTGGCACCAACTTTGACTTCTTCTACGGGCGGCTCGGACAAAGAGACGCGAATAGTGTCGCCGATACCTTCGGCTAGCAACGCGCCAAAGGCTAATGCAGATTTGATTGTTCCTTGGAAAGCCGGACCGGCCTCCGTCACTCCTAGATGAAGCGGGTAGTCACAGGCTGCGGATAGTTTGCGGTATGCCTCAACCATTATCACCGGGTCATGATGTTTTACTGAGATGGCGAAGTCGTAGAAACCGACATCTTCAAAAAGTTTGGCTTCTTGAAGAGCTGATTCAACGAGCGCACCCGCCGGATCAGTTTCGTAGCGATCCTTCAGCCGGGCATCTAGCGAACCAGCATTGACGCCGATACGCAGCGAAGTTCCGTGGCGGTGCGCTGAATCAGCGATTTGGGTAATTTGGTCATCAAATTTCTTGATATTGCCAGGGTTGACGCGCACGCCTGCACAACCTGCTTCAATGGCAGCGAAAACATATTTCGGCTGAAAATGAATGTCGGCGATTACCGGGATGGGCGATTTTGCGGCTATAGCCGGTAGCGCATCCGCATCGTCCTGACTGGGGACGGCAACTCTGATGATGTCGCAGCCAGCGGCGGTTAATTCCGCAATTTGACGTAGCGTGGCACCGACATCGCTAGTCAGCGTGGTTGTCATCGATTGGACGGTGATAGGTGCGTCACCACCAACCCACAGGTTGCCAAGTTTGACTTTGCGGGTTTTACGACGGGTTGCTAACACGCGCGGTTTCGCTGCTGGAATACCTAAATTGATACTCATCAAGTCCTCACTATGCACCAAGATGTGTTAAGTCTATGAGCCAACAATTTCGCTAGCCCGCTCACGTGCCCATTCATCGGCCGCCAACACCGCACTTAGACTAATGTGTTCATCATCTACATGGCCGTTAACAAGGTGTTCTTCCAGAATTTTTTCAATCGTATCGACGATATCTAGAAATCCAATTTGTCCGGCACAAAATGCGTCGACGCAAACCTCATTAGCCCCGTTATAAACGGCTGGTGCGCTGCCACCAGCTTTTCCGGCACGCCGAGCTATTTCGACGGCTGGGAAAGTGGCGTCATCTACCGGCTCAAAAGTCCAGGTGGCTGCTTGACTCCAGTCGAAGGCGCCAGCCGAATTTTCAAGCCGATTAGGCCAGGTCAGCGCTAATCCGATGGGAAGACGCATATCGGGCGGTGATGCTTGAAAAATCATCGCACCATCGAAGAATTCCACTCCGGAATGGACAGCAGACTGCGGGTGTACCACCACTTGAATCTGCTCATAATCCACCCCATATAGCAAGGCAGCTTCTATTAGCTCTAAGCCTTTATTAACTAAAGTGGCGGAATTAATAGTTATTACTCGTCCCATATTCCAGGTTGGGTGGGCCAGCGCGTCTGAGACCGTAACGTTTTTTAATTCCTGACGGCTTTTGCCACGAAACGGGCCACCGGAAGCAGTCAAAATAAGTTTTTTAACTTCGCAAGCTCGTCCCCCACGCAAACTCTGTGCGAAGGCGGAATGCTCAGAATCAACTGCAATCAATTGACCAGGCTGGGCTGCATTCATTACCAGTTTTCCACCAATAACTAAGGATTCTTTATTGGCTAAAGCTAACTGACTGCCAGCTTTAAGAGTGGCTAAAGTGGCAAACAATCCAGCAGCACCAGTAATGGCGTTGAGCACAATGTCAGTTTTTATGGCAGCTAATTTTTCTGCACTGCCAATCCCTGCCAAAATTTCAGGGATACGCATTTCAGGGCTAGTTAAGCCGGCAGCGATACCGCACTGTTCATAAGCAACCAAGAAATCGTCAACTTTAGTCTCATCTTCGATTGCCACTTTTAAGGGAGAAAATTCAAAGACCTGCTCGGCTAGCAGCTTTGGGTTAGAACCTGCAGCAGCTAGCCCATCGACTATGAACTCACCTCGCCGCTTGCCGATAACGTCAAGGGTTTGAGTGCCAATCGATCCAGTTGAACCTAAAACTACAACGCTCTTCACAATTACCTAGTGTGTCATGTTGGCTATCTGGCTAGTTACTCACGCACCAGAATTCGTCCACATTCTTGGCAGCGAAGTACTTGGTTTGCTGGGGCTTGAAGTAGTTGTTTTTGCCCAGCAACATCCATTTCTAGGCCACAACCTTGACAGCGTCCAGCCTTAAAAATGGCTGCCCCGGTGATATTTCTTTCAGCTACTCGCTCATAAATTTTAAGTAGGTCTGCTGGCACATTCTTTGCTGCCCGTTCACGCTGTGCACGATTTTGTTTGAATTCGGTAGCTAATTTGCTAGCTTGTTCATCTCTTTCAGCTACCAGTTCGCGCATTTTAGACTCAATTTCGCCACGTCGAGTTTGACAAGTTTCAGCTTCAGCGCTGCGTTCTTCTAACTCCACTTCAACATTTAATTGTTGTTCCTCAAGCTCAGCTATTCGAGCTTTTAAGTGCTCAGTCTCTTGAAGTAAAGATTGAAGTTGTTTATGAGCCAAATTGGTATCAGCTAGCTTCTCGTTTCTTTTTAGCCTTTCGGTGGCAGGCGTCAAATCGCTAAGAATACGCTTCAACTCGACCTTGGCGTCTGAGACAGCCGTGTTAGCTTTAACCCCATCCTCCATGATCTGGCTACGTGTTTCCGATAATTCTTTTAATTTCGCTAACACTGGAAGGGTCTTAACTTGGTGTTTTAGGCTACTTGCCTGCTGGTCTAGAGCTGCTATATCTATCAATACGCGCTGGGCGTCGGGTTCTGCCTGCATGAGGGGCAGTTTAATAGTTCTCGCCAACTGTTGCTGGCAGGCCTAGAATCTTTAGCAGTTGCATTAGTGGAGGAATATCAATGAGTGAAAAGGTGACCAACCGCCAAAGCCAGTTTTCAGATGCGTTCAAGAAGTTCATTTGCCAAGATTGGCAGCCTTATCCCACGAAACTTCCTGACCCAATTGCTGGAGCTAAAAACGCTAAGGCTCACCGCAACCAACTTTCCAAGTTATTCCCTGGCGAACGTTTAATCATTCCAGCTGGCCACTTGGTTACTCGAAACAATGATTGTGACTACCGTTTTCGTCCTGATTCAGCCTTTACTTGGTTGACCGGGTTGGGCACGGACAGGCAGCCAGATTCTGTTTTGGTGATGGAGCCTGCACCCGGCGGCCACGAGGCAACTCTCTACTTCCACCCGCGTGTGCCTAGAACCGACGAAGAGTTTTACGCTGACCCAAGATATGGCGAAATGTGGGTTGGCCAACGTGAATCGCTAGAAGAAATGTCTAGTTTGGGCGCTATCAAGACTGCAGCTATCGACGAACTTGAGATGGCTTTGCGAAATGCAGCATCTACTACCCCAACCAGAATCTTGCGCGAACCATCACCTAAACTGGCTGACCAGGTTGATCAATGGCGTGGTAGAGGCGATAAAGAAGACGCTGACTTCGCTCAGACCCTATCTGAATTGCGTCTAATAAAAGATGATTTCGAGGTGAATCAATTAGTGGCAGCTTGCGAGGCCACTGCTGCTGGGTTCGAGGCGGTGGTGCGCGAACTAGCTAATGGCGTAAAGAATGGTCGCGGGGAGCGCTGGGTTGAGGGCGTATTTGGTTTATATGCTCGTCACCGCGGCAATGCGGTTGGTTATGACACCATTGCGGCTAGCGGCGACCACGCCAACACTTTGCACTGGATAGTCAACGATGGCGACTTACGTGATGGCGAGTTGCTATTACTAGACGCTGGGGTGGAATTAGACTCGTTATATACCGCTGATGTGACGCGTACTATGCCAATCAACGGTAAGTTCACCCCCGCGCAACGCCAGGTTTATGATGCCGTATTTGAAGCCCAATCTGCCGGTATTGAGGCAGCCCGTGCTGGCGCAATATTTACTGACGTTCACGATGCAGCAGTACGCGTTATTGCCGAAAAACTATCTGACTGGGGCATCTTGCCAGTGTCAGTTGACGAAGCGCTAAGCCAAGAGGGTGGCCAGTGGCGACGCTGGATGGTTCACGGAACCAGCCATCACCTGGGCTTAGACGTCCATGATTGTGCTAAGGCTCGCCGCGAGGTTTACCGCGGTGGCCAGCTGAAACCAGGCATGGTGATTACCGTTGAGCCCGGCATCTATTTCAAGTCTACTGATTTGTTGGTGCCTGAAGAATTGCGCGGGATTGGGGTGCGAATCGAGGACGATATCCTTATCACTGATTCAGCCGCGCGTATTCTTTCAGACCAGCTACCGCGCTCTTCTACTGATGTAGAAGCATGGATGTCTAGGGTTCGCAGTTAGGACGCGGATCGAAAGTTTGCGGTTGAGCACCATCCTGCCAGTCATCATCTGATGAGCGGCTAGCCCTTCTAGGTGCCTGCTCATCTCCTGCTTGGGTATCTACGGTTTGCTGCTCGGCGCTTTCATGCTGATAGGGTGCTCGCTCTAGCCGGGGCGAGTCGCCAGCAAGTAGCGTGCGCGCCTGATAGGCGTGACTAGATTCAACCACGATCTCATAGTGCGTGGCGACGATCTGGGTAGTGGAAGTGAAGTCGCGTTGTCGCCCAGTGAACTGATAAGCAAAAGAGCTAGTCAAAATGTTAATTATCAGAAATATCACAACTGCACTAATTAGCGTTGTCGTCCCGCCGTTTGGCCAGAACAGGCTCATCAAGATCCCGAATCCCAGACCCCAAACCAGCCCTTGCACAGCAGCTAGCCCGATGACCCGTCCCCAGGTAAGTCGCCCAGTGACTTTCTCAAAAGACCTCAAATCGGTGCCAACGATTGCGCAACGCTGCACCGGGAACTGGCGGTCAGACAGGTAATCAACCGCTCGCTGGGCGTCTTCATAATCGTCATATATGGCAACCGCAGTAGCGTTCTTTATCTGTTCGATGCTGCCTCTGACTTGTTTTTGCATTCCACTCCAATCATCTACCACCAATGATATTTGGTTAACCTGTGTCTTTGCTGTGTTCATTCACCGAATTCATCAACACCTAGCTAGACGGTTAATATGTCGTCGTGGGCATGTCACCAGCAGTTTTCATAAGCAGAATCCGCGGTCTTGCCGTGCTCGACGCTCGCGGGGAAGAGATCGGCAAGGTACGTGATGCAGTGGTTCAGGCCAGGGTCGGGAAAAACCCTAGGGTTCGCGGTCTTGTCGTAGAGCTGTTTGCCCGACGACAAATTTTTATGCCAATGATTCGGGTTCGTTATGTGGACGCCACCCAGATCGTTGTGGGCGGCCAGGTGGATACACGTCGTTTCGAACGCCGCGCTAGTGAAGTGTTAGTTGTAGAAGATCTTTTTGACCGCGTCGTGCAGCGCATCGTTGATGGTAAGGCAGAAAAAGCGGCCGTCTACGATGTAGCAATGTCTCGGGTACGTAATCGCGACTGGGCGCTAACTGAAATGGCGATTCGTCCGATTTTAGGGAAAAGATTTGGGCTAACCCAATACGGGACAGTGATTATTAGGCCATGGACAGAAATCGCCCAATACGTGTGGACTGATCGTCAATCAGTTGACTCTAAAATCGCTGAATTATCAGACATGCACCCGGCAGACGCCGCAAGAGAATTACACGATATGGAACCGGAGCGTCGTTCAGAAGTCGTTCACGCTCTCGACGACGCGTTCTTGGCTGACGCTTTTCAAGAATTACCGAACGACGAGCAGGTTGACCTATTGAAGACCTTGGAAGTCGAGCGAGCAGCTGACGTATTGGAAGAGATGGATCCCGATGATGCCGCCGATTTGCTGAACGATTTGCCTGATGGATTGGCCGAGGATTTACTGGGCCGAATGCAGCCTGAGGAGGCCGCTGACGTCCGAAATTTGTTGAAATATGAAGAGCTTACAGCTGGCGGCATGATGACCCCAGAGCCGGTAGTCATGGGGGCGGACGATACTGTGGCTGAGGCACTAGCAAAAGTGCGCAATGCAGAACTGACCCCGGCGTTAGCCTCGATGGTATTCATCACCCGCCCACCTCACGACACACCGTCGGGCAGGTATATTGGCGCCGTCCATATTCAGCGTTTGCTGCGTGAGCCACCTAGTTTGATGGCGTCCAGAATGATTGACGAAGATATCGAACCAATTTCGCCCGACTTAGATTTGTACCAATTGAGTAGGTATTTTGCCACCTACAATCTGGTTATTGCCCCAGTTGTCAACGAGCACCAACAACTGGTTGGAGCGGTTACCGTTGATGACCTACTGGATCATATGCTGCCCCCAGACTGGCGTGGTGAACAGATGGATGGCGAAGAAGACACACAAGATGTTATTCATTCGGAGGTGAAAGATGGCTGACACCCAACGCCTAGATACTCCTGGACGCTCACGAGGTTGGGGTCCGAAGCTAAGACTCGGCCCGGATGCTTTCGGTCAATTCGCTGAGTGGATTGCCAGATATTTGGGCTCTCCCTCTTTCATTATCTGGATGACGGTCTTTATCATTCTGTGGATTTTGTGGAATACCGTTACCCCCTGGCAATTCGACGAGGCACCCTCGTTCATCATGTTGACGCTGATGCTGTCAATTGAGGCGGCCTATTCTGCGCCCTTACTGTTGTTGGCGCAAAATAGGCAGGAGGAACGGGACCGACGCAGCATGGAGGATGACCGTCGAGTGGCCGCCCAAAGCAGAGCAGACATGGACTTTTTAGCCCGCGAAATCGCCTCACTGCGTTCCAGCGTTGGTGAGTTAGCTAGCCGCGATTTCGTCCGTACTGAGATTAGAGACCAACTACGCGAACTGCTAGAAGAATTAGACCGCGCTGATAAGGATTAACTAATTTTTTATTGGCTGGCTCAACGAAATCGCTCTCGCACATGTGCAACAGATTTGAAAATTTTTCCTAACCACAGATTCTGCTGCCTATTTTTCGACCCAAACCAAAATCGCGCCAATAACGTGTAGCCAGCAACCTGATTATGACTCACCGGGTAGAAATGAAGATGTGAGCTTAAAAGAAGATGTGGTTAAAGCGCTAGGTCAAGTTAAAGACCCAGAGATTAATTTGCCAATCACCGAACTAGATATGGTTCAAGATCTTCAGGTCAGTGATGATGGTGCGGTCGAATTAACTATTTTGTTGACGATACCTGGTTGCCCTATGCAGTCCACCATAGAGTCCGATGTTCGCCAAGCGGTGCTGGACGTATCGAAAGTAACATCGGTTAAGGTCAACATTTCAGCAATGAACGATGAACAGCGTGAAGCATTACGCAACCGGCTTCGAGGCAGCCAACCAACCCGAGAAATCCAATTCAATAAATCTGGTTCGCTGACTCGCGTAATAGCGGTGGCCTCGGGGAAAGGCGGGGTGGGTAAAAGCTCCGTCACCGTGAATCTGGCGATGGCGTTGGCGCGGATGGGACGCAAAGTTGGTCTCTTGGACGCCGATATCTATGGGCACTCTATTCCGGATTTGCTTGGTATCCCTGACGCTAAACCGACGGTATTAAACGACATGATTATGCCGGTACCCGTCACAATCACCGCCACTGACGGCGTTGAAGCTCAGGTGCGCGTAATCTCGATGGGAATGCTGAAAGAGCGCCGCGACCAGGTGATTGCTTGGCGCGGCCCGATCCTAGACAGAGCTTTAACCCAGTTGTTAACCGATGTATTTTGGGGCGATTTGGACTATTTCTTGATTGATCTACCGCCTGGCACTGGAGACGTTGCGATGAGCGTAGGCCAAAAACTACCTGGCTCCGAAATGATTGTGGTAACTACTCCGCAGTCTTCAGTGGCTGAGGTTAGTGAACGCGCTGGCACGATGGCGTCAATGCTAAAACAAGACGTCATCGGAGTGGTAGAGAATATGAGTTGGCTGGAAACTTGTTGCCCCCACTGTGGCCAAAGTCACCGAGTGGAACTATTTGGTTGCGGCGGTGGTATTGAAGTCGCAGACGCTTTGAGCGACAGATTTGCTCGGCAAGTCCCGTTGCTAGCTCAAATTCCGATGGATCAGATGGTTGCAGCTGGCGGGGAAAAGGGGCTGCCGGTGGTCTTGGGAGCGCCTCAGCAGGCCTGCGGATCAGCCTTCATTGAGCTTGCAAACCGCCTTGATAAAACGAAACAGAGCGTCATCGGCAAACCACTAAACCTTGGCATTAAAGACTAAATAAGCAAAAATTAACCCGCCCCAGATCTGGGGCGGGTCTAACCGAATCTTTAACTAACGCGTAACGCGGCCAGCTTTAATGCAGCTAGCGCAAACGTTAACACGCTGGCGGTGGCCATTGATAACCGCACGCACACGCTGGATATTCGGGTTCCAACGCCTGGGGGTCTTCTTCTTTGACCAGGGGACATTGTGGCCGAAGCCCGGCCCCTTACCGCAAATTTGACACACGGCAGCCATGGGAACACTCCTTGCAGCGAAAATTATTTAGTCGCAAGCGCCCGTAAAGACGCAACTCGGCAAGCATATCTGGCAAGCGTCGATGATTCAAATACACAGCAACCAAGCAACACCAACAGGCAACGCGGTTTTAAGCCGACACTTTGACTTGCAGTTGCAGACCGAGCGCATCGAATATTTTCGCAATCGTCTGCCAAGATGGGTTTCCGTCTTGCGATAGTGATTTATACAAAGACTCGCGCCCCACTCCCGCCTGCCTAGCGATAGCGCTCATGCCTCGCGATCTGGCAACATCACCAAGTGCCGCTTGCAGAATTGCCGGATCTGACTCTTCAAACGCCGCATTAAGGTAGGCCACGATGTCATCTTTAGTTTCAAGGTATTGGCTGGCGTCCCAGGTGCTAATTGTCACTGCCATTTCCCCTCCTCAACAATTTCTGCCGCAAGTTTCTTGGCTTGCTCAATATCGCGTCGCTGGCTCGATTTGTCTCCCCCAACGACAAGAAGCATAATTTCTTTACCCTTCACCATGTAATAGAGCCGATATCCATGACCTGTGTGGACACGCAGCTCATAGACACCATCGCCGACAGATTTAACATCGCCGACAACCTCATCGGCTACCCGACACCGTTGCAGTGCGATATTAATACGAGCTTTACCTCGTACATCTTTCAGCCTGCGGAACCAACGAACATACACGTCCGTTTGTTTTATCTCCACCCATCAATTGTATCTTTCAAGATACGTCTTGCCAAGTGCTCGGCACCCTTCACACACACTTGAAAAACTATTGAGAACAACCACTTGCCGCAACTAAAAAATAAGAGTGACCTACGCACAGCCGCTCAAACAGCCATTAAATAATGACATTGGGACAGCTTGACGGTTACCCTGGTAGGCATTGGTGCTTTACAACAGTTACCCGGGCTGGCATGCCTGCGCGGCAATTGGATAACGACTCTTGTAGCAGATTACAAACTAGCTGAAATGCTGCTTACCTAAACAAGATAACTAATATTGGATAGAGGCAATAATGTTTACTGTTTCACAAATTCCAGAAATAATTTCCCAATTAACGCTTGAAGAAAAAGCATCATTATTATCTGGCGAAGATTTCTGGCATACGCAGGCTATTGAGCGCCTCAACATACCAGCATTAATGGTCTCTGACGGACCACACGGTCTGCGTAAACAAGATACAGACACAGACCACCTTGGCTTAAACACTTCGGTTCCAGCCACTTGCTTCCCAACTGCAGCCGGGCTGGCATCAAGCTGGAATCCAGAGTTACTTACAGAAATTGGTGAAGCCCTAGCCGAAGAGGCTAAGGCACAAAATGTCGGCGTTATCCTAGGACCCGGCGTCAACCTAAAACGATCCCCACTATGCGGACGTAATTTTGAATACTTTTCTGAAGACCCACTCCTTACAGCTACATTAGCTAGTTCGCTCATAAACGGAATCCAGAGTAAAGGTGTTGGAACTTCACTAAAGCACTTCGCTGTTAATAATCAAGAATCAGATCGTATGCGCGTTAACGCCATTGTTGACGAGCGCACACTTTACGAGCTTTACCTATCCGTCTTCGAACGAATCGTTAAAAGCAGTCAGCCAGCAACAATAATGTGCTCATACAATCGCATTAACAATTGTTTCTCGTCTGACAATCGGTGGCTGCTGACCGAGGTACTACGCGATGATTGGGATTTCCAAGGTCTCGTTGTAACTGACTGGGGAGCCGTCCATGATCGTCCAGTTGGAGTTCACGCTGGCCTTGATCTGGAAATGCCTTCATCTAATGGCCTAAACGATAAGAAGATCGTTGAAGCTGTCAAGGCCAATAAACTATCTGAAGAAGACGTTAACCGCGCGGTCGAGCGAGTCTTGTCCCTAATTGCCAAGTACGGCCAAAACTCTGAAACCACAAGCACTTTCAACGTTGATGATCACCACGAGCTTGCTGCCATTGCCGCTACCCAATCAGCCGTGTTGCTAACCAACGACGATGCTTTGCCCCTGCCCAACTTGGACGACGCAGTCGTAATCGGTGAAATGGCGAGAACGCCACGTTACCAAGGCGCTGGATCCTCGCAAGTAAACCCGACAAAGATGACTAGCCCACTAGATGCGTTACGGGCACGAAAACCAGACATCGAATTTGCTCCGGGCTACTGCTTGGAAGCGTCATCAAGTAATGAAACCACTGACTCATCTCTAATAGCTGACGCCGCCAAGCTAGCGACAAATAAAATTGCATTGTTATTCATCGGTTTACCTGCCTCCTACGAATCGGAAGGATTTGACCGGACGGATATTTCTCTACCGGATAGTCATCTGCGCCTAATAGATGCTGTGCGCAACACAGCCAAAAAAGTTATTGTCCTGCTAAGCAACGGTTCTGCTATTGAAACAAGAACTTGGCAATCCAAAGCAGATGCGATCCTTGAACTATGGTTGCCAGGTCAAGCTGGCGGTGAAGGTGCGGCACGGCTGATAACGGGTGAGGCATCGCCTTCCGGCCGACTATCTGAAGGATTTGCCGAAAAATTATCAGATCATCCAGCTCAACTAAATTTCCCCGGCGAAAACAGCGAAGTCCGCTACGGGGAGGGTCTGTTCATCGGCTACCGAGCCTTTGACAAGATGGAGAAATCTGTAAGTTTCCCGTTCGGGCATGGTTTAACATACACAAGATTTGATTACCGCAATTTTGAGGTAAAAACGAATGAGATAACCGAGGATTCTCATGAAGACGATGTTGCGATTTCAGCCACAATCACGATTAAAAACACCGGTAACCGAGCTGGCGTGGCCCTGCCTCAGCTGTACGTAGGGTACTTGGATTCGAAAGTCGTGCGTCCTGTGCGGGAACTTCGAGCATTCGATCGGATTCTCCTTAAACCCAACGAATCAAAAACTGTAACGATGACAGTTAGCGTCCGCGAACTATCATTCTGGAATGTCGAATCTCATAAATTCCAAGTTGAGCCTGGAACCATACAGGTTGAAATTGGTGAATCTTCACGTGATATCAAAGCACGAGAGACGGTTACTATCACTGCACCAGCATTGACGCCAAAGTTGTCAGCATCGGCAACATTGAGCCAATGGAAGGCAGTGCCTGAGGCCTGGGCTGAACTCTCCGAAGCTCTAGGTGACCTGGGCGAATCAATGACTAAGGCCGACCCTAATGACGTGACTTTCGCCATTCTAAGGGATATGCCAGTCGACAGGATTCCACTGATCTTCCCTGATGGGCTAACACCTCAAAGGCTGCATGAATTAGTACAAAAATGGAGCTAAAAGGCATATCGCGTTAGCGGCACCCTGATTACCCTCGCTTTTCCTATTGGCTTAAAGCGAGGGTAATAGGTAATAAACAATCTAAGGCTTGTAAGACCGACCTAAACCCCAATAACCACTGGGACGATCATCGGACGCTGGTTGAAAGACTTGGAAACCCAACGTCCCACAATCCTGCGGGCGGTTTGCTGCAAGCGGAAGGTATCGTCCTGACCCTCATCGAGGGCGATTTGAATACCGTCCCGAATCTGCTCAGTAACTTCGTCAAACACTGTGGGATCTTCCAAGAAGCCACGAGCTGAAACATCTGGACCAGCCACTATAGAACGCGCCTTAATGTTGACCGCGACAACAATGGAGATGAATCCTTCTTCGCCTAGGATACGTCGGTCTGTTAGCGAAGATTCGCTAATATCGCCGACGGTAGAACCGTCCACAAAAATATAGGACGCATCAACACAACCAACTTTTTTGAGTTTTCCATCAACTAAATCAATGACATCCCCGTCGGTTATCACCTGAATATTCTCTTTAGCAACACCAGTAGCCTCAGCTAATTTGGCATTCGCTACCAAGTGACGTACCTCGCCATGAATCGGGATGGCGTTACGCGGTGCCACCACGTTATAGGTGTACAGCAATTCGCCAGCACTGGCGTGCCCCGAAACGTGGACGAAAGCGTTGCCCTTATGTACCACGTTGGCGCCTAACCTGGTCAACCCGTTAATAACACGGTAGACAGAATTCTCGTTGCCGGGGATCAGTGAGCTAGCCAATAACACAGTGTCGCCTGGCTCGACTTTAAGCACGGGGTGCTCACGGTTAGCAACCCTAGACAAAGCCGACAACGGCTCGCCTTGAGAACCCGTACAAATAACCACCACTTGATCCACCGGATAATCATTGATGGATTTCAACTCGATCAGCGTGCCCGCCGGAACATTCAAGAATCCAAGCTCTTGAGCGATTGCCATATTGCGCACCATTGATCGCCCGATGTAGGCGACTTTGCGCCCATTAGCTACCGCGAGATTCAAAATTTGTTGCACTCGGTGGACGTGAGAGGCAAAACACGCCACGATCAACCGCTGTTTTGAGGTTGCAAACACCCGCTCTAAAGCAGGAACAATATCTTTTTCGCTACGCGTAAAGCCGGGCACTTCCGCATTGGTGGAATCAGCCATAAGCACATCCACACCTTCATCACCCAGCCTGGCGAAACCACGCAAATCAGTGATACGCCCATCAAGTGGCAACTGATCCATCTTGTAATCGCCGGTGTAGAGCACATTGCCAGCGTCAGTTCTGATAGCTAGAGCAAGAGCGTCTGGGATTGAGTGATTAACCGCAAAAAACTCTATTCCATACTCGCCTAATTCGAGCTTATCCCCCTCAGCAACCACGTTAAGGAAGGCATCAGACAGGCGATGCTCCCGTAATTTGGCTGCCACCAAGGCCAAAGTCAGTTTTGAACCATATACCGGAATATCCTCGCGCTTACGCAACAAATATGGGACAGCTCCGATATGGTCTTCATGCCCGTGGGTCAGTATCAGAGCGACAACATCATCTAGACGGTCAAATAAATAATCCAACCCCGGCAGGATTAAATCGACACCAGGCTGTTCGTTCTCAGGAAATAACACACCGCAATCAACGAGCAACAATTTGCCGTTGATCTCAAAGCAGGTCATATTGCGTCCGACATCGCCTAGACCGCCCAATGGGATTATTCGTAAATTACCAGGTGCCAGTTCAGGAGGGGTTTCTAGAGCATTCATCGCAAACCCATTGTACTGAACTCCCCAGTCATTCACTAGAATCAAACCGTGACTAGACATCCGGCGACCGTGAGACTGGCTTTGGCTGGCCAGGCGGGTGCCATCGCCCAGCTCCAACTCAACTCTTATAAATCTCAACCTAGCGTGGCCGATTGGGCAGCACACCTTGATTTAGGCGAGATGACCCAAGCCTGGATTCAAGCCATTAACCGCCCTCCACTTGCCACTTTCCGAGTATTAGTGGCATTAAACGAAGACGGCAAGGTGGTTGGGTTTTCCGCTATTGGCCCATCCGACGACCCGGACGCGGCACCAACAGATGCCCTAGTGGCAGAGTTTTGCGTCGCAAAACTAGGTGCCGGTCATGAAGATCGGCTATTAAACGCCATCATCGACACTTTACGAGCCGACGGTTTCGAGCGAGCAACCTGGTGGCTGCTGACTACGGACGACCTACTCAGAGCTTGGCTAGAAGAGACCGGATGGCTAGCGGACGGTGCACACCGCAGCCTCGGCAACGAGGAGGCCGCAGTGATTCGTCAAATAAGGTTACACACCAGTATCTAAGCCGATGACCTCAGCTAGTCATCACCAATCCCCAACAGTTCATCAATACCTATGGTTAGCCCAGGGCGGTTTTGGATAGCTCTTACGGCGGCAATAATGCCCGGCATATATGAGCTACGGTCGAAAGAATCATCGCGTATCAGCAGTTGTTCGCCTGGATTGCCGAGGATAACTTCTTGATGAGCAAATAAACCTTGAGAACGTACAGCGTGAACGTTTACCCCAGCTATCACCGCTCCCCTAGCACCGTTAGGATCAATTTCGGTAGCGTCGGGCATCGCCGGAGCTTTGGCGGCTTGTCTAGCTGCAGAAATCTTTTTCGCCGTAGCAGCGGCTGTGCCACTGGGAGCGTCCAACTTCCGCGGATGATGCATTTCGATAACTTCTACGGACTCGAAGAAAGGTGCTGCTTTGGCAGCAAAGCTCATCATGAGTACCGCAGCGATAGAAAAATTGGCGGCGATTAGGGCGTTGGCTTGGCTCTTAGCTAGCCAAGCGCGCACTTGGTCATATTTAGCGTCGTCGAAGCCGGTGGTGCCCACCACAACGTGAATATCGTGCTCCAGACACCATTTGATGTTGTCCATCACTACGCTTGGTGTGGTGAAATCTATGGCGACATTTGCAGCTAAACTAGCTTGCCTATCGTCTCCAGCGTCCAAGGCCGCCACCAGTTCTAAGCCGTCAGCCTCATCGACCGCCTGGCAAATTCTTGAACCCATACGGCCTTTTGCCCCAAAAACTGCAACCTTTATCATTAAAAACTCCTTGCCACTATCAGCATGTGGTCAACTTTAGCCCGGCTGAAACCACGTATCGTTGACCTATGAGATTCGCGCGCTGTAGTTTCTGCTTGCTATTGATATTTCTACTGGCTTCCTGCGCCAAACCCGGCGTTGACGACCAGTCTGGCTCAAAAACACCAACGCCCTCAGCTTCAACTCAAGGCGAGTGGAATGGCGAGATGGCGGCACAGGCTTATAACAATGCCCATCAGGTAGCCGAAGCTGACCTAGTGGAATCCGTCGAGATAACCTCCGGTGCTTTGAACGCCGTCTTTGACAAGCAAAACGACCGCATCCTGGTTACCGTAACTATGAGTGACGATGGCACACTCGAAGCCGTCAAAAACGAAGCTTCAGGTAAAAAGCAAGAAACTATGAAAGCTGACACCGTCAACGTGGCTGGGCTTTTCGAAAAGTACTGGCAAGCCTCGCACTGCCCACAAGCGTTGGGCGGCATGACGATTAAAAATAATGCTTTTGATTTAGCTACTGTCGAGGTACCCTATTGCGGCGACCAACAAATGTTAAGCCGCACTTTCCTTATGAGTGATGGAGTCGAATTAGGGACGAGGGATCTAAGCCAAGCTGATGTGCTAGCGACCGAATTTGCTAAATTAACCGGGAAATTACCCGAAAATATTCAAGGCTTCCAGATCAGCGTTAACCCAAATTCTTATACACCTCCACAAACGCGCTACAGCTATAAAAACGATGGCGAATCTGAGCAGCTAATTATTAGCAACAAAGTTGAAGTGACATCGAATAAAGGTGGCGAGCCGGACAGCTTTCCACTGGCCGATCTAAATGCCGAAGATATTGCATCTTGCCTTGTAAAAGCTGGAATAGACGGGGACAAAAATTGGACTTTCCAAGTTGTCGCCAATAATGGCGAGATTAACTACGTCATTACTCAGGACACCACTCAAAGATTTCAGAAAGGCTGCCAACCGAAGTAACTTTAAGAATAAATAAATTGGGCGCGGAAATGAACTGCTCCCCGTTTGTTGGACAGTTAAATCGTAGCCTGTTTGTTAGGCTGCAAGGGTCTGATTTCGGTATTGTGCCGGGGTCAGGCCCTTGAGTCGTTCTTGGATGCGTTCGTTGTTGTACCAGGTGATGTACTGGTCGAGTTTGGATAGGAAATCTTCGATTGTGTCGAAGATGGATGGGTAGTAGAACTCGGTTTTGAGGTGGGAGAAGAAGTTCTCGGCTAGGGAGTTGTCGTAGCAGTTGCCTTTCCTGGACATAGACTGGATAGCGCCGATCTTGGCCAGTTGGTTTTTCCATGAGGAGTGTTGGTAGTGGAAACCTTGATCGGTGTGCATGATCAGTCCGCGTTCGGGGTGTTGCTTCGCGATCGCGTCTTTCAGGCTTGCTGCTGATAGTGACGTGGTCGGAGCCAATCCTACCCGGTGGGCGATTACTTGATGATCGTAGAGGTCGATGATCGGCGAAAGGTAGACCTTACGGCCTGCGAGGCGGAACTCGGTGATATCACTAACCCATTTACGGTTCGGCTTATGAGCGACAAAGTCTCGTTTTAGGACGTTGTCAGCGATGTTACTGACCGTGCCACGATAGGAGTTATAGCGACGCTTGGGACGTGTAATACAGGTCAGGCCTTCGCGTTTCATGAGTTTAGCGACGAGTTTGTTAGATACTCGCCAGCCGTCCTTCATCAGCACGAGACGGATCCGCCGGTGTCCATAGTGGCCTTTGGCATGTTCAAAAACACCACGAATCGCTTGGGCAAGATCTTCATGTTTATCAACGCGCCCAAGCCGGGCTTGATGGTAATAAAAAGTTGATCGGGCAAGACCAGCAATAGACAACAAATCAGCAAGGCTATAGCGGGACTTGAGTGAAACTACGACCCTGGCACGGGTTAGTGCTCGTTGTTCATCAAGTCCCTTAATGCTTTTAGGTAAGCATTCTCAGCCTCCAGATACTTCACGCGACGCTTGAGCCCATCAATCTCGCTCACCGCCCGACCCGGCTCATCAGGATCCTTCTTTGGTCTTCCCTTCGGTTTCGGGCGTAGTCCATCTTCACCTTTATCCCGATAGGCTCTGACCCACACATCTAAGGCTCTCGGGGATGACAACCCTAAATCTTTCGCGATTGCAGGCTTAGACTCCCCATCCAAAAAACGCTGGACAGCCGCACACTTAACCTCGAAGGGATACACAGATTTACTGGCCTTTTCCACAAGAGCAAGACTGCCATGAATCCGCCAACGATCCCACAAGTTCCGCGACGACTTTTTACCACACCCCACAATACGAGCGGCACTTTCACAGCCATAACCTGCCTTAAACAACTCCACCAAACGCGCGCGCTGCTCAAATGTAATCTTCGAGCTCAACCGCATAGAAACACTCCCCGAAAGAAAGAACCAAATTAACTAGTCCAACTTTCGGGGAGCAGTTCAAAATTATTCCGCGCCCAATTTTGGTTATTCACAAGTTAGTCGTCACTAGCTTCGTCTTCTTCAAGAACCGGCACCAGCGACAGCTTGCCACGGTCGTCAATCTCGTTGATTTCGACCTGCAATTTCTGACCGACAGACAGAATGTCCTCTACTTGCTCAACACGCTTGCCATCATTGAGCTGGCGCATCTTGGAAATGTGTAGCAGACCATCCTTGCCAGGTAGTAACGAAATAAAAGCACCGAAATTGGTGATCTTAACTACTGTGCCCAAATAACGCTCGCCCTTTTCCGGCATCGTCGGGTTAGCAATAGCGTTTATCTGAGTTCGCGCAGCTTCAGCAGAGTCACCATTGGAGGCGCCGATGAATACTGTGCCGTCCTCTTCGATAGAGATATTGGCGCCAGTATCATCTTGAATCTGGTTGATTACCTTGCCCTTAGGCCCGATCACTTCACCGATCTTGTCCACCGGGATATGGACGGCAATGATGCGCGGGGCGGTCGCAGCCATCTCATCTGGCTCAGAAATAGCATCGTTCATGACACCCAAGATGGCCAATCTAGCCTCTTTGGCTTGCATGAGAGCCTGCGCCAACACATCGGCAGGAATACCGTTGAGCTTCGTATCAAGCTGTAAAGCGGTGATGTAGTCCTTGGTACCCGCCACCTTAAAGTCCATGTCGCCAAGAGCGTCCTCGGCACCTAGAATGTCAGTCAACGCCAAGTATTTCGTTTCAGAATCAACGGTTTCGCTCATTAGACCCATAGCGATACCAGCTACTGGTTGACGCATCGGTACACCAGAGTTCATTAACGCCAACGATGAGGCACACACTGAACCCATAGAAGTTGAACCGTTAGAGCCAATAGCCATGGAGACCTCACGAATGGCATAAGGGAACTCTTCACGGCTTGGCAGCATGGGCACGATGGCGCGCTCGGCTAAAGCACCATGACCAACCTCGCGACGCTTCGGGGAACCAACTCGACCAGTTTCGCCAGTCGAATAAGGCGGCATCTCATACTGATGCATATAACGTTTAGAGGTAACTGGGCTCAAAGTGTCAAGCTTCTGCTCCATTTCGAGCATATTTAGCGTGGTAATACCCATAACCTGAGTTTCGCCGCGCTGGAATAGCGAAGAGCCGTGCACACGGGGAATAATTCCGACCTGAGCTGAGAGCGGACGAATATCCTTCGGCCCACGCCCGTCGATGCGTATCCCCTCATTGAGGACGCGAGAGCGCACGATCTTCTTCTGGATAGCCTTGAACGCCGCAGCAATCTCGTTTTCCCGATCCTCGAATGCCTCATCGTCAATCATTTGGTCAATGATTTTAGTTTTCAGCTCTTTTTCTTGAGTCTGGCGATCTAGCTTGTCAGCAACCTGCATAATCTTGTCGAGTTCGGCATAAGCCAATTTCTCAACCTCAGCATAAACGTCGTCCTCGTAGTCCTTGAACACCGGGAATGGGTAGGTTTCTTTAGAAACTTGTTCAGCTAATTCCGCCTGCGCATCGCAAAGCGCTTTGATGAACGGTTTCGCGGCTTCTAATCCACCAGCAACAACATCCTCAGTAGGCGCTTTCTGACCGGCACGGACGTTATCCCAAGTTGCCTCGGTACCGCCAGCTTCGACCATCATTACGGCAATGTCGCCGTCAGGAAGCACCCGGCCGGCAACAACCATAGAAAATGTGGCGGCCAGCTCTTGTTCGTGAGTTGGGAATGCTACCCACTGATCTTCGATTAGTGAAACCCGCACCCCACCAATTGGGCCAGAGAACGGCAGACCAGCAATCTGAGTAGACATTGAAGCAGCATTGATAGCTACCACGTCGTACTCAACCTTCGGGTTCAAAGCTAGAACGCTAACAACTACCTGGACCTCATTGCGTAGCCCCTTAACGAAAGCTGGACGCAATGGACGGTCAATTAACCGGCAAGCCAAAATAGCGTTCTCTGACGGCCGTCCCTCGCGGCGGAAGAAAGAGCCGGGGATACGGCCGACGGCGAACATTTTTTCTTCCACATCTACGGTTAGCGGAAAGAAGTCGATTGCTTCACGCGGCGATTTTTGTGCAGTAGTAGCTGACAACAACATGGTGTCGCCATCCAAGTAGACGGCGGCAGCCCCATCAGCCTGCTGGGCTAGCAGTCCGGTCTCGAACCGCACTACGTGCTTACCAAATTTGCCATTGTCGATAATGGCTTCCGAAAATTTTATTTCGGGTCCCTCCATGGGTGCTCCTTATTTTTATTCTCATTTAGGCACCTAGGTCGGTCTTCGATCGAGGCCAACGGGAATTAAAGCCCGGCAGCCACTACCGAGGACCAAACCTAACGATCCCAAACAGTGTCTCTGTATATAGTTAAAACATGGCGAAAACACGCCAATGGGGAGCGACCAACAAATGTAGCCACTCCCCACAAATCTCAGCCGATCAACGGCGCAGACCTAAACGCTTAATAAGCGAACGGTAGTGCTCAATATCTTCTTGAGCAACATAGTTCAGCAGGCGACGACGCTTACCAACCATTAACATCAATCCACGGCTTGAATGGTGGTCACCTTTGTGAACTTTCAAGTGTTCAGTCAAGTGCGCAATACGCTTTGACAACAAGGCAATCTGCACGTCAGGAGAACCAGTGTCGCCCTCGTGTGTCGCGTACTCTTCAATGATCTTCTTCTTTTCAGCAGGATCCATAGTTAGGGCTGCTCTCCTTCCGGATACTCGTTGCGCGGCGCAACCGATTGCTACGTGCGCTGGTTGCTCTTGGGCTTCCGCGGCCGATCTAACGGCGATTGCTGAGTTTATCAGGCAAAAATTGGCTAACGAAATCGCACGGCAACGCTGAGGCTTTAGGCGCCTAAGGTTTCCCGGGCATTTTGGACATCCACACTCATCTGAGCCACTAGGTCATCAACAGATTCAAAAGTGACGACACCACGCAATTTCTTGATGAACTCAACGCTGATTCTTGCACCGTAAAGAGCAAGGTCATCGCGGTCTAGCACATAAGATTCGACCCGACGTTCCATGCCGCCGAAAGTTGGATTGGTGCCAACCGAGATAGCAGCCGTCATACGCGTACCCGGCTCATCGAGCATTCTTACCCAACCGGCATAAACACCGTCACTTGGTACGGCATATTCTGCCCCAAGATGCAGGTTGGCTGTTGGGAAACCCAGTAGGCGTCCGCGCTGATCGCCAACCACTACTAGGCCACTCACCTGAAAATTACGACCAAGATTTTCTCCAGCAAGTTTGACGTCACCAACAGCTAGCGCCTCACGAATAACGCTTGAACTGACAGCTAACCCGCCAGATGTTGTAAGCGCAGCCTCATCCACGAGATAGCCGTCAGCCAATTGACGCAAGTTGTCTGGGCTGCCGGCAGCTCCCTTGCCGAAACGGAAATTTTGCCCAACAACTACAACGCCAGGCCGCAACGGTTCGATAATCGTGCGCACAAAACGCTCTGGCAACCAATCAGCAATTTGACGGGTGAAATGGATCACGCGTACTTGATCTACACCAGCTTCCCGCAACAACTCGATTCGCTCATCTAGATTGCACAACAATTTCGGTGCTTTATCGGGGGTCAGAACGCTCATCGGGTGCGGCCAAAATGTCACCGCAATAACCGGCAAATCGCCATTTTGTGCATGAAGCTTAGCCTTGTTGATAAGCGTTCGATGCCCCACATGAACACCATCAAAGTTGCCTATCACAACCACGCTTTGCCCCATGACACCTGCCTTAATGCCTTTGACCAGGGTCTAGCATAAGCGCGAGCGCTATATAGGGCAAAAACTTATCGACTAGGCAACGACTAAGTAGTTTCGGCTTTCATGCGATAACCTGGCGGGCGTGCATGTGGCAGATGTGGTGATTTCTAACGCGGTCGTTTTCCTCTTGATCATGGATCCGCTAGGCAACGTGCCGCTTTTTTTGGCGGCGCTACGTCACACTGCCCACGAACGTCGCCGTCGCATTCTCGTTCGTGAGCTGCTAATCGCTTTCGCGATCATGGTGCTTTTCCTCTTCGGTGGCCAGGGATTTATGACGCTATTCCAGATCAGCCAATCAGCGCTAACCACCGCTGGCGGAGTGATTTTGATGCTGATTGCGCTGCGCATGATCTTCCCCTCACCAACTGCCAACCTAAAAGAAGCTATCGACGACGAACCCTTCATCGTCCCGTTAGCCGTGCCATACGTTGCTGGCCCCAGCCTATTAGCGATGGAAATCGTTGCAGTATCTAGAGAACCAGATTTTTTGCCATGGCTTCTTTTGGCACTGTTTGCGGCCTGGTTGCTGAGCGCCTTGGCGTTGTATTTCTCCTCCGCCCTTAACCAAATTCTTGGCGAAAAAACTTTGACTGCAGTTGAACGCCTGATGGGTATGGTCTTGGTGATTGTGGCCACCCAAATGACATTAGACGGGATAGCCGAGTACTTCAGCCTCTAGTGATTCAGCAAAAAACCGCTACTGGGCGCGCAATTTGCCCATCTGGACGGTAGATGGCCAACAATTGAGCATCTGATCCGATTAACCCAGTAATAGGCTCGTCTAGACTTAGATTTAGCGCTCTACCGAAACTGATGTCTTTAGCCATTTCATCATCGACCGATCTCACCGAGAAACTGAGCCTGGCAGTATCTGCCATCGATAACATTTTTGCCTGACTGACATCGTCCAAACAGGTGGCGTCTTTAATCTGATATTTCCCAATCCGGGTACGACGTAAGCTGGTCAGATGACCACCAACCCCTAGCTTGATTCCCAAGTCACGAGCAAGGGCACGCACATAGGTACCCGAGCTAACGCTCACTGCGACTTTTAAGTCAAGATAGTCATCAACGGTTTGACTGTTCAGAATATCGAATTGAGTGACGATCACTGGCCGAGGCTCCAACTTGACGTCCTCCCCCGCTCTGACGCGGGTATAAGCTCTTTTGCCGTCCACTTTTACTGCTGAAACAGCGGAAGGCACTTGCATGATTTGACCAGTTAATTCCCCGATAGCTGTTTTAATAGCTTCGAGACTCAACCCGCTAGCTTTGGCGCCTGAGATAGGCTCACCTTCAACATCATCAGTGGTGGTGGCCATGCCTAACCTGATGGTCGCTACATAGTCCTTGTCATGAAGGGCTAAATGCCCAAGCAATCGAGTAGCTTTGCCCACCCCGATAAGCAGCACGCCGGTGGCCATGGGATCCAGAGTGCCGGCATGGCCGACTTTCTGCTTTGTGCGTCTCGTGTCGAAAGCCCGTCGGATCACCCCAACCACTTGCTGGCTGGTTAATCCGGCGGGCTTATCAACGATTAGTAAACCGTCAGCGTTCATCGCTTCGATAGGGGTTTGATTCCCCCGCGAAATCGCCGCCCCGCTTTCTGGCACGCTCGGCATCTTCCAGGCGCACACGGTCAAGTAATTCCTCTATTTTGCGGGCAGAATCTTGGGAGGCATCCTCGACGAAGGTCAATGTCGGAGTGAACTTCATGCCCAGTTTCTTGGAGACTGTGGTGCGCAACATTCCCTTAGCGGATTCCAAAGCTGCAACTGTATCGGTTTTTCCGTCTAGTGCATCAGCTTCGCGCCCGTCAAGGGAAGAGCCCATGGTGGTATAAAAAACTGTGGCCTCTCGAGCATCACCGCTTAATCTGACGTCAGTGATCGTCACGAAACCCAGCCGAGGGTCTTTTACCCGCGACTGCAACATTCTGGCGATAATTTCGTGAATCTGGTCTTCCAGCTTTGCGATTCGTGGGTTCATATAGTCCTCCTTAATCGCGCGGCTTTTCGACCATCTCGTAACACTCAATGGTGTCACCGATCTGAATGTCGTTGTAGTTCAGCAATGTGGCGCCGCACTCATATCCCTCACGTACCTCAGTTACATCGTCCTTTTCACGACGCAGCGAGTTGATAGAGGTTTCTTGGACGACCACACCGTCACGAATCAGTCGAGCCTTAGCATTACGACGAATGATGCCGTCTTCAACCATGCAACCAGCAATATTTCCGAACTTGGACGAACGGAAAATTTCGCGGATTTCAGCTTGGCCAAGGGTACGTTCCTCGTAAATCGGCTTCAACATGCCCTTAAGGGCAGCCTCGATTTCATTGATCGCATCGTAGATGACCGAGTAGTAGCGAATATCGACATTCTCTTCGCTGGCCAACCGCGCAGCTTGCACGGTAGGACGAACGTTAAAGCCAATAATCACCGCATGTGGGGTGGAGGCGGCAGCCAAAGACACGTTCGTCTCTGTAATGGCGCCCACACCACGATCGATGACACGCAAGCTGACTTCGTCATCCACCTCAATCTTCATCAAGGAGTCTTCCAAAGCCTCAACGGAACCGGCACCGTCACCCTTAAGAATAAGAGTGAGCTCACTGGTCTCGCCGCGAGAAAGCTCATCGAACAGCTCGTCTAGGGTCTTGCGTCTGCTGGACGCCGCCTGCTGGGCTTGACGTCTACGAGCTTCACGCTGGTCAGCGATCTGGCGGGCAACTCTATCATCGTCAACGACAAGGAAAGAATCGCCAGCGCCTGGCACAGAGGTTAGTCCCAAAACCTGAACAGGCATTGACGGCCCGGCCTCATCCACCTGCTCACCTTTATCGTCAATCAAGGCACGCACTCGACCATAAGCTGAACCAGCAACTATGGATTCACCCTTACGTAAGCTGCCCCGCTGGATAAGGACGGTAGCTACTGGGCCGCGACCTTGATCCAAGTGAGCCTCAATAGCAACACCCTGAGCATCCATATCCGGGTTGGCACGCAAATCTAGAGCGGCGTCGGCAGTGAGCACAATCGCCTCTAATAAGTCGTCCAAGCCTTCGCGGGTGATCGCCGAGACGTCAACGAACATAGTGTCGCCGCCGTACTCTTCTGGTGTCAGACCGAATTCCATTAACTGACCACGCACCTTCTGCGGGTCGGCAGCTGGTTTATCAATCTTGTTGACGGCGACCACGATTGGCACATCTGCTGCTTTAGCGTGGTTCATCGCCTCAATAGTTTGCGGCATCACACCATCATCGGCAGCTACCACTAAGACAGCGATATCTGTCGATTTCGCACCCCGGGCACGCATCTGGGTGAACGCTTCGTGACCAGGGGTATCAATAAAGGTTATTGGGCGAGTTTCGCCGTCGACCGTCGTTTCGATTTGGTAGGCACCAATTGACTGGGTGATACCGCCAGCCTCGCCAGCCTGAACGTCAGAGTGACGTAGCGCATCTAGTAACTTCGTCTTGCCATGGTCAACGTGACCCATGACAGTCACCACTGGTGGGCGCGGTGCTAAATCTGACTCGTCGCCCTCGTCCTCACCAAATTCAAGATCAAAGCTTTCTAGCAGCTCACGATCTTCATCTTCTGGGCTAACCACGTCAATGTTGTAGTTAAGTTCGTTGCCCAGAATTTCTAAGGTTTCGTCAGGCACCGACTGGGTGGCGGTAATCATCTCACCCATATTGAAAAGCACCTGCACTAATTGTGCTGGCTCAACATTGATCTTTTCGGCCAGATCTGTCAAGGACGAACCACGTCGCAGTCGAATAGTTTGGCCTTCACCTTGACGAATGCGCACCCCGCCAATGACGGGAGCTTGCATTTCGTCAAACTCTTGTCTGCGCTGCTTCTTTGACTTCCTTCCACGTTTGGAAGTGCCGCGGCCGAAAGCACCTTGCGTTGAGCCACGACCGCCTCGTCCACGCGCGGGCGCACCTGGACGGGGGAAACCGCCTGGCATACCAGAATTGTTGCCGCGACCACGACCACCACCGCGACCGCGACCACCTCCGCCAGTGCCAGCACGTCCCAAGCCAGCATTAGCTCGCTTGGGCATCATCGCCGGATTCGGCTTGGGCATCCCAGAGGTACCGCCCGGACGAGGCATACTACTTGTGCCGCCGTGTGGACGATGTTCTCCTGAGCGTCCTGGACGTGGCGAACCTGGACGTTGACCACGCCTAGTGGGCGCGCTTGATGACATGAAGGGGTTATTGCCTGGCCTGGGCGTGCTAGGACGGCGCGGTTGGCCAACTTTAGCTGCCCCAGCCCGAGCTGTATTCGGGGTGGGACGCGGACCTGGCCTAGGAGTAGGCTTAGGCGAACTCGTCTCAGCCGAAGGTTTGGCCGGGGCTGCCTTGGGGCGCGGAGCCGGTTTCGCAGTAGAAGGCACAGTCCCCATCTGCGATGGGCGCGGCGCATTATTTGTCATGCGCGGCCCAGGCTTTGGAGCTACAGCTTTCGGCGCTGGTTTAGGAATAGGTTTGCTAGATTCCACCGGAGCATTCGTTTTTCCAGGCGTAGGTGCCTTACGAGCTTTCGGTTTCGCTTTTTCGCCAGTTTTCTGCTCGGCCGGCTCATCGGCGGATTGGGCGGCTAATTCCTGCTTAACTTTCTCGGTGACGCGACGCACCACCGGAGTCTCAATCGTTGAGGACGCAGAACGAACGAACTCGCCAATTTCGTTCAGTTTGGCTAGTAACTGCTTGCTTTCGAGTCCGAGCTGCTTTGCTAGCTCGTAGACGCGGACCTTGGCCACTGATCTCCCTTTTTGGCCCTACGTCATATACGAGAGCCCCTAGTTGGTTGTCTTGCTCATTTCGGCATACTCATCGAGTGTTCATGAGCGCTAGCCCACTTTCTTGTTTCACAGCCGGTTGGCTGTGGCTATTGAGCGGTGTTAGGCGCACGCGGTTGCGCACACGAAGATCCATTTTACGCGCAAAGGGGTAATTCAGCCAACCGAGCTAAAACCGAAGTGAAATTCGCTAATTTATTGGGTCGCGGTGTCTGGTTTAATATCAATTCGCCAACCGGTAAGTCTGGCCGCTAGCCGAGCATTCTGGCCGTCTCTGCCGATAGCTAAACTCAACTGATAGTCAGGCACGATTGCCCTGGCAGCTCTAGCTTGTGGATCGATAACCGTCACTTCTGACACCTTTGCTGGCGATAGTGCATTGGCAACAAACTCGGCCGGATCTTCACTCCAGTCGACAATGTCTATTTTCTCGTTACCCAACTCGTTAGTTACTGCCCGCACTCTAGCGCCCATCGGCCCAATACAAGCACCCTTAGCGTTTATTTCCTTATGCTCGGAGTAAACCGCAATCTTGGAGCGATGCCCAGCCTCTCTGGCGATTGCCTTTATCTCGATTAGTCCCTGGGCGATTTCCGGCACTTCCAATTGGAAAAGTTTCTTAACCAGATTCGGGTGGGTACGGCTGACGATCACTTGCGGGCCGGTGGCTTCCCGACGTACCGCAACCACATAAACCCTCAAGCGGCGTCCATGACGGTAATCTTCGCCCGGAGCTTGTTCTGCCAACGGCATAAAGGCTTCGATAGAGCCAAGATCTACTCGCACGGTACGAGAGTCACGGTCTTGCTGAATTACACCGACCAGAATGTCTCCTTCAGCGGCAGAAAACTTACCATACTTCTGCTCGTCCTCAGCTTCACGAATCCGCTGGAAAATTACCTGACGGGCGGTAGCCGCTGCGACCCGGCCGAAATCTTCTGGCATATCCTCAGATTCGCCTAAGCTATTGCCTTCTTCATCAAGCTCCGGAACTAATACACTGACCCGCCCAGTTTTGCGATTGAGCTCAACTCTGGCACCTGGCTTTGGAGCCTCGGACTTGTTATAGGCATTCAATAACGCATCTTCTAGGGTTGAGACGAGATAGTCGAGTGGAATGTCTTTATCCCGCTCGATAGCTCTTAGAGCTGCCATGTCGATATTCATTGTTCTCCTTAACGACCGAGCTAGCGGTTCATCTCGACTTGCACAACCGCTTTGGTGATGTCTGCATAGTTGATGGCAACATCTGCCAACTGCTCCTTAGCCTTAGCACCTGGTTTGGTGCCGGGCTCGGCATGAGGTGTCAATGTGACCGCGTCGTCGTTGGCCGAGACTATCCGCCCCAGGATCTCACCTTTGCCTAGCGAATTAGATTCGACCAACAGCAATCGCACCAAACGGCCAACATTGCGTCGAAAGTGTGCGGATTTCGTCAGCGGTTTGGAAACGCCACGACTAGAAACCTCAAGAGTGTAGGGGGTATTCATCAAGTCGCACTCATCTAAGGCTTTAGAGATTTTCCTAGTCAAATCCGATATTTGATCTAGATCCGGGCCTTTACCTTCTGGCCCGTCACCGTCAACACTGATTTTAACTACCCGCGTCCTACCAGCGTTAACTACTTTAAGCTCATCTAGTTCAAGGTTTTCCTGCGCCAAAATTGGGCTAACCAGCTGAGTCAGATCGTCGTTCATGGCGTTCAGGTCCTTTTATGTCATAAATTTTTAATGCCACCGCCAGGCAGCTTGCCTTCATTTTACTAGCGAGACGGTAGAAGTTCTAAGTTAAAGCGCTAGCTTAGACGAGTGAACTATCGACGTTTAGCTATCGGGTTGCTGGTTTTAGGTTTGCTTGCACTGTGGGGATGCACCCCAAGCCCGGTGATAGTAGATTCACACGACCCTAAACCGGCACCTTCGCTTAGCGATAATAGACGCCAGGGGGTAGCTAGAGAAACTGAGCTTGCCGCAATGGCTAATCAGCTGGCCACTACCACCCCGGAACCTTATACAGCTATCGCGAAATTCCATGAGCAAAGAGCCATTGTCTTAGCCCAGCCTGACCCGTTGGGCGGCGAACAAGCTGACCACACACCTATTGAGCCCTTACCGAGCCCCACTTATGCCACGGTTAGCGTAGACGATTTCGAGCAGGCTGAGACACTAGCCAGCCAACAATATGCACAGCTGCTTAATGTTGAGGATCCATCGGAAGCATTGCTTTGGGCTTCTCTGTCAGCAGCTTCCAAAATAATCTCTAGCGGCGGTTCCACCCCAGCGCTCCCCACTGCCGTCCCGTCGAGGCTAGAACCAGGCAGCTACTCGCAGGCTCTAGACGTGTTATTTAACCGTCAAGAAGCGTTGATTTACGGTTTGGAGTCGATGATCGGAACCCAAGAATACGATCACCCGTTAACCGCAGACATGATTAACCGGGTAAGTCAAGTTTCTCTGGCGCGTGATGAAACGGTAAAAATGCTTACTTCCGCTAAAGCTAGCGCCTCCCCTGCCCCAGCCCATTTTGATCTACCTGGGGATTTAAATGACGTTAGTCAACACCAAGCAATCTGGGCTCAACTGGAACAAGCCGTAGCGGAGGCTTGGGCAAGGGTTTTTGTAACCACTGAACCAAGTGATAGACAGGCAGCTTTCGATGCTATGTGCCAGTGTTATCAGCATTTCAGTCAACTATCTGGCCAATTTCCTTCCTGGCCGGGTTGGCGTTAAGAACGCACCTGCTTACACACCTCGCCTACAGCCTGCGCTAGTGGCACTGGCTGCTGGTTAAGTGTGGCACGATCACGCACCTCGACAAGCCCATCCTTTAAGAGCTTGCCAACTACTACTGCAGTGGGCACTCCGAGCAGTTCATAATCCGCAAATTTGACACCTGGAGAGGCTTTTCTGTCATCCAACAGGACGCTAAATCCCTGGTCAGAAAGCTGCTTGGCAATCTGATTAGCAGTATCAGTGATTTCGTCGCCTTTGCCAGTAGCTAACACCATAACGTCGAATGGAGCCACCTCGCGAGGCCAGCATAAACCTTTGTCATCACAAGTTGATTCAGCTATCGCAGCAACGGCTCTGGATACTCCAATACCGTAGCTGCCCATCGTCACCGTAACGAGTTTGCCGTTGTTGTCTAGAACTTTAAGATCCAGTGCCTCAGCATATTTGCGACCAAGCTGGAAAATATGCCCCATCTCAATACCACGAGCCAGATGCAGCGGCCCGGAGCCATCCGGAGCCGGATCACCTTCGCGAATCTCGGCCACATCAATCCGACCGTCTGCATGGAAGTCACGACCAGCAACCAAGTGGTAGACGTGTTGTTGGGAGTGGTTTGCGCCCGTAACCCACTCAGTGCCGTCCCCGACACGCGGGTCAAGTAAATAGCGCACTTTGGCTCCGGCTTCTTCACCTAGCCACTGTTGGCCGTCCCGATTAGGGCCGATATAGCCTTTTACTAACCCTGGATAGCGTTCAAAATCGGCGTCAGTGAATGGCTCTGCCTCAGCTGGGGACAAAGCTGCCTCTAAGCGTTTTTCATCTATTTCACGGTCTCCTGGCAAACCGATGACCAGTGGGGCACGCTGGCCATCTGGTTGTTTGACCATGAAAACCACATTTTTCAGTGTGTCGCTAGCCTGCCAAGCCCGATCTGCGCGTTTCATCACCTGGTTTGATAATGCCACCAAAGAATCAATGGTTGGCACATCTGGGGTGTCGATAACTTGCGGCGCGGGAACATTGCTAGCGTCAATCGGGGCACTTACGGGGAATGAAACAGCTTCCACGTTTGCTTGAAACCCGCCGTCAGATCGCACGAAGGTATCTTCTCCGTAAGGCGAAACAGCCAGGAACTCTTCAGATTTAGATCCGCCCATAGCGCCCGCATTGGCGCGCACAATCACGTAATCGAAACCTAACCTATTGAAAATCCGAATATAGGCTTCACGGTGTTTAGCGTAGGCAGCATCTAGACCTTCATCGTCCACGTCAAAAGAGTAGGAATCTTTCATGACGAATTCGCGCCCACGCAGCACACCGGCACGCGGCCTAGCCTCGTCACGGTATTTCGTCTGAATTTGGTAGATCACCAGCGGCAAATCTTTATAAGAGCGGTATAAATCCTTGACCACCAGCGTGAACATCTCTTCGTGGGTCGGCCCAAGCAGCAAGTCTGCGTCTCGCCGATCTTTCAATTTGAATAGCGTCTGACCATATTCGCTCCACCGATTCGTCTGCTCATAAGGTTCCTTCGGCAACAGCGCAGGAAACAGCATCTCCTGGGCGCCAATGGCGTCCATTTCATCGCGCACAATTTGCTCAACCTTGCGCAAAACTTTCAGACCCAGCGGCAACCATGTATAAATTCCAGGAGCGACGCGACGAATATATCCGCCACGCACTAACAGCTTGTGGCTGGGCAGCTCAGCATCAGCAGGGTCGTCACGCAAAGTTCTAACGAATAGCTCAGACATGCGAGTAATCAACGTCGCTCCTAGAAACTAGATTGTTCACCCACCAGGTTAGCGGTTTGGTCTAATCAGCCATAAAAAGCATTAACCCACCCCCAATTACAGTTTGAAACTCTTAAGGGATAATGTCTTGGCTGACTAATCAGTTAAAGGAGGAAGTGTGACAGCCCCCGTGAAGCGCCACACCAAATTAAAAGCTACGGCAGCAGCACTGCTGCCTTTATTATTGGGATTATCTGGATGTTCTGGTGGATCATCGACTCCAACATCCGGAGGGGGCGAGGCGAATTTGAAATTACCCCCACTAGATTCGGTTTCGTTCTTCGGCGGAACCATCAACGGACACAACCTGCTACTCATCGGCTTAGTTGTGTGTCTGCTCGGGCTAGGCTTCGGCGTCTATAACTACTCCAAGCTGCGCAACCTCCCGGTACACAAGTCAATGCTCGAAGTGTCTGAATTGATTTACCAGACCTGTCGGACATATCTGGCTCAGCAGCTAAAGTTCTTGGGACTATTGTGGGTATTCATCGCCATAGTGGTCTTTATCTACTACCAGTTCCTAGTCGGCTTCCAAACCTGGCGAGTGCTAGTCATTCTGCTATTTAGCCTAATCGGCATGCTAGGTTCAGCCTTCGTCGCGTGGTTCGGTATTCGCGTTAACACTTTCGCTAATTCACGTTCAGCCTTCGCTGCCTTGCGCGGCAAGCCCTACCCAACTCACGATATTCCCTTGTCAGCTGGCATGAGCGTGGGCATGGTGTTAATCAGCGTTGAGCTGTTCATGATGCTTTTCATCATGCTTTTCTTGCCTGGTGAATTAGCTGGTGTGTGCTTCATCGGTTTCGCTATCGGCGAATCTCTAGGTGCTTCAGCACTACGTATAGCTGGCGGTATCTTCACCAAGATCGCCGACATTGGCGCCGACCTGATGAAAATCGTTTTCAAGATCAAAGAGGACGACGCCCGCAACCCCGGCGTTATTGCCGACTGCACTGGCGATAACGCCGGCGACTCGGTTGGCCCATCGGCTGATGGTTTTGAAACCTATGGTGTCACGGGTGTTGCGCTGATCACTTTCGTCCTGCTAGCCGTCCACGACCCGCACATGCAAGTACAACTGCTGGTATGGATTTTTGCCATCCGCACAGTGATGCTCATCGGCTCTCTAATCTCCTACTTCGTGATTCGCGCCTTCACTAAGGCTCGTCACGAAAACGATGCCGAAATGGACTTCGAGCAGCCGCTAACTAATCTGGTATGGCTGACCAGCGTAATTTGCATCATCTTGACGGTGATCCTCAGCACCTTGATGATTGGCGATCTCGGCAACGGCATGTGGTGGAAACTGTCCGTTATTATCTCTTGCGGCACTTTGGCTGGTGCTCTCATCCCCGAGCTAGTTAAGGTCTTTACTTCTACCAAGTCGCGTCATGTGAGAGAAGTAGTGGTTTCTGGACACCAAGGTGGCTCTTCACTAGACATCTTGTCCGGCGTAGTAGCTGGTAACTTCTCCGCCTTCTGGATTGGCCTGGCGATCGTCGCGCTAATGGGTGTCGCGTCAGTGGTTTCCTCACTGGGGCTTAGTGATTTCATGGTGGCACCGGCGGTGTTCGCATTCGGCCTGGTAGCTTTCGGCTTCCTAGGTATGGGGCCAGTAACTATTGCTGTTGACTCCTATGGGCCAGTTACTGACAATGCTCAATCTGTCTACGAATTGTCCACTATCGAAGACATTGACGGCATCGAGGATGAGATCAAGAAGGATTTCGGATTCGACGTCAAGTGGGAGAACGCTAAGCGCTTCCTAGAGGAGAACGATGGTGCTGGTAACACCTTCAAGGCGACCGCTAAGCCGGTACTCATCGGCACCGCGGTAGTGGGCGCTACCACCATGATTTTCTCGATCATTATGACGCTGACAGATCGTGACCCATTTGGCACAATGGGCATGAACCTGTCGTTGTTAAACCCTGGTCTATTGCTTGGCTTAATCACCGGCGGTTGCATTGTCTACTGGTTCTCCGGCGCATCAATGCAAGCTGTTACTACCGGCGCCTACCGAGCGGTCGAGTTTATTAAAGCGAACATCAAATTGGATGGTATTACCAAGGCTTCGGCTGCCGACTCGAAACGAGTTGTCCAGATTTGCACGCAATATGCACAAAAAGGCATGTTGAATATCTTCCTTGGCGTATTCTTCTCAACTTTGGCATTCGCTTTCATTGACCAATGGTTCTTCATCGGTTATTTGATTTCGATAGCTATCTTCGGACTTTTCCAAGCTATCTATATGGCTAATGCTGGTGGCTCCTGGGACAACGCCAAGAAGATTGTTGAAGTTGATCTAGACGCTAAAGGCACTGCACTTCACGATGCAGCTGTCGTTGGTGACACTGTTGGTGACCCATTCAAGGACACCAGCTCGGTTTCTCTTAACCCAATCATCAAGTTCTCTACGCTATTTGGGTTACTAGCCGTTGAGTTGGCAGTGTCCTTGCGTGCAGATAATCCTGTCTTGGTTGGCGTTTGCGCACTGGTTTTCCTCCTCGTGGCATTGTTCTACGTCTACCGTTCCTTCTATGGAATGCGTACCGGCCTTGATTTGGACGAGGTTGCCAAGGCGCTAGAGAAAGAAAAGGAATCGCTTCCAGAGCTGAACTGATAGAGCGGTTTGGCTCAAGAGCTAAGAACAGCGTTGGGGTTTAGGCAATAGCATTGCCTAAACCCCAACGCTTTATTAATGCTGCGGGTCATCTATATATCAAAAAGACTGCCATGTTTATTTTTATTCATCGAAAAACTGGCCTATCCAACTCAATTTTTTTTAATCACGCAAAAGGTGTCACTAACAGATAAGTTTGTGCGTATGGGTTTTGAGATTGGTATCAAAGACGCCCAAGCTCCGCTAGTTATCGGATTGGACGTCGGATCAACCGCCAGCCGAGGAATGCTTTACGATGCAGCTGGCCGGCCCGCCGGGTCACGGTCAAAAAAGCCGCATTCATTCACGACCAACCGTGATGGCACCTCCGCGATCGACGCCGATCAAGTAGTCGACGAGCTAAGCGAGATTATCTGCGATTTAATTAAAGAAGCTAAGGGTCGTCGCATTCAAGGAGTTAGCCTTGACACATTTTCTAGCTCACTAGTTGGGGTAGATAAATCCGGCAATGCCATCACCCCGTGCTTTACCTACGCGGACTCCCGTTGTGCAAGCCAAGTAAAAAGTCTGCGCGACGAATTGGATGAAGACGAACTGCAGCAGCGCACCGGAGCCAGACTCCATTCTTCCTATTTGCCAGCACGTTTTAGGTGGCTGAGACAAGAGTGTCCAGACCTTTTTGAAAAGGCGGATCGCTGGATAGCGTTAGGGGCTTATGTATTCCTTAAACTCACAGGAGAGGCCGTAATCGGCACCTCAGCAGCAGCTTGGACGGGTTTGCTAAACCGAGCTACTGGCGATTGGGACGACCAGATTCTTGATCTTCTAGATCTTGATAAAGCGAAACTTTCTCGCATACTCAACCCAAATGAACCGCTATTCCCTAGTCAACATAATTGGGACGAATTACGCGGCGCCGCCTGGTTTGCCCCGGTTGCTGACGGACACGCAGCGAATCTAGGGGCTGGCGCTGTTGGCGTCGGCGAACTCGTGTGTACATTGGCTACTTCAGGGGCGGCTCGCGTCATCATAGATGATCCGGTAGGTTCAGCGTTGAAACCTATTCCGTCTGGCTTATGGTGCTACCGTCTAGACGCTAACACCAGTCTCTTAGGCGGAGCCATGAATGACTGTGGGCGCGCCTTCACCTGGGCGGAACGCGAATTCACCGAGGTAGTTAAGGGCGGTGACGAGGCGCTACTTAGAGCTGACCCGTCCCCTCATTCCCCAGTAGTGTTGCCATTTTTCACCGGAGAACGATCTACGGGTTGGCGAGGAGATGCTCGAGTAGTGATGTCTGGCATATCTTTCTCGACCAGTGGAAGCGACATTTTCCGTGGAGTTATGGAAGGCGTTGGACTGCAATATTTACGCATTATCAACCAACTACGCCAAGTGGCTGGGAACTTGGATGCTGCGCGCACTGCCGGATCTATGACCCGTAACCTGCCAGGAATCGTGACATTACTAGCGGACGTCATGCAAATGGAGTTAACTCCGGTTACTATTAAACGCTCGACCTTGCACGGCACAGCTCTACTGGCGTTAGACACTTTGGCTCCCGATGTTGAACGAGCAAAAGTTGATGTCGGAGAAGTTGCAAAGCCTCGTCCAGAAAATGCCGAGCACTATAGGAAACTTATGGAAACAGCGGACGAAATGTACGCCAGTTTCTATGGTTAGAAATAGCTATCCGACTACCGAGAAGGCGCGGCTTAAGTCCGCATTTTAATAGAAGTAAGGAATTGAATGAACAAGAATCTTAAAGCACTCCACGATGCTGGAATTTCTATTTGGTTGGATGACCTGTCCCGTCAGCGTATTGATTCTGGTGAGTTAGCCGAGATGATTACCGATTCTTCGGTAACAGGTGTCACTACAAACCCAACTATTTTCGCGGCTGCTTTCAAAGACATGTCGGTTTATGGGGATAAGTTACGCGAACTCAAAGCCTCTGGAGCTGACGTAGAAGAAGTTATCCGGCAGTTGATGAGCGCTGACGTACGCGACGCTTGTAAGGTCTTCGACGATATTTTCGTCAAGTCGGCTGGCTACGATGGTCGAGTTTCCATTGAGGTCTCCCCCGAGTTAGCAAACGAAACCCAGCCCACCATTGACCAGGCCAAAGTGTTGCACGATCTTGTTGGCGCTCAGAATGTGCTCATTAAGATTCCGGCGACCAAGGCTGGTTTGCCAGCTATTCGCCAAACCATAGCTGCTGGCATTTCAGTTAACGTCACCCTCATTTTCAGTATTGAGCGTTACCGCGAAGTAACGGAGGCCTATATCGCTGGCCTAGAGGATGCCGCAAAAGCTGGCAAGGACTTGTCGAAGATCCACTCAGTAGCTTCTTTCTTTGTCTCTCGTGTGGATACGGAGATTGACGCGCGGCTGGAGGCTATCGGCACTGACCAGGCGAAAGCACTGCGCGGTAAGGCTGCGGTGGCTAACGCCCGGCTAGCCTTTGAGGCCTATGAGGAGATCTTCAGCTCTGAGCGTTTCAAGGCTCTTGAATCCAAGGGCGCTAACGTGCAGCGTCCGTTGTGGGCCTCGACCGGCGTCAAGAATCCGGATTACCCAGACACCCTATATGTGAGCGAATTGATTGCTAAGCCGTGCGTAAACACTATGCCAGGCGCTACCATGAGCGCTTTCGCTGATCACGGTGAAGTTAAAGGTGACACCATTACCGCTAACTACGCTGACGCCCACAAAGTGCTAGAAGATGTCGCCGCTATTGGCGTCAACCTCGACGATGTCTACGTCAAATTAGAAGACGAAGGCGTTGAGAAGTTCATCGTTAGCTGGCATGAGCTAGTTGATGGGGTTAAAGAAGCCCTCGCCAAGGCATAACCTGAGCTAAAAAGTAATTCCGGCGGGCGAAATTTAGTGTTTCGTCCGCCGGTTTTTCGTGCTCGGGTCATGTAGTGAAGCTATCAATGGGTTTTCTTTGGCTTTGGCTGGCTTAGTGAGCCAAAACATTTTTAACGCTCAAGGCTTGAAAAATCAGCACTCTAAAATCTTGTCAGATTATTCGATAGACTCGTGGAATGGCCGATTTGGAAGAAGCAACCAACGTTAGGGTGCATCGTTACCCCGATGAAATCGGTCTAACCCGAGGGATGGCCGGGCAGTTAGCGAAACGGCTGAGCCAGCTCTCCCCCGCGCCTGAGGGTAAAATTAACCTCGGCTTATCTGGCGGCGAAAGTGCTAACCAGATGTATCGCGCACTAGCAAATCTGTGGACAGCAGCAGATATTGACTCTAGCGCAGTGGAATTATGGTGGACGAGTGAGCGTTACGTGCCAAGTACAGACGCTAGACGCAATTCCACCCAGGCTTTGGCAGCATTAGCTGGCTCTGTTGACGTCATACCTGCTCAGACCCACGCCATGCCTAGCCCAACAAGCACCTCAGACCCAGACCAGGCCGCAATGAGCTATGCCCAAGAATTAGGAAATCGTAGATTCGATATTTGCCTGTTAACCTTGGCTGAAGATGGTCACATCGCCGATCTATATGCCGGAGGCTCCGGTCTAAGTGACCAAACTGTAAGCGTTATTGGTGTAGTAAACGCCCCTAATGAGCCTAAAGAACGCATCACCTGCACCCTACAGACAATCAATGATTCCACCGAAGTTTGGGTACTAGCTAGCGGTTATTCCCGTGCAGATGCAGTGGTTGAGGCTTTGAGGCCAGGATCTAAACTGCCCGCAGGCCTAGTGCGCGGCCGGAAAGTGACCCACTGGTTTGTTGACGAGCGAGCAGCGTCCAAACTTCTCTACCACACCTGCAATCTCTAGGTCAGCCTAGCGGTACCAAATCGTTGTTTCTGCGGGAAGAACATCACTAACCTCGCCAGAGGACAACAGAATCTGCCCGTCGGGTATCCCTATCGGATTCACCCCAAAATTAGACAGCACCCGCCACCCGTTCGGACGTGAAAACGCCAGCACATCTGGGCTGCCCGTTTCCTCCCAGGTCAGGGACTCGTGAGTCAATAGTTCGCGACGTAACTTTAGCGCCTGGCGATATAGGCGCAGCGTGGAGCCAGGGGTTTGTTCCTCAGTCTGGACGCTGTAACCACTAAACCACAGCGGCTGTGGCAGGTGAGACCCTGCCGTCCCAAAACCGTAAGATGGCCCGCTTCTCGTCCACGGCAGCGGGACTCGGCAGCCATCGCGACCGATGTCAACCCCCCGGTGGCGGAAAAACGTGGGATCTTGGCGATCTTTGTCGCTTATCTCAGCGACTTCTTGCAGCCCCAACTCTTCACCTTGGTACAGGTAAACCGCCCCAGGTAGCGCCAACAACAGCAGAGTCGCTGCCCTAGCACGCCGCAAGCCTTTAGCCGCATCAATAAGCACTGGGTCACCGCCAGATAGCAGCCAGTCACCACCATGCTTGCGCACTGGCTGACCGTTGGCGTCTAAGCCTGGATAAGCAGTTCCGTACCGGCTGGCGTGACGGACAGTGTCATGGTTATTTAGCACCCACGTTACTGAAGAGCCTGATGTTCTAGCGACCTCTAGGCATTCGTCAATAATCGTCTTGAACCTGTCAGCCGAATAGTCACTGTGTTGCAAATCAAAGAAAAACGCCTGACCCAGGGTATCTGGGGAAGCGTAGAGCGGCACGCGGGAGGGCGGCACGTCAGCTTCGGCAACCGCTGTGCGAGGTGGGTCATAAGAGTTGAAAACTTCTCGCCACTCTGCGTAGATATCGCGTAATTCATCGCGATCAACTAAGGGATGATGACCGTCTCGCGGCCTGGCCTCTAACTCTGCCTTGGACGGCAGCGGCAAGCTCATGTCTTTGGCTAGGAAGTGAGCGGCGTCCACCCGGAAACCATCTACCCCGAGATCTGCCCAGAATCGCAGTGTGTCTAGGAAATCTTGGCGTACCTCGGGGTTATCCCAGTTCAAATCTGGTTGTTCGACAGCGAACGTGTGCAGATACCATTGGCCGTCTGGCACTTGGGTCCAGGCGGATCCGCCAAAAGCTGACTGCCAATCGCTCGGCGGCTGATTGCCGTCCGACCCATCGAAGAAATGGTATCTGGCGCGCTCGCGGGAACCGGGCTCAGAGTTAACCGCAGCCACAAACCACGGGTGTTTATTTGACGTGTGGTTCGGGACGATGTCTATCACTACCCGAATGCCACGCTCATGTAATGCTGTCACCAGGTCGCGAAATTGCGCTAGCGTACCGATGCGTGGATCAACATCGCGATAGTCAATCACGTCATATCCGCCATCAGCTAGTTCTGACGGATAAAAGGGGCTTAGCCACACCGCGTCGATATTTAGGCATGCCAAATAATCAATACGCGAGGCAATGCCAGCCAAATCCCCGATGCCGTCAGCATTAGAGTCAGCGAAGCTGCGCGGATAAATCTGGTAGACAACACCTTGACGCCACCAATCTGCGTCTGACAAGGCGATAATCCTTCCTTAAGCGTTCTTGAAAGACAAAATTCGAGATTCCCAGGGCGCCAAATAATCCGGTGCATTATCGGCATGGGTGCCCAGTACCAGTTCGCCGCCGTTAAGATCCGGCAGGTCGTTTGGAATAGCCGCCCGCTTAGACGAACAATTAGCTAAAACTAATAAGGTCCGGTCGCCGAGAGTACGGGTAAATGCCCAAATTTGTTCGTGTTCCGCCAGCAGCAATTCAAAACGCCCTTCACGCACCACCTCGGATTCGTGGCGCAGTTTAATGAGTGCCTGGTAGTGCTTGAATACCGAGTTCGGGTCTTGACGAGCCGCTTTGGCATTTATCTTCGGGTAATTTGGGTTGGGCTTAAACCATGGTTCACCGTTGGTGAATCCAGCATTGTCCGACTCGTCCCATTGCATTGGGGTGCGGGCATGATCGCGACTCTTAGCAGCCAGCGAGGTCAATATCTCAGCCTCGGGTTTGCCGGCAGCCAGCGCTAAGCGGTAATAGTTGAGCGATTCCACATCGCGATAGTCGTCAATACGGGCGAAGGGCACATTAGTCATGCCTATCTCTTCACCTTGGTAAATAAATGGGGTGCCTTTGTGCATGTGCAAGACCGTAGCCAAGGTTTTCGCGGAATTGACCCGGTGCTCATCGCTGTCATCACCGAAGCGAGACACCACGCGCGGCTGATCATGGTTATCCCAATAGAGGGAGTTCCAGCCGACATCGGCCAATCCGTCCTGCCAGGCAGCAAGGTTCTTTTTCAAATCTGGTAGATGAAGCTTGGCCAAGTCCCATTTGGTGCCCTGGTCAGCCTGATCAAGGGTTACGTGCTCAAAAGTGAAAACCATGTTCAGCTCGTGCCGATCACTGCCAGTAATTCTCTTGGCAACCTCAATAGTGGCACCTGGAGTTTCACCAACAGTCATCAAATTTTCGCGTTCTAAACCGACTTCCCGATTCATCTCGGCAAGAAATTCGTCCAGCCGAGGCCCATTGACTATATCCCGCTCTTTCGCACCTTCAGGTGCTAGCGGCCCACCACTGGTTAGACTGTCGGGTTTAGAAATCATGTTGATGACGTCCATGCGGAAACCGTCGACCCCGCGAGCAACCCACCAGCGCATCATCTCGTAGACAGCCTGGCGAACCTCAGGGTTTTCCCAGTTCAGATCTGGCTGACCTGGGCTGAAAGCACCCAAGTAATATTGCCCGCTAACTTCGTCGAAATTCCAGGCTGAGGGGCTAAACGCCGCCGGGGAAGCATCTGGCTCAGCGCCGGGCGCACCTGGGGTGCAGCCAGGCTTCGCATCACGCCAGTAATACCAATCTCGTTTGTCCGAGTTCGTCTCACGCGAGGAAATAAACCACTCATGCTTATTGGACGTGTGGTTGACGACTAAATCCATCATGATTTTGATGCCTAAACGATGAGCTTTGGCAATCAATTCGTCAATGTCTTTTAGTGCCCCGAAGATAGGGTCAATATCGCGATAGTCAGAAATGTCATAGCCGTTATCGACCTGCGGCGAACGGTATACCGGGGAGAGCCAAACCACGTCCACCCCCAAATCAGCAAGGTAATCCAGCCGAGCCGTGATGCCCGGTATATCGCCTATCCCGTCGTCATTCGAGTCTTGAAATGAACGCGGATATATCTGGTAGACGACCGCGCTGCGCCACCAATCTTTGTGCCTGGAAATAACGTTACTATTTGGTGATGAAAGCATGAATCACTCCTACCAGTTGGGTGGCACTCAATCAACTTAGCCCTTGACAGCTCCCTGGGTAACGCCGGCAATCACCCAACGCTGGGCAAATAGGTAAGCCAGCAATGCGGGAGCCATAGCCATTAAATAGGACGCGAAAGCGACGTTATAGCTGTTCGAGAACTGCGTCTGGAACAAATTTTGACGCACTGGCAAGGTCTGCAAAGCGGGGTCTGAAATGATCAGGGACGGCATCATGAAGTCGTTCCACGCATATAGGAAAGCAAAGATTCCAACCGTCGCACTCATCGGTGCCAGCAGGGGAAAAATTAACTGCCAAAAGGTTTGCCAGGTACTCGCCCCGTCAATTCTTGCAGACTCCTCAATCTCGACCGGGATAGAACGCAAGAAAGCCGTGAATAATAGCACCGAGAAACTCAGCTGGAACATCGTTGCCAAGATAATCACACCGACCGGGTTGTCTAGACCAACTCGTCCGGTTAACTGAATCTGCGGTAGTGCAACCACCGGGAAGGGAATGAACATTGCCGCTAACAGATAGAAGAAAGACCACTTAAAGAGGCGTTTATCCCAATTTCTGACAATCGCGTAGGACGCGAACGCCGCCAAGAAAATCGTTAATATCACGGTTCCGGCCGTCACGAATAGCGAGACTCCAGCACCAACCGGGAACTTCGTTAGTTTCCAGGCGGCCACGAACCCTTCAAAAGAGAACGGGTTCGGTAGCGAAAAAGCATTCCCGTCTACCGCTTGATTGGTTGTCTTAAAGGCCATGGCGATGGTGACATACATGGGAAGCAGCACCGTAATGGTGCACAAAATCAGAATGATGGTTTTAGAAAAACTGTATCTGTCTTTCTTAATTTTCACGTTTTCGAGTGTTGAAGCGGACATTACAGTTGATTCCTCCCGCGCATCAGTGACAGTTGGAGAAGTGAGATAAGCACCGCGATGATGAAGAATATCGTGGCATTAGCCATTTGATAGGCGTAATCACCGCCGTTGAAGCCGGCGATGATGGTCATTGCGATAGATCGGGTAGCCGTCCCAGGCCCGCCATTTGTTAAACCGACGATGATGTCGTAAGCATTCAAGAAACCCTTGAACCCAATAATCGTGTTGATAATCACGTAGCCGAATACCAGTGGCAACGTGATTTTTAGCAATTGCTGAGACTTTGATGCTCCATCGATATCGGCGGCTTCATAAACATCGGCAGGCACCGACGTCAAACCGGCGATATAAATCAGCAAGGTGCTGGGAATGGCTTGCCAAGCGGTCACCGCGACGATTGCCGTCCAAGCCCAATCGGAATTGGCCAAGATACTTGTGGACAGCCAATCGATACCTAATGTCTCGCCCAGGGACGGGAAGGAATTAGAGAAGAGGAAGTTAAACACATAGGCGATGATGATGCCCGAGATGACCATCGGGATAACGAAAATCGTCCGCAATCCGGTCGTGAATCGTATTTTTGACGTCAACCCGACCGCCAGCAAGAAAGCAATCACATTTACGACAATCACCGTAGCTATCGAGAACCCGAAGGTAAATAGATAGCTTCTCAAGATGGCCGGATCAGAGAAAGAGGCAATATAGTTCGTGAACCCAATGAAATGCCATTCCCCGATTCCTATCGAATCTGTGAAGCTGAAGAAGATCCCGATAATGCCCGGCACGGTGATAGCCAGCGTAAACAGAATCAGGCTCGGCACCAGGAATAGGTAGTAAATCGGCTCCACCCGCCGCTTTGAATAACGCGATTGTTTCGTTTTTGTGGTGCTGCTCATTATCAGGCCTCCTTCTTAGGCGCGCGGAACGCTAACCGAGCCCAGTCAGCATCTAACGTTGTCAGGTACTCGTCCGCACTGGCACCTAAAGCCATGGCTTGGGCGTAGTTGAATACGGGGATGGTCTTTGGCACCAAAACCGACGGACCTTGATATACAGCGCCCGAATCGACATATTCGATCATTCCGGCGATCCTCGGGTCAGACGGCGCCGGGGCTGTTTTCGTCGGCGTGAACCCTAGTTGAGAATCGTTATAGGCTTCGATCACTTCCGGCTGGAAAAGGTATTCGAGGAAGTCACGGGCAGCTTCCTGGTGCTTCGACCCTTTCGGAATCATCGCCGCCAAATCCAAGTTGACACGCACCTTGAGGTCGGCTTCATCATTCGTCATTGGCAGCGGGAAAGTGCCTAGGTTCAAGTCCGGTACTGTCTTGGCTATCTCGCTGAACGCCCATGGCCCTTGGAAATACATCGCGGCCTGACCATTGGCAAAAGCTAGGTTGCCATCGCCGTAACCCCTAGAGTTAGCGTCCGGGTTGAGGTAGGAAGCCGATATCTGTTGCATTTTAGCCATCGGCTCTGCGAAGTTCTTCGAGAAAGACACCTCAGATTCAGACGAAACGTCGTCACCTTGCGCAGCCAACTTGTCGAAGAAATCGAGCACATCAATAGCGCCACCAACGGTGTAGTCATACAGACCCTGGCCGACTGTCCAGTCATCTTTCAAGGTAGCCTGAATCGGCGTTATCCCAGCGGCCTTTAGTTTTTCGCATACAGCTATGAACTCGTCCCAGGTTTTTGGCACTGACAAGCCGTTGGCGGCGAAAATGTCTTTGTTGTAGATGACGGCAGCCGCCATAACCGAATACGGGATTGCGCTCATTTGCCCCTCACACACGCCGTATTGGTCAAGCAGAGGTTGATATTTCTCCGGCATCCCCGAGGCCGCCTTCGTGTCACTCAAGTCAGTCAGGGCGCACCGGTCTACGAAACGCGCCACCTCCATGTTGTAATTCGCTAGCATCAGATCGGGCGGGTTGCCACGCACGAAGCTAGCCGAAACAACATCCACACCTGAAGTGTCCATCTCGACTCGCACTTTGTTTTGTGACTGGTTGTAAGTCGCAACAACCTCGTCCATAAATGCAATAGCCTCACGCTTGCTGAATGTAAAACGGATTTTCTCCGGCCCGCCGCTGCCAGCGCATCCGGCGATGGTGGGCAGCGCTAATGCAGCCGCCAGAACCCCTATAACCAGGCGTTTTATCCTTTTTGACCCGATAGACACCATTGTCCCTCCACTAGATATCCCAAGTGATTCAGTATGGGCACATCTAGCGGCAAGTATAGGGGGACACTTTCCTGGCCAGGGGCTTTTACACAAAAAGGTGAACTAAACGATACCTGTCGGCAAAAATTAGAGCCCAACCGTTAGTGGTTGAGCCCATAATGGTAGATTTCTCGTCTCTAGTAGATAACCTCGCCGTTAGCTCGACGCTCGCGTAGCGATTCAAGAGCCTCTTTAAGAATCGCAGAAGCCTCTTTTTCGTTGCGACGCTCTTTCACATAAGCCAAGTGAGTTTTATAGACAGCAGTTTTCGGCGGTGGTGGCGGGTTATTTTGGTCTTTACTTGCCGGCAGACCACAACGAGTACATTCCCAATCGTCAGGAACCTCAGCTCCAGCAGCAAATGCTGGACGCGTCTCGTGTCCGTTAGCGCAAAAATAACTTACCCGCATCCGGGGAGCAGCATCACCGCGTTCAGCCTCCCCTACTGGACCGGCACCGACCCTACTGCCGCGAATCGCAATTCCACCTGACACTAAATTGCTCCCTGAAATAGAACTTGAATTACTGCTACAAATTAAGCGCTGATCTTATAAAGAATTGCCAGCGCGAAAATACACACGACCCAAACCACACCAACGATGATGGTTAGTCGGTCAAGGTTGCGTTCGGCCACTGACGTGCCAGAAAGCCCGGTGGTCATACCGCCACCAAACAGGTCGCCTAAGCCACCACCCTTGCCTTTGTGCAGCAGAATAAATGCGGTCAGAACGATGCTGACGATCACCAAAATGATCGACACCGCCAAAATAGCTCCGTTCATCGCTCCCTCTCGCTATTGCCGTAAGTCACCGACCCATGTTATCTCATTGCCCCCACACACGCTAAACCGGGCAATGTAAAAGGGTGGCCTCCAACGAAGAAAACCACCCTTTACAGCTAATATTTCAGATTCAGAACAGCACAATTGAGGCGAACTTATCTGGGTCTAGCGACGCACCGCCAACCAAAGCGCCGTCAATATCTGGCTGCGCCATGATTTCAGCCACATTGTCGGGTTTGACGGAGCCGCCGTACTGGATACGCACTTTGTCCGCAACATCCTGGCTGTATAGTTCAGCAACCTTATTGCGGATTGCCCCACAGACCTCTTGAGCGTCCTGCGGCGAGGCCGTCTTGCCAGTACCAATCGCCCAAATCGGCTCGTAAGCGATCACCATTTTCTCAACATCCTGGGCAGCAATGCCTGACAGGCCAGCCGCAACTTGGCCGGTGACGTGGGCAACATGGTTGCCAGCTTCACGAATCTCCAAGCCTTCACCACAGCACATTATTGGGGTCATGCCATACTCGATGACTTTCTTAACCTTAGAGCAGACAACTTCATCAGTCTCATTGTGATACTGACGTCTTTCAGAGTGGCCAACAATTACGTACTGGCACCCTAATTTGGCCAGCATTTCCCCAGAAACGTCGCCAGTGTAAGCACCATTATCATGCTCAGAAATATCTTGAGCACCATAATGCAACTTCAACCGATCACCATTAATGATGGTTTGAACCGTGTGAATTGCAGTGAATGGCGGGATGACTACAGCCTCAACTTGGTCAGCATCCCATTTCTTGTCTTGCAAAGTCCAGGCTAGCTTCTGCACTAGACCTAACCCGTCAACGTGAGTTAGATTCATCTTCCAGTTGCCAGCCATAATCGGCTTGCGCGCCATTTAATTCTCCTTCAAAACGCTAAGGCCCGGCAGTTCCTTACCTTCAAGATATTCTAGCGACGCCCCGCCACCGGTGCTGATCCAGCCGAACTGGTCGTCAGCGTATCCGAGGTCTCGCACGATAGCTGCGGAATCACCGCCACCAATTACGGTAAAGGCATCCGATTGAGCTAATGCTTTAGCTAGTGCTTTTGTTCCATTAGCAAATTCGTTGATTTCGGCAACGCCCATCGGCCCATTCCAAAATACTGTCTTGGCCTTAGAGATAGCCTCGCTAAACAGCTTCTCAGTTTCTGGGCCAATATCTAGGCCTTCTTTCCCTGCAGGAATCGCGTCAGCAGCAACAACGCTAACCTCACCTAATGGCTTCTTAGCGTCGAAATCCATGCCTTGGGCAACTCGCACATCCACTGGTAACAGGATTTGCTTACCTGCAGCCTTGGCTTGATCCAGATAGCCTCTAACCTCAGCCAGTTTCGATTCGTCAAGAATGGATTCACCGACTTCTAAGCCCTGGGCTTTCAAGAAGGTGTAGGCCATACCACCGCCAACAATTAGAGTGTCGGCAATTTTTAGCAGATTGTCGATAACGGCCAGCTTGTCGGCGACTTTGGCGCCACCCAAGACAACCACGAATGGCCGTTCCGGATTCTCGGTTACCTTGGAGAGTACCTCAACCTCTTTGCCAACTAATTCGCCAGCAGCGGCCGGTAGCAGCTTGGCAACATCATAAACGGAGGCCTGCTTACGATGGACAACACCGAAACCGTCAGAGACGAAAACATCACCAAAAGCAGCATATTTCTTCGCCAGATCGCCTCGTTCCGCTTCGTCCTTGCTTTGTTCTGCTGGCTCGTAACGGACGTTCTCCACTAAAGCAATCTCGCCGTCCAAAAGCGATTTAGAAATTTCCTGGGCAGACTGTCCGACCACGTCATCAGCGAATTTGACCTCTTGACCCAGCAACTCACCCAACCTCTTAGCTACTGGAGCCAAAGAGAACTTTGGATTCACTTGCCCTTTAGGGCGACCAAGGTGCGCCATGACGGTGACCCTGGCGCCAGCGTTAAGCAGTTTGGTAAGTGTCGGCAAAGCAGCCTTGATCCGGCCATCATCAGTAATAGTGTCGCCGTCGAGCGGCACATTAAAATCACAACGGATAACTACGCGCTTGCCGCGTAGCTCACCCAAATCAGCTAAAGACCTCATGTTTTCCTTTCGTTCGAACATAAAAGACAAGGACGCACCAGGTGGCGCGTCCTTGCTTTATTCACAATTTTTCGATCAGAGCTTGGAGCCAACTAGCTCAGTCAAGCTAACCAGGCTGTTGGAATAGCCGGCCTCATTGTCGTACCACGACATGACCTTGACTAGGTTTCCGATCACCTTGGTATAGGAAGCATCGAAAATCGAAGTGTGCGGATCACCGACGATGTCAGAAGAAACAATCGGATCCTCGGTGTAGTAAAGCACACCCTTCAGCTCACCTTCAGCAGCCTTCTTCATGGCAGCATTGATAGCCTCGACGGTGACCTCCTTGCTAGCTACGAAAGATAGGTCGGTTACCGAACCAGTGGGAACTGGCACGCGCAGCGCGAAACCGTCGAACTTACCTTTAAGTTCTGGCAGCACCAAAGAAACGGCCTGAGCGGCACCCGTCTTAGTCGGGATGATGTTCAGTGCGGCAGCGCGGGCACGACGCAGATCCTTGTGGGGGGCGTCCTGCAAACGCTGGTCTGCAGTGTAGGCGTGAATAGTGGTCATAAGGCCACGCTCAATGCCGAAGTTCTCTTGGAGAACCTTGGCGACAGGAGCCAAGCAGTTGGTGGTGCAGGAAGCGTTCGAGATGACGTTGTGCTTGGCCGGATCGTACTGGTCAGAGTTAACACCCATAACGACAGTGATGTCTTCATTCTTGGCCGGAGCCGAGATCAACACCTTCTTGGCGCCAGCCTCAATGTGAGCCTTAGCAGCATTCGCGTCAGTGAAACGACCGGTGGACTCGATAACGATGTCTACACCTAGCTTCCCCCACGGAAGCTTAGCGGGATCTTTTTCTTCAAAAACCTTGAAAGTCTCGCCGTTAGCGGTGATCGACTCTTCGTCGTAAGTCACCTCACCGGGGAAACGACCCAAAATGGAGTCGTACTTCAGCAGTGTGGCGAGTGTTTTGTTGTCGGTGAGGTCGTTAACGGCCACAACCTCAATGTCCGCACCCTGATTCTTTAGAGCGCGATAGTAGTTACGGCCGATACGGCCGAAGCCGTTGATGCCTACCTTGACAGTCATTCAGATCTCCTTTGCGAAATTTAGGAACGCTTTTGATTCTACCGGAAGTAGGTCACAACACGTAACACCACCTCGGTATGATTTTCGTCTAAGCCAACCAGCGGATATTACTCGCTCACAAAACTATTGGTCAGCTATTTGTTGTAACGCAGATTTGGTATCAGGTATTCCTTGTTCACTAGCAGCTTTATCTGCCATAGCCAATAATCTACGGATCCGACCGGCAATTGCGTCCTTAGTTATTGGCGGCTCATGCAACTGACCCAATTCTTCAAGACTGGCCTGTTTATTGGCTAGCCGCAGTTTTCCGGCAGCCAGCAAATGCGCAGGGATATCGTCACCTAAAATCTCTAAAGCTCTATTTACTCTGGCACTGGCTGCCACAGCTGCTTTAGCAGAACGACGCAGGTTGGCATCATCAAAATTAGCTAGACGCGTAGCTGAAGCCTTGACTTCCCGACGAATCCGACGCTCCTCCCAAACGAGTACAGCATCGTGAGCACCCATTCGAGCTAGCAGTCCAGAAATCGCATCCCCATCTTTGATGACGACCTTGTCTACGCCTCGCGACTGCCTAGCTTTTGCAATGATGTCTAGTCGCCTGGCAGAGCCAACCATGGCTAACGCCGATTCGGACGAAGGGCAGGTAATCTCCAACGACATTGAGCGACCAGGCTCAGTTAATGAACCGCGAGCCAAGAATGCTCCTCGCCAAGCAGCAACCTGCTCCCTAATCCCACCGCCGACGATCTGTGGCGGCATGCCGCGCACCGGAAAGCCGCGTGAATCAATTAATCCAATAAGTCTGGCAAGATCTCTGCCGTTCTTTATCATTCGAATGACATATCTGCTGTTTTTCCTTATTCCAGCAGGATTAATCACCACTAAATCAGAATCAAAGCCATAAAGATCGGCGATAGTCTTCCTGACCCGCCGAGCGGCAGCACCAATATCGAATTCGGCTTCCACCACAATTTTCCCGCCCACTAGGTGAAGGCTGCCAGCAAAGCGCAACATCGCCGCTAACTCTGCACGCCTAGTCTCGGGCTTAGAAACATGCACCGCAGCCAATTCCGCTTTCACTTGCCGCGTTAACGCCATGCGTTTTTCTCCTCAACCATCATGCCCCAGCCTGCGGATACATCAAATCTGCATAGACACTAGCTAGACGCAAAGTTTCATGCCGAGCGCTACCATCACGCATTCTGACATCAGCCATCACTAATTCCCCTCCGAGGCTAGCCACAAAATTCCGTAACGGTGTTTCATCTTTTACAAAGGAATTATCGGCAATTACGTAATCAAGACGCAACATGGGGGCGTGTTCGGCTAATACCTCAATATGGCGAGCTGCCGAAAAACCCTTAGTTTCGTTAGTGGCATCAACATTCAAAGTCAGCACTCTTTTGCCTGGAGAATTGACTATCGCCGCTGCTAAATCAGGCACCAATAAATGTGGCAACACCGAGGTAAACCACGACCCGGGACCTAGGACGATGTAGTCGGCGTCCATGATGGCCTGAGCTGCCTCTTTACAAACTGGCGGAGAATCCGGAACCAAGCGAACAGCCATGACTTCACCTTCGGTTATTGCCACTTTATGCTGACCAAAAACCACCCTGGCCTCATCTGGCATCGACCGATCGACTTCCATAACATCCGCTTCTATCTCCAGCGGGATGGTGGACATTGGCAACACTCGCCCAACGATGCCGATTAGGTTTCCAACTAGGTCTAGGCCGCTAACAAAATCAGTGTCTTGCCAGGCAGACTCGATCAACAAGTTACCAACCGCGTGACCATTTAAGGGGCCTGTTGAAACGAATCTGCGCTGTAATAATTTAGCCCATGCCCGCCCAGAGGCATTATTAGGGCACAATGCAGCTAGCGCCATCCGTAAATCACCAGGAGGAATACCACCAATCTCATTACGTAGCCGCCCAGAAGATCCACCATCATCAGCTACCGTGACTACAGCCGTTAAATACTCTGTAATCTGACGTAATGCACGCAACGAAGCCGATAATCCGTGTCCCCCACCAAGGGCAACCACCTTTGGCCTAACTGGTTCAACACTTGAGCGCCACATCTTTACTCCAAACCCAGATCACGATGCAGCACGCTGACGCTCATACCACGCTCGCGTAACCTAGCCGCCAAGGCCTCGCTCATTGACGTTGAACGATGTTTTCCACCAGTACAGCCAATAGCTACCGTGGCCAGGAGTTTACCTTCTCGAACATAGCCTGGCTCAATAGTGGAAATGATCTCAACCAACTGATCAAGAAATTCTTCAGCCCCGTCCTGACCTAGCACATAGCTGCTCACTTCTTCAGACAAACCAGTCTTAGGACGCAAATGCGGTACCCAATGTGGGTTGGGTAAAAATCGGACATCAAAAACCATGTCGGCGTCCAACGGCAGACCATTCTTGAATCCGAAACTCATCACCTGAATACGCAAATTATCTGCTTGCTCGCCACCATAAAGATGAGCAATCCGACGCTTTAGTTGGTGAACATTAGTCGCTGAAGTATCAATAACAACGTCTGCCGAAGCACGAATATTACGCAACATCCGACGTTCTTTAGCCAAAGCCTCCATTATCGAGCCGCCATCTTGAAGCGGCAGCGGGCGACGAGATGATTCTTGACGCTTAACGATAGTTTCGTCATTAGCCTCTAAAAAACACACTTCCGGCGTTATCCCTAGCGCTGCCAAACTAACGAAAACTCTAGGAAGCTGCTCAAACATTTCTCGACTACGCACATCCAAACCGACTGCCAGGCGGGTTTCATTCCCCCTGCCAGCAACATCAATGAGGTTTGGTAATAGCACCGGCGGAATGTTATCGACCACAAACCAGCCCAGATCCTCCATGGCGTGCATGGCCGTTCGGCGTCCCGCACCAGACAATCCGGTAACAATCACAACCTTGGGCAGCTGTTTATCCACCCCTCCAGTATGGCCGTTTCTGAGCTGACGTGCCGAGTATCCGGCCAGGCTAAGACCAGATACGCAACCTTTCGCACCTAGCTATACCCACAAATTTGTGCTCGATTGCCCAGATTTACACATTAGAGTCAACTATTTGTCTCTTAAAGCAAGCTTGATATTTAGTCCAAAAGTTCACCGGTGGCGGTATTTACCCCAAGTTGTTCTGGCTCCTCAGCTAGGACGTCAACCACAGCTTGCGCGGTTTTCGTTCCAAAACCTGGTAATTGGGCAATCTCGTTAACTGAAGCAGCACGCAACTGTTTTAGAGATGGGAAAACTGACAGCAGCGTCTTACGGCGCATTTCACCTAAACCAGGAACATCGTCGAGCACAGATTCGACCATCGCTTTTGCGCGCCGGCTGCGATGAAAGGTGATAGCGAAGCGGTGGGATTCATCACGTACCCGCTGCAAAAGGTATAGCGCCTGAGAGCCGCGTGGCAAGATAACCGGAAACTCCTGGCCAGGAATCCACACCTCTTCTAGACGTTTCGCTAATCCAATGAGAGTAATTTCGCCAGCGAAACCAGTTTCGTCCAATACTTTTTGAGCAGCATTAACCTGAGGAAGACCACCATCAACAACTATTAACGCCGGCGCGTAAGAGAATTTCCTAGCCACCCCCGTTGTTGGGTCAATAAGCATCTCATCATCTGCCATGGCTTTCCGGTCTTGAGCCAGACGAGTCAATCGTCGCCTCAACACCTCATCCATGGCGCCGACGTCGTTAGAACCTTCAAAAGATTTAATAATAAAGCGCCGATACTCAGATTTTCTGGCCAACCCATCTTCGAAAACAACCATTGAACCGACAACTTGCTGACCTTGAGTATGCGAGATGTCATAACCTTCAATGCGTAATGGCGCGCTATCTAAACCAATGGCTTCTTGAAGCTGGCTTAATGCTTGATTTCTGGTGGTCAAATCAGCTGCACGTTTCGTCTTATGCCTAGCCAAAGCTTCTTTCGCGTTAAGCCCAACAGTTAAAAATAAATCATGTTTTCCCCCACGCTGCGGCACCCGTAACTCGACGTTAGACCCACGTTGGTCACTTAAAAGCTGAGCCAAAATATCCGCGCTTTCCGGCATAGCCGGCAATAGAATCTCTGGGGGTATGGTCTCTGTTTCGGTGCGTAATGCCTTGTCATCATAGATTTGCAGCAGCAACGCCTCGAGCAGCTCCCCCACCGGAGAATCATCTGGGCGGTCAGCAACCCAGGCATGTTCGGAACGAACCCTGCCATTGCGCACTCGGAAAATCTGGACGGCGATCTCTAGTGGCTCATCCGCCACATTAATCACATCCAGGTCGCTACCTTCCGGTAAGACGATGGCATTTTTCTCACTGACTTGTGCAAGCGCCGCCAAGGCATCACGCAGACTCGCAGCACGCTCATATTCCATTGCCTCAGCTGCGGCAGTCATCTGCTTAGCCAACTTCTTCTCTAAGGCTTTGGAATGGCCAGACCAAAATGACATGAAATCTTCAACTATCGCGCGATGTTCGTCAGCAGTCACTCGTCCGACACAAGGAGCCGAGCATTTTCCGATAAAACCTAGTAGGCAAGGCCTTCCCGTGGCCTGGGCACGCTTAAAAACCCCGTCGGTGCATGAGCGCATCGGAAAAACTTTCAGTAGCTCATCGACGCTTTCGCGTACCGTCCAAGCTTTGGCGAAAGGACCGAAGTAGCGCCATCCACGTCGTTTTTGCCCCCTGCCGACGAATACTCTCGGGAAAGTATCGCTAAAGGTAATAGCTAACCACGGGTAAGATTTATCGTCGCGATACATGATATTGAATCGCGGCTTATAAAGCTGAATCCAGGTGTATTCAAGTTGTAGCGATTCCAATTCGTTTCGCACCACTGTCCAATCAATTTTGGCGGCAGTACGCATCATCGTTTGAGTACGCGGGTGCAAGCTGGCTGGGTCGCCGAAATAGGAGTTTAATCTGTTGCGCAGATTTTTCGCTTTGCCGACATAAATCACCTTGCCGTGAGCATCAAGGTAACGATAAACGCCTGGGTCTGTAGGTATCGAGCCTGGAGGCGGACGGTAACTGGCCGGATCTGCCATCAGCTCATCCTAAGAATGGGCTTTAGAAACTCCCCAGTAAATGAGCCAGGGGTGGCAGCAATCTGTTCTGGTGTGCCAGTGGCTACCACCATGCCACCGCGTTCTCCGCCCTCAGGCCCCATGTCTATCACCCAGTCGGCAGCCTTAATAACGTCTAGATTGTGTTCGATAACGACGACGGAATTGCCTTGGTCAACTAGTCTATTCAACACTTCCAGGAGGCGACGGATGTCTTCGAAATGCAATCCGGTGGTGGGCTCGTCGAGAATATACATGGTCGAACCAGTGGATCTACGCTGCAACTCGCTAGCTAATTTCACCCTTTGAGCTTCCCCGCCTGACAAGGTGGTTGCCGGCTGACCGAGACGAACATACCCCAACCCGACATCCACCAAGGTGTCTAGATGCCTGGCGATAGATCGTATCGGAGCAAAGAAATCGGCGGCTTCTTCAATAGGCATATCTAGGACGTCAGAAATAGTTTTGCCTTTATAGCGCACCTCTAGAGTCTCGCGGTTGTAACGGGCACCGTGACAAACTTCGCACGGAACATAAACATCCGGCAAAAAGTTCATCTCAATTTTTATGGTGCCGTCACCTTTACAGTGTTCACAGCGCCCACCCTTAACGTTGAACGAGAAGCGTCCGGGACGGTAGCCGCGGATCTTCGCCTCAGGGGTTTGGGCGAATAAGTCACGGATCTTGTTGAAAACGCCCGTGTAGGTGGCCGGGTTAGACCTTGGGGTACGCCCAATCGGGGATTGGTCTACGTGGATGACCTTGTTGATCGCTTGGCCACCGTCAATCTGGCGATGCTTTCCAGGTATCGCTTTGGCTCCGTAAAGCGAATGTGCCAACGCTTTGTAGAGAATGGCATTAACCAAAGAAGATTTTCCGGATCCAGAAACCCCGGTGACTACGTCAAATTTGCCCAGAGGAAAAGCCACATCAATATCGCGCAAGTTATTTTCTTGGGCGCCACGCACCAAAATTTGCTGCCCATTTCCCTTTCGGCGCACCAGCGGAATAGGTATTTCTTTTCGTCCAGTTAAATAGTCAGCAGTTACTGAATCAGAGTTCAATAAATCTTGGTAGCTGCCAGAGACGACTATCTGACCGCCATGTTCACCGGCGCCAGGGCCAATATCGACAATCCAGTCGGCTGCCCGCATGGTGTCTTCGTCATGTTCGACAACGATAAGGGTGTTTCCTAAATCACGCAGCTTCTTTAAGGTAGTGATAAGGCGCATATCGTCACGCTGGTGCAACCCGATTGACGGTTCGTCGAGCACATAAAGAACGCCAGCCAACCCGGAACCAATCTGAGTAGCTAACCGAATTCGTTGGGCTTCACCTCCCGACAAGGACGCTGCCGAACGCGATAATTTCAGGTAATCCAACCCGACATCAAGTAAGAATTTGAGTCGGTGATCAGTTTCCTTAAGCACCAAATTAGCTATCTGGCGCTCAGATTCACTCAGTTGAAGGCCAGAAAGAAACTTGGCCACGCCAGTGATTGGCAGGTCGCACAATTCTGCAATATTCAAACCCCCTACCGTCACCGCCAAGCTAGCTTCCTTTAATCTTTTCCCTTGACAGGATTGGCAAGGGATTTCGCGCATATATTGACCCCAACGATCCCTGGCGGCATCTGTTTCGGCTTCCTGAAAACGCCGTTTAACGTTGGGCAGCACACCCTCATATTGCTGAGGGAATGAACGCACCCGACCAAATCGGTTTCGGTAGCGGACGATAACTACGTCCTTATTGCCATTAAGAATATATTTACGCACACTGGCTGGCAGTTCGCACCAGGGGGTATCCATAGTGAAACCATCGCGCTCTGCTAGGGACTCGAAAACATGCTGATAGTGACGAGCCACAGTTGGGCTGGCCCACGGAGCTATCGCCCGTTCGGCAAGAGACTTAGATTCGTCCGGTACGACTAACACTGGATCAACTTCAGTTGTTACGCCAAGCCCGTCACAGGCTGGGCAAGCTCCCCAAGGCGAATTAAACGAGAATTGTCTAGGTTCTTGCTCATCCATAGTCTGATCGTGACCCTGCGGGCAGGCCAGTTTTTCTGAGAATGTGCGGCTGCGACGCTCATCGTCCGCGTCTAAATCCACGAAATCTAAAGTGACAAGACCATCTGCTAACCCAAGCGCAGTTTCAACAGAATCAGTGATGCGTTGTCTAGCGGATTGTTTGACCGAAATCCGATCAACGACTACGTCAATGTCGTGTTTGCGCTGTTTCGCTAATTTTGGGCTTTCAGCGAGTCGATAGTTTTTCCCGTCCACCCTTACCCTGGCATAGCCTTGGGTAGCTAAGTTCCGGAAAAGCTCAACATATTCGCCCTTGCGACCCCGAATAACCGGCGCCAGCACTTGAGCCCTAGTGCCTTCAGGCAACTCAAGAATCCGATCAACAATTTGTTGCGGGGTTTGCTGAGATATCGGCTCTCCGCAAATTACACAATGCGGGTGCCCGATACGGGCGTAAAGCAACCGCAAATAATCATAGATTTCAGTGACGGTACCCACCGTTGAGCGCGGATTCTTAGAAGTAGATTTCTGATCAATTGCTACCGCCGGCGACAGGCCTTCGATGAGGTCAACAGCAGGTTTATCCATTTGTCCTAAGAACTGTCGCGCATAAGCCGACAACGACTCAACGTAACGCCGCTGCCCCTCAGCAAAAATAGTGTCGAAAGCTAACGAGGACTTCCCCGACCCCGATAACCCAGTGAAAACGATCATCGAGTCTCTCGGCAATTTCAGCGACACATTTTTTAGATTGTGCTGTCTAGCACCTCGAATAACCAGTTGATCCTTCACGCATCATATCGTACGCATCAACGCCAATTTAATGCTTTTCAGCTAGACAACAACGCTTAGTAATGAAATTGTTTAGACATGAGTCACCCCGTCCTGCGCTACTCATGCTTGAGCGTCTCAATCGTAAAAGATGAGCTTCGTCAACGCCGTTTGGACGAAACCAGCCGCCTGTTAGGCAGCACTATCACCATCCTAGATGAGGCTTGGCAACAGCCATGTGCGTTACCTGGCTGGACTCGCGCTCACCTGGCCAGTCACCTAATTATCGGTGCACAGAATTTGCTCTACCTAATTGAAAGCATCAAAGCCGGCAGACAGGCTAGATGGTGGCCTACTAGCCTCCAATCTTTAGAGCGCGGCTCGGAACGTTCTGCTTTGGAGTTACAAATTGATTTAGACACCAGCTGTGGGCGGGTAGACGCCGCGTTAGATGAGCTCAACGATTTGGCAGCCAACCTGACATTCATCGACGAATATGGCTGCGAAGTAGATGTGAGCTTCCTGCCGCTACTGCGACTAAACGAGATTATGTTGCACCACGTAGATCTGCGTTGCGGCTTTAACGTTGAAGATATTGACCAGCACAGTGCCCGGTGGTTGAGTGAATTGAATATTTTGCGTCACGGTAAAAAATTACCTTCAGCTCATCTGGAATCAGAATCGGGGCTAATGGCTGATGTTGGCCCGCAGACTGTTTCACCACCCCATATTTTTGCGCCAGACAATATTTTGCTTGGCTGGATTACTGGTCGCCTCCAACCAGAAACCATAGAAAAGTTTGATCTGCCTACCCAACCGGAAGTGTTATAAGAGATGGCTAATCACGTAGAACCCTTCGCAGACAGCGTCACCTTTACCGTAGGAAACCTTGAGGTGACGAAAAAGAGCATCTCAGCTATGGACAATAATACTTATTTGATTAGCGCCCCTGACGGCGTGAACGTCCTCATCGATGCCGCCGATTGTGCTAGCGCGATATTGCGTTTATTGGGCAAACGTAAACTAAATGCCGTAATCACGACTCATCGACATCAAGATCACCTACTGGCATTGGCTGAAATCGTTGAGGCTACCGACGCGATACCCATTGCTGGACGCTGGGACGCGGATGCCATCGAAACTGCCACCGGGGTACGGTGTAAAAAAGTTTGGACTAAAGACAAGCTAATCTTCGGCGCAATCGATCTGGACGTGATCGGCCTTGTAGGTCATACGCCGGGTTCAATAGCTTTGGCGTTAGGTACCAAACATATCTTCACCGGAGACTCGCTATTCCCTGGCGGACTCGGCAAAACAAACTCTGCCAGGGATTTTGACTCACTATTCACAGACGTTAAGACGCTGGTGTTTGACCGGTTCGACGATGACACTCAAATTCACCCTGGGCACGGCGACGACACCACGCTTGGCGCGGAGCGAGGCAATCTAGCCGAATGGCGCGCACGCGGTTGGTGATTTCACTCGGCTACCTTTTCGTCCTTGGTCTGACCCTTAGTTTTCATCAGGCTAGCCACTGCAGTAACGGCCAAGGTGGCGATGATGACTACTAGAGACAGCCAGGTGGGCACCTCGAAACCAACCCACCCATAGTGGTGGGCAGCATGCAAGAAAAGTTTTACGCCAATGAAGGCCAGAATAAATGAAAGCCCCAGCGAAAGGTAAACCAGTCTTTCTAGTAGTCCACCGAGTAAGAAGTAGAGCTGACGTAGCCCCATCAAGGCAAAGAAGTTTGCCGTAAATACTAGGTAAGGCTCTTGGGTTAGGCCAAAAATAGCTGGAATTGAGTCCAGAGCGAACATTACGTCTATCGAGCCAAGAGCGACGATGACAAAGAACAGCGGAGTAAAAACTCGTTTTCCGGATATTTTCAAGCTTAGGTGAGTGTCGTGGTATTCGTCCGTTGAAGGAATAATTTTTTTAATCCAGGCGATAAAACGGTTCTCACCCTCATCGGTTTTTTCCTCAGTATCAGCATTTGATCCGTGGGTGTTGCGGTACTCTACAACGAGTTTTGCAGCCGTATAAAGCAAGAAAATACCGAAGATAAAGAACGCCCATGCGAAGGTGTTAATGATAACTGCACCTAAAGCAATAAATATGCCTCTAAACACCAGCGCCAAAATAATGCCGCACATCAGCGCGAACTGTTGATATTTACGCGGCACATTCATTGCGGTCAGCAAAATAATGAAAACAAAAAGGTTATCTATAGACAGTGAGTATTCGGTGAGGAAGCCAGCAATAAATTCTGTCGCGTAATCCCAGCTTGTTTTTGCTGGATTCGTTGGATGCGCGAATAAGCCAATGCCTAGGGCAAATAAGAACGCTGCTGAGATATAAATACTAATTGCGATACCGCATTCTTTCATGGACGGCTCATGGGGTTTGCGACGCATCTCATAAACATCGAAAACCAACACTGCACTTAGACACACCAAGGTAATAACCCAGGCTAATGGCGTGACATGCATGAATAAACCTTTCAACTCGGGCAACATTAGCCGGAGGTCTGGCCGCTATCATAGATCAGCTGTGGAACCGGAAGCTTACGCTTCGAGATGACGGCACCACACGGGGGTTACTCCCCTCCAACAATTCCATTGTGCCCTCTAAAACTAATATTGGCCAGCGGGAAAGCGCTAACAGGCTACTTATTAGCTTCGACCAGTTGTCGTAAATCCTGTTTAAGATCTGCTATCTCGTCGCGCAGTCTGGCAGCTAACTCAAATTGAAGATCTGCGGCAGCAGATCTCATTTGGTTAGACAGCTCCGTAATCAACTCAGCTAGGTCATTAGCCGCCATATTCTTGGTATCTAGGGCTTTCTTTGGTTGTTCAAAGAGACGTTGAGTATCAGCTTCTTCCCTAGCGAGTAATTCGGTAATATCAGAAATTTTCTTACGCAGCGGTTGCGGGTCTATCCCATTCTTGGCGTTGTAGGCGATTTGTTTAGCTCGTCGACGATTCGTTTCATCTATCGCTTTAGCCATTGACGCCGTGATCTTATCGGCATACATGTGTACTTGTCCCGATACATTTCGAGCAGCGCGTCCGATGGTTTGAATCAAAGACCGATCCGAACGTAGGAAACCCTCTTTATCCGCGTCCAAAATTGACACTAACGAGACTTCAGGCAAATCAAGACCCTCACGCAGCAAGTTGATACCAACCAGCACGTCATAGGCACCTTCTCGTAATTCTCTTAACAGCGTCACCCGCTGCAAAGTATCAATATCTGAATGTAGATACCGAGCCCTAATACCATTCTTGACTAGGTAATCCGTTAAATCCTCAGCCATTTTTTTAGTAAGCGTAGTAACTAAGATTCGCTCATTACGTTTAGTTCGTGTCGTTATCTCGCCCATCAAGTCATTGATTTGGTTTCGTGTCGGTTTGACGATCACCTCAGGGTCTACCAATCCGGTAGGACGGATAATCTGTTCGACGACACCACTGGCTCTTTCCATTTCATAAGCCCCAGGGGTGGCTGAAAGATAGACAGTTTGACCAATACGCTCACAAAATTCCTCAAAGCGCAGGGGTCTGTTGTCTTGGGCGCTTGGCAGTCTGAACCCATGCTCAACCAGGGTGCGTTTGCGGCTCATATCCCCCTCATACATGCCGCCAATTTGTGGGACGGTGACATGGGATTCATCAATTACTAACACGAAATCTTCCGGAAAATAATCCAGTAAACAGTTTGGGGGTGAACCTGCATGGCGACCATCAATATGACGAGAATAATTTTCGATACCCTCGCAGGTACCTATTTGATGCATCATTTCAAGATCGTAGGTGGTACGCATTTTTAACCGCTGTGCCTCAAGCAGTTTGCCTTGCTGCTCGAGCTCGGCAACCCGTTCCACCAATTCGTCCTCGATGTCGTGCATGGCACGTTGCATGCGCTGTTCGCTAGCTGTGTAGTGGCTAGCAGGAAATACATAGATCTCATCATCATTGGATAAAATCTCGCCACTTATCGGGTGCATCGTCGATAAGGCATCTATCTCATCACCAAAAAATTCGACACGCACTGCGTTTTCTTCGTACATAGGGAAAATGTCTAACGTGTCACCACGCACTCGAAAGGTTCCGCGAGTGGCGGCGATGTCATTGCGCGTGTATTGCATTGAGACTAGGTGCTTCAATAAATCGTTGCGATGGGTTTCATCACCTACACGCAAAGTCAACATTTGATCCACATACTCTTGTGGGGTACCGAGACCGTAGATGGCGCTGACAGTTGCCACCACTATGACGTCACGCCTAGTCAGAAGCGAGTTTGTGGCTGAGTGCCGCAGACGCTCAACTTCCTCATTAAGCGACGAGTCCTTCTCAATGTAGGTATCTGTTTGTGGAATATAGGCTTCCGGCTGGTAGTAGTCGTAATAGCTGACGAAATACTCGACGGCATTATCCGGAAAGAAATGCCGCAGCTCGTTAGCAAATTGTGCCGCCAGCGTCTTATTCGGCTGCATTACCAGCATGGGGCGCTGAATCTGCTCGGCCAACCAGGCGACAGTCGCAGTTTTTCCGGTACCCGTAGCACCCAATAGGACGACGTCCTTCTCCCCAGCCTTAATACGGCGCGTTAACTCAGCTATAGCTGTCGGCTGGTCACCGGCAGGCTGAAAATCCGAGTACACCTTAAACGGCGCGACTCGGCGGGCGATTTTTTCTTTAGGACGCATAGCCCCAAGCCTATGCGCACTCTTGATTCGCTTATTACTTGCCCCCAGCAAACTATCTATCCGATAACCAACCGCCAACATCTTTAACTGCTTATTCTTATGTCATGACTTCTTGGGCAGTAGTAACAGGCGCATCCGCCGGTTTAGGTGAAGAATTTGCCAAACGGCTTTCTCGTGCAGGTAACAAAGTAATTTTGGTAGCTCGGAGGGTTGACAGGCTAGAGGCATTGGCCGAGAAATTGCCTTCTGAGGCTAGGGTGCGCCCGGCTGACTTATTGGATCCTAAACAGCGTGGCGAATTAGCCGAAGAGCTAGCGGGGCTAGATATTTCTTATCTAGTCAACAATGCCGGTTTCGGCACTTTGGATACTTTCGTGGATATTGCGGCTGATCGCGTAGTCAACGAGGCGACCTTGGACGTAATCGCACCAACCCAATTGACTCGCCACGTTTTACCCGGAATGATCGAGCGCGGCCGAGGGGCGATAATCAACGTGGCTTCTATGGCATCTTTCCAAGCGATTCCGACAATGGCGGTGTATGCGGCAGCTAAGGCTTACATGTTGAGTTTCACTATCGCTATCCGAGACGAGCTACGCGGTAGTGGTGTACGCGCCACTGCGGTATGTCCTGGCCCAACAAAGACCGAATTTTTTAAGGCTAATAACATTGGCAAGACTTTGACTATGCTGAAACGCCGCACTCCAGAGCAGGTGGTTGAGACTGCTTTTAGAGCTTTACAGAAAGATCAGGCTTTCGCTGTTGATGGGTTTTTCAATAACTTAACAGTGCTAACGAATCGCTTCATTCCGCGCGAAATGGCAGCCCGAATTTCGGGGTGGATGTCAAACCATTAACTTCTCGGTGAGCGCATCTGGACAATTTGATTCCAGACTTCATCGACTCTGGCCAGGGTATCTTCCAGTGCCCCAGAATTGTCGATGACAACATCTGCAACGGCTAGTCGCTGCTCACGACTAGCCTGAGCAGCAAGACGCGCTTTCGCTTCATGCAGGCTGTAACCATTTCGCTTCATTAACCGCTCTAATTGCATTTCGACAGGCAAATCAACGACGATTAGCAAATCGAAGGCGTCCTGTTGCCCAGTTTCAACAAGCAACGGAATGACCTCTATCGCTACCTCATCTGAAGGTATTTCGTTTAAGGCAGCTAAGGAGGCTGCTTTTACTTCAGGATGGACGATAGCGTTGAGGTCGGCACGCGCTTCATCATCATTAAAGACCACATCTGCTAACCACTTGCGGTCAATTTCGCCGTCCGAGCCGATTACCGAACGGGAAAACCGTTTGACTATCCGCTCAAAACCAGACGTACCATTCTCAACGACTCGTCTGGCCAAAACGTCCGCGTCAACGATGTGGGCACCAAGGCTAGCAAACCGCTTAGCGACCACGCTCTTGCCAGAGGCGATTCCGCCGGTTAATCCGATAATCATGCGCCCACTTTAACCCGAAATTATTGGTTACAGGCGATCAGGCAATCAGCTTAGCCGCATCATGGGCTAACGACAGCGCAGTGGCATGAACCCCGGTACCCCAACCGCGCGGTTGATAGTCCACCTCGGCTAACGAGTCAGCAGTGAAAAGTAACTGTCCAAAGCTGATAGAACGAAAATCTGCGCAAGCAGCAAATGCTGAGCATTCCATTTCGACAACATCACAGCCTTCTTCACGCCGGTTAGCAATCATTTTCTCGGTTTCTCGATAAAAACCATCAGTTGTCCAGGTGGTTACCGACTTAACTTGAAAGCCGGCAGTATTTATTGCTTGGGTGACGGCGTCATTGATCATTTGATTAAAAGTCCCGAACGACGTTATTCAGATAGATCGGGGATGTCCTGCAAGAAATATATATATAAAACCAAAGCCGCATTTTCCATTCATAGCGATCTAGCTTGCGCAGGAGACACAAAGCGGTGACCATAGCATCGGCCTATGAAGCTAGCGAGAGCATAACCACCGCGAGTAGCATATTGAAGACCTTCAGCCCATGATCCTACTTGAATAAGATTATGGGTTGCCCATATACCTATGTAAGCAGTCACATGCAAACCGCGCGGGCATGACATTATTATTACTGCAAAAGTAACACCCGTATGTTACTTTTGAAGCATGGATAGGGTTGATCAGCTAGAGGCGTTGAATCGAATTTCTGTTGGCCAGTGGGGGTTGTTCACTACGGCACAAGCCCTGCGAGTTGGTTTTTCAAAAATGCAGCTATCTAGACTTGCTGAATATTTAGGTTTCTGGCGTATCAGAGAAGGCGTATACCAGATGCCAGGTTGGCCAGCAGGAGAAACTATTGAGATAAAGGCAAATTGGCTAGCCTTTGACCCAGAAAAAACTGCTGCTGAACGCTTAGATGATCCTTCTCCGGTAGCCGTCTCACATGAAAGCGCTTGCCTTATTTGGGGTATTGGAGATTTTCTCAGCCCAGAAATTTATTTCACTTCGCCTCAAAGAAGACAAACAAGACAAGAAAACGTAAAAATACACACCGCCAGTTTTCCTGGTAAAACAATCCACTACGTTGATTCCCTAGCGGTAACAAGCCCGCGACGCAGCCTAGAAGATGTAGCCAAAAGCAACAGATGGGACGACCAGCAGCTACGTTCAGCAATATTCGATGCGCTTAACAAAAAGATTCTCACAAACGGTGATGTATCTAAATCGAAAATCCTAAGCAGGCTCGCTCCTGAGTTAGCCGAACCTGCAAGCGACCAATCAGTACGAAGGTTATTGGCAAATGATGCCAAACGCCGAAACACAGATGTTAATGCTTCCTACACTCTCTTCCATCGAGCTTTGTTTTGCGATCGCCTTTGTCAGCTTTCAGACCAGTGGATACTTAAAGGCGGCACCGGAATGGTTCTGCGAGGTATCAGCACCAGAACTACCCGCGACCTTGATCTGACAAAGCCCAAGGGAAATAATCTACTCAAAGATGCTGCACAACTCGTAGAGCTAATGAACGGGCAAAAAGTCGGAAGATACACTTACCGAATCAAAATGCCAGAACACACGACCCCCGAAAATGTCGATACTTTGAAACTACACACAAAGATCCTTTACGGCGAATCAATGCTGGATGTAGGTAGCTTCTCAATAGACGTAACCAATTCTCAACCGCTAGCGAAAGCACCTATAACTCAAACACTTTCGCGCGGAGACCAAGCGGTTATACCCGGGTACAGTTTCTACTTAAAAGTACGCATGTACCCCATAGAAAATCAGATTGCAGATAAAATCTGCGCACTCTATGAAAGCCATGCAAATCAAACCTCAACACGTTTCAGAGATCTTTACGACCTAGCTTTACTAGGCAAAACAAAAGAATTCGATCTAAAGCTACTGGCTCAAGCGATACGCCAAGAAGCCCTCACTAGAAGCAATCTAAATCTCCCTGAAAAATTCATAGCCCCTTCGCCACACTGGCCTACCCAGTACAACAAAGTTATTTCAAAAACTAAAGGAACCGACAAAGAACTCACTGACTTCGATGCCGCAATGCATGTAGTTTCTGACGCTTTTAATCCAGCCCTGGCCAACTACCACCAGCAAGCTAGCAGCAGAACTACCCGCCTAGATGAAATCCATCCTCACTCATGGCAAGAAACCGGAGAAATTGGCCGCACCGAGTAAGTGCGAGTTCAAACGCTCTCACACGCGGAATTAAGCCTATGATCCCTGAATGGTGCTTGTTCCTGATTCTTGGGTTGAATCGCTTAAGGCGTTCACAAATTATTTGATAGTTGCTGGATACAGTTTTGCGACGATAAGCACCCGGTACTATCAACTCTCGCAACTGCCAGAGCCTTCCCGGAAGGCGTAGAGGCAGCAAAGAACGAATCCTGCCTATCACAGAATCAATGGCCGAACGACTCAGCTGGAAACAAGGGTGGGCGTTCCCGTCGCAACCAGACAACTCAAAACACATCACACCCGGCCACGTTGGAAAGATGATAAAAACTAACAGACGGGCGATGGACTCTTCACCAACTGCGACACAGGTTCGGAACAACTGTCTGGCAGCAGACACACGACCTGCTAACCGTGCAGACCTTGCTAGGGCACGAATCCCCGAGCCAGCAGATTTACCGCCAGAACAACGTCCTGGAGATGTACCCGAAGCACAGATCACAGACGATAATGAAACCTACTCGCCAGTATTCGATGAGGACGGCAATCAGCTCGACACCACCAGAACTGAGCGCATACTCGAGCTGAACAAGGCGGCAGCCGACTACTTCGCATGCAACTACAGCACAGACCCAGCCGCTTATATTGCTTCACGCTTTGGCAGTGACCTCAAAAATGATCCACGCTTCAATATCGACTACGCCCCACCAGGATGGGACAACCTCACCCGCCGCTTACAAACAACCATGAACGCCAGCAAGGACGAACTCGTTGATGCCGGACTAGCCAAATACTCCTCTCGTGGAACACTCATAGACGTATTCCGCGACCGCGTAACAATCGCAATGAGCGACGGAGACAAGATCTTAGGCTTCACAGGCAGAGCAAACCCCGCAGACAAACGCGCACCAAAATACCTAAATACACCCGCCACAAAAGTCTTCACCAAGGGCAACTATTTATACGGCGCAGACCAGCTCAACTCGGACGCGACTCCGGTACATGCGAAGGCCCGCTAGACACAATAGCGATCACCCTAAACGGAGACAAGAACACCACCGGACTAGCCCAAAACAAAACCATTGGCATGGCCCCCAAAGGCACCGCGCTAACACATGCTCAAGTAGCTAAACTCTCAAAGCGTTTTACTGAAAACCCTCTCCTAGTCCTAGCAACAGACAACTGAGGTTACCCTGCATTTGTGGACACCTGAGTTAGCGGGATTGGTTCCCGCGTGAAAGGGTGCCGTTATGGCAGGAGTAGGAAAGACCCGGCGTAGGTTCACGCCGGAATATCGTGAAGAGGCCGCTCGTTTGGTCGTCGACACTGGAAGACCGATCGCGCATGTCGCACGAGAGCTCGGTTTGGGTGAACAGCTCTTGGGTAAATGGGTGCGCAAGTACCGGCAGGAACAGGGAAACGAGCCGACTGGCGAGTTGTCTGTGGATGAGCGGGTTGAGCTCAAACGGTTACGGCGTGAGGTTCAAGAGCTGAAAAAGGACAACGCGTTTTTGGGAAAAGCAGCAGCCTTCTTCGCGTCGAAGCAACCACCTGCGAACGGTTTGAGCTAATGGAACAGGAGAAGGCAAACTTCGAGATCACACGCATGGCTCGGCTGTTAGAGGTGTCACGGTCAGGCTATTACGCCTGGGTCAAGCGACGGAAAACGGGGCCGTCTCCACGAGCGCAGAAACAGGCCATACTTGACCAGAAAGTCCGCGAGTTTCATGCCGATTCCGATGGTGTTTACGGGGCACCCAGGATCACGGCTGATTTTCACGCTGAAGGCACGCAGGTGAATGTGAAAACAGTGGCGGCATCCATGCGCCGACAAGGCCTTGAAGGCATTTCACCACGCGGATTCACCCCAGTGACGACAATTCCTGGGATCCCGACTCATGCGATTTTTGACCGTGTCAAACGGGTGTGGGATACCGGAAAACTCAACACAGTGTGGATCTCGGACATCACCTATTTACGTACTGGCGAGGGCTGGCTCTACCTGTGTGTCGTTCGTGATGGCTGTTCACGTCGCGTCTTGGGATGGGCCATGGACAGCCACCAAGATGCCGACCTGGTTGAACGCGCATTGGTGATGGCCAAAACTTTACGCGGCGATTTCCCCGGCCGCGTCATCTTCCATGCTGATCGCGGCACTCAATACACCTCCGAGCAGTTATACAAAGCCACTAAGCGACTTAGCATCGATCAATCGATGGGCCGCACTGGCGTGTGCTACGACAACGCGATGGCAGAATCCTTCTGGTCAACGCTGAAAAACGAGTTCTACAACCGTTTCACATGGCCGACACGAGCCGATGCCAGACAAGGCGTCGCCCGCTGGATCGAAGTCACCTACAATCGCACACGCCGACACTCATCAATCGGCTACCTCCGCCCAGTCGAATACGAAACCAACCTGGAAAAACAAGAACAAACACACCAACAACCACAAGCAGCATAAGCGGGACGTGTCCACAACTTGCGGTCAACCACACTATCTTTTACCTGGTATCGAGCGTGACGGTGGTGTTTCTCGCTAGCTTGTTAGCTCGCTAAACGGTTTTCTTGGTGTCTTAGTAGGTTTTAGTAGGTTATTTGTTCCTTTTCTAGCGCGGCTGGGGAGGTTCCTAGGCCGCGTCGGGTGGCTTCGGTTAGGCCGTAACCTAGCGTGGCGAGTTCCGTTAGGCCTTGGAGTGTTTCGTTCCAGCTGGCTTTGGTGTATTTAGCGCTTGGTTGGCAGGTGGGGTCATCTGGGTCGCTGTATGCGGCAAGGCTCCGCCAACCTGCTTTAACGGCTGTCTGGCGGGTGTTTTCGCTTGTTTTGCCGGTAGACCAGATACCCGCGAGACGTTTAGTACAAGCCGCGATCATGTCGTATTCGGTGGTGTTCACGTTTTTTACTTGCCCTTGCTGGACACCCGCTAACCGTACCGGGTCTAGGTGTGTCTCGGTGGTTAGCTGCGCGATAGACCAACCGGCTAGGGCTAGGGCTTGAAGTCGTCTGGTAGCTCCCACAGCTGGCTTAAAATCGGCCCACTCTAGGGTGGTTGCGAGGTGATGCTGCCGGGCGGTGACGTGGTTTAGTTTCCCGGTGAGCACGTCACGTAGTTTGCTGGGGCTGATCTCAGTGGGTTCAGCGATAACGGTTTGCTTGATACCAGATGCTAAATATTTTTTACTCGATTACGATATGGTTCGGCACTAAATTCCCGGTCGTATTCCCTGATCTGACGGCAGCTGAGTTGCATTATCGCGGCTTGTGTTGCTCGTTGAACCCGTTGTGCTTGCCCGGTGATGATTCTTTTCAGGGTTCGGGTACTGATGCCGCTAGTGCCTGCGGCAGCCTCAAGACTTACCCCGGAGGCTTGTATTTTTTCTAGCCTCAACCTCGATAGTTCAGCATCAACGAGGCTCCCCAGTACGGTTCGGTGTTTGTTCCAGCGGCGCACCGCCCGCACACACCCCGCACAACGACACCCACAACGGTAACCAATTGTGTCGCGTGATGATGTTTACGTTCGTGCCCACAAGTGGCTATGACCGTCATAAATTTTTCCCCTTCAATCAGCGGTTAGTTGTTTTGTAGAACTTTTATGCGTCTTCGTAGACTGGCGGGCATAGGTGCCCGATTTTCTGGTGGCACGGGTGGACGGTCGCGTTCAGCTCGATGCAGGAGTTGATCAAGTGACGGTGGTGGTGCGAGCGGTAGCGACTTGATGCGGTAAGCGACCAGACCCGTCAAATTCTGCACGGTTTCTGGTAGCCGGTTACCGGCAAGCGTGGCTTTCAACCGGGTGGACGATAGCGTTGAGGTCGGCACGCGCTTCATCATCATTAAAGACCACATCTGCTAACCACTTGCGGTCAATTTCCCCGTCTGAACCGATGACCGAACGGGAAAACCGTTTGACTATGCGCTCAAAACCAGGCGTACCATTCTCAACGACTCGTCTGGCCAAAACGTCCGCGTCAACGATGTGGGCACCAAGGCTAGCAAACCGCTTAGCGACCACGCTCTTGCCAGAGGCGACTCCGCCGGTTAATCCGATAATCATGCGCCCACTTTAACCCGAAATTATTGGTTACAGGCGATCAGGCAATCAGCTTAGCTGCATCATGGGCTAACGACAGCGCGGCAGCATGGACGCCAACACCCCAACCGCGCGGTTGGTAGTCCACCTCGGCTAACGAGTCAGCGGTGAAAAGCAACTGCCCGAAAGCGATATTTCGAAAATTGGCGCAAGCGGCGAATGCTGAGCATTCCATTTCGACAACATCACAACCTTCTTCGCGTCGATGGGCAATCATTTGCTCGGTTTCTCGATAAAAACCATCAGTTGTCCAGGTGGTTACCGGCTTAGCTTGGAAACCGGCAGTATTTATTGCTTGGGTAACGGCGTCATTAATCATTGGGTTAGTGGTTATCCATCGGGCAGCTTCGAGGTAGTGATAGCTGGCACCTTCATCGCGCAGAGCACGTACCGGAACTAAAAATTCGCCTTCCTCAAAGTCATGCAAAGTGCCACAAGAACCCACTGCGATTATTTTCTTAGCTCCACGTTGAATAAGATTCTCCATGAGAATCAAGGCGGCTGGTGCTCCAATTGGGGTTTTCGCTAAACCTATTCCTTGCTCTAACTTCCAAACCGGGTAGCGGTCTGTTACCAGATCGATATCACCAATTTTCTGCGCCTTGTTATCCTCCACATAACGATTTATTTGTTCGCCAATGATCGCCATTATCATGACTGAAGGAACCAAAAAATCGTTCGAACTTTTCTGCTTATGCGCAGTTATGACATCTAAAGTTTCGTCATCACGATCTAATATCGGCCACTGACCCAAATACAACACACCTAAAGCGTAGCTGGAAGAGCCAGTAGGTATCTGGACTTGGGTTGACTCGGCGATTGTCACGTGTATTTGGTTGGTTGTTTTCACGCGAGTCGTGGCTGTGTGACTACCCGTGTTCACACGTGAACACACAAAACAAAAAAATTAAAGAAACCAAACCAAACAAAACACAAGCAAGCAAAACCACACACTCGCCTGATTTTGGGCATAAAAAATATTTTGGTGGCCGCCAAATACTCAACTAAAACCGAGTACTCGACAACCACCAACAAAAAAAATTGTTTGGCAGGTAACAGTAAAAACCACTACCTACCAAACAATCAAAAAAAATTTATAGTGTCCGGCAGCGTCTTACTCTCCCACAAGCCCACGCTTGCAGTACCATCAGCGCTGAATAGCTTAACTACCGGGTTCGGAATGGGACCGGGTGTTTCCTAAACGCTATAACCACCGAAACACTAAAACCTATGCACTTATAAAAACCCATGTAACCGGGTTTACTGTCATGAAACAACACAGTGGACGCGAACAAAAACTTAATTTTAATGGCAAGCCCTCAACCTATTAGTAACAGTCAGCTCCATGTATCACTACACTTCCACACCTGTCCTATCAACCCGGTCATCTACCGGAGGTTTTACCACCCCTTACAGGGTGCGGGAATCCTCATCTAGAAGCATGCTTCCCACTTAGATGCTTTCAGCGGTTATCACTCCCCAACGTAGCAAACCAGCCGTGCCCTTGGCAGAACAACTGGCACACCAGAGGTTAGTCCGTCTCGGTCCTCTCGTACTAGAGACAGCCCTTCTCAAGATTCCTACGCGCGTAGCGGATAGGGACCGAACTGTCTCACGACGTTCTGAACCCAGCTCGCGTGCCGCTTTAATGGGCGAACAGCCCAACCCTTGGGACCAACTCCAGCCCCAGGATGCGACGAGCCGACATCGAGGTGCCAAACCATGCCGTCGCTATGAGCGCTCGGGCAAGATCAGCCTGTTATCCCCGGGGTACCTTTTATCCGTTGAGTTCTGGCGCTTCCACACGCCACCAGAAGATCACTAGTCCCAACTTTCGTTCCTGCTCGACACGTCCGTCTCACAGTCAAGCTCCCTTGTGCACTTACACTCAACACCTGATTACCAACCAGGCTGAGGGAACCTTTGGGCGCCTCCGTTACCCTTTAGGAGGCGACCGCCCCAGTCAAACTACCCATCAGGCACTGTCCCTGATCCAGATAATGGACCCAAGTTAGGAAACCAGAACGACCAGAGTGGTATTTCAACAATGACTCCACAACCACTAGCGTGACTGCTTCAACGTCTCCCACCTATCCTACACAAGCCGCTCCAATCACCAATACCAAACTATAGTAAAGGTCCCGGGGTCTTTCCGTCCTGCTACGCGTAACGAGCATCTTTACTCGTAATGCAATTTCGCCGAGTTCATGGTGGAGACAGCGCCCAAATCGTTACTCCATTCGTGCAGGTCGGAACTTACCCGACAAGGAATTTCGCTACCTTAGGATGGTTATAGTTACCACCGCCGTTTACTGGGGCTTAAATTCACCGCTTCGCAAAAGCTAACAGTTCCTCTTAACCTTCCAGCACCGGGCAGGAGTCAGTCCGTATACATCCACTTACATGTTCGCACGGACCTATGTTTTTGATAAACAGTCGTTTGGGCATAGACTCTGCGGCCATCAACGCAACACTAAAAAAAAATTTAATGCCACACATCCGGCCCCCCTTATTCCAAAGTTACGGGGGTATTTTGCCGAGTTCCTTCACCACGATTCTCTCGCACACCTAGGTATACTCTACCAATCCACCTGTGTCGGTTTAGGGTACTGGCGGACATGCCAACTCGCTCACGAAGATTTTCTAGACAGTATAGGATCACCAATTTATACCCATCAAGCCTCACGCATAACACAGGACGCATTTAACTATCCCGCACGCTCGAACTCTTAGCCCGGGAAAACCATCACCCGGTATGGCTACCTTCCTGCGTCCCTCCGCAGCTTGCCTACTAGAACCTCAGGTCACACACTCAACACTCTCCACCACCCGAAAGCAGCAGAAAACACCTCGCATGCTTAGTATCAGTCCCCTCAACACGGACGTTGACACGCCGGTACGGGAATATCAACCCGTTATCCATCGACTACGCCTGTCGACCTCGCCTTAGGCCCAGACTTACCCAGGGAAGACAAACTTCACCCTGGAACCCTTGGATATTCGGCGGACGGGATTCTCACCCATCTAATCGCTACTCATGCCTGCATTCTCACTCGCACAAACTCCACGCCCCGTCACCAGAACGCTTCAACACATGCACGACGCTCCCCTACCCAACCAAAAATGGTTGCCATAGTTTCGGCGGGCGACTTAAGCCCCGCTAAATTGTCGGCGCGAAATCACTTGACCAGTGAGCTATTACGCACTCTTTCAAGGATGGCTGCTTCCAAGCCAACCTCCTGGTTGTCTACGCAACTCCACATCCTTTTCCACTAAGTCACCCCTTAGGGGCCTTAACCGATGATCTGGGCTGTATCCCTCTCGACTACGAACCTTATCGCCCGCAGTCTCACTGCCACGCTTAACTTGCCAGCATTCGGAGTTTGGTTGATTTCAGTAAGCAAAACGCCCCCTAGACCATCCAGTGCTCTACCTCCAACAAGAAACACGTAACGCTGCACCCAAATGCATTTCGGGGAGAACCAGCTATAACGTTGTTTGATTGGCCTTTCACCCCTATCCACAGCTCATCCGCTCCATTTTCAACTGAAGTCGGTTCGGTCCTCCACGACGTCTTACCGTCGCTTCAACCTGGCCATAGATAGATCACAACGCTTCGGGTCTAGAACATGCGACCAAAACGCCCTATTCGGACTCGCTTTCGCTACGGCTACCCCACACAGGTTAACCAAGCCACACACCACTAACTCGCAGGCTCATTCTTCAAAAGGCACGCCGTCACCCACAAAAAAAGGGGCTCCGACGGATTGTATGTATCCAGTTTCAGGCACTATTTCACTCCCCTCCCGGGGTACTTTTCACCTTTCCCTCACGGTACTAGTCCACTATCGGTCACCAAGAAGTATTTAGGCTTAGCGGGTGGTCCCGCCAGATTCACACGAAATTCCAGGAGTCCCGTGCTACTTGGGAAAACGCCAAAAAAGTCAAGTCAGCTCACGCATACAGGGGTATCACCTACTATGCCGCAACTTTCCAGAATGCTTCCACTTCACCAACAAAACTAAACGATCCGTCAACAGCCAGACCACAACGCTCCCACAACCCCGCACATGCAACACCTGTCAGCTATCACACACGCACGGTTTAGCCTCATCCGCTTTCGCTCGCCACTACTCACGAAATCACAATTGTTTTCTTCTCCTACGGGTACTAAGATGTTTCACTTCCCCGCGTTACCTCCAAACGCCCTATAAATTCAAGCGCAGGTAGCCGGACACAACTCCGGTACCTTCCAGGTTACCCCATTCGGAAACCCTCGGATCAAAACTCGTTTACCAGCTCCCCGAGGCATATCGCAGATTACCACGTCCTTCATCGGCCCTTGGTGCCAAGGCATCCACTGAACACACTAAGTAGCTTGCCACAAAACAAATTACAAAGATGCTCGCGTCCACTATGAAGTTACAAAACAACAAACCCAAAAACCCAAACAAACCAAAATCCATCCAGGCCACAGGCAAAGAAGCCAACCAAAAACAGGCCAACCCCTCAAAACCCAACAGCGTACCCCTGATCCACGCCCAAAATGATTGTTAAACTCCTTAGAAAGGAGGTGATCCAGCCGCACCTTCCGGTACGGCTACCTTGTTACGACTTAGTCCTAATCACCAGCCCCACCTTCGACAGCTCCCCCCAAAAAAATGGTTAGGCCACCGGCTTCGGGTGTTGCCAACTTTCATGACTTGACGGGCGGTGTGTACAAGCCCCGGGAACGTATTCACCGCAGCGTTGCTGATCTGCGATTACTAGCGACTCCGACTTCATGAGGTCGAGTTGCAGACCCCAATCCGAACTGAGACCGGCTTTCTCAGATTCGCTCACCCTCACAGGCTCGCAACTGTTTGTACCGGCCATTGTAGCATGCGTGAAGCCCTGGACATAAGGGGCATGATGACTTGACGTCATCCCCACCTTCCTCCGAGTTGACCCCGGCGGTCTCCAACGAGTCCCCAACATAACTTGCTGGCAACATTGGACAAGGGTTGCGCTCGTTGCGGGACTTAACCCAACATCTCACGACACGAGCTGACGACAGCCATGCACCACCTGTATACCGGCCAAAAAGGCACCCCCATCTCTAGGGGCTTCCGATATATTTCAAACCCAGGTAAGGTTCTTCGCGTTGCCTCGAATTAATCCGCATGCTCCGCCGCTTGTGCGGGGCCCCGTCAATTCCTTTGAGTTTTAGCCTTGCGGCCGTACTCCCCAGGCGGGGTACTTAAAGCGTTAGCTACGGCACAGGACCCAAAACAGACCCCACACCTAGTACCCACCGTTTACAGCGTGGACTACCAGGGTATCTAAGCCTGTTCGCTCCCCACGCTTTCGCTTCTCAGCGTCAGGAAAGGCCCAGAGAACCGCCTTCGCCACCGGTGTTCCTCCCGATATCTGCGCATTCCACCGCTCCACCGGGAATTCCATTCTCCCCTACCTTCCTCTAGTCTGCCCGTATCAACAGCAGGCTCAGCGTTAAGCACTGAGTTTGCACTATCGACGCGACAAACCGCCTACAAGCTCTTTACGCCCAATAATTCCGGACAACGCTCGCACCCTACGTATCACCGCGGCTGCTGGCACGTAGTTAGCCGGTGCTTCTTCCCCCACTACCGTCAAAAAACTTCGTCATGAGAAAAAGCGGTTTACAACCCGAAGGCCGTCATCCCGCACGCGGCGTTGCTGCATCAGACTTCCGTCCATTGTGCAATATTCCCCACTGCTGCCTCCCGTAAGAGTCTGGGCCGTATCTCAGTCCCAATGTGGCCGGTCACCCTCTCAGGCCGGCTACCCGTCAACGCCTTGGTAGGCCATCACCCCACCAACAAACTAATAGGACGCGAGCCCATCCCCCACCGCCGAAACTTTCCAAACCCCACGATGCCGCAGGACCAGAACATTCAGTATTAGCAGTCGTTTCCAACTGTTATCCCAAAGTGAAGGGCAGGTTACTCACGCGTTACTCACCCGTTCGCCACTCGTGTACCCCCGAAGGAGCCTTACCGTTCAACTTGCATGTGTTAAGCACGCCGCCAGCGTTCGCCCTGAGCCAGGATCAAACTCTCCATCAAAAAACAGAAAGAAAAAAACCCAGCAAACAAAAACTGGACAAAATCAATCCAAAAACCACACAACCCAACCACACCCACAACCCAAAAAGGTCACAAACACAACCAGGCCATGCAGAAAAGAACATGAACCAAAAGCACGCTATTGAGTTCAAAAAAGTCAACCACACAAAACCACCACAACCAAAACAGCCACAGCAGCAAAGGAGGCTAAAACAACGCAAGACTCAAAACCAGGTATTAAAACCGATTCGTCGATCAAGGTTGCGCTGAACTTAACAGTTTCTCTACCTAAAGAAGAATAGGAACCGAAAAAACAGCTCTATCAGCCTAGCCAGATCATTTACCTCTGTCAAGTCCATTATTTAATTTTCTATCTGTCACCTTGAACTCCCGTTTAAGGCGACTCGTCCAACTTTAGTAAATCTGGACTTAAAAGTCCAATCAAGTAGATCTACCGACTAGGCAAGGCAATCCAGTACGAATGCCTTCTTAATCGACGACTTGATGCAACTTGCAGTCAGACGTTTTAGCTTTCTGAAATGAATGCCTGACACCGTAATTTATCGGCGCTGGCTTGGGCTTTCGCCTCACTCAGACAGCTCGACATACGTTAGACTAACCAAGCAAAAAATTCAAAATCGAACTTTGCAAGTCAGTTGCCACAGGGTATCTTCATGGCATGAAACCCACAAAATCGAGACTTTCGTTAGCCATATTTTTAACGCTATCGCTTGCACTTACGGGGTGCAGTACGGGTACAAGTACTTCGACTCCGTCACCTGCTACCCCAAGCGTAACTAGCTCTACTCCGACACCTACACCGGAACCAGTGTCGGTAACTATAAACGTTTCGGGGGATCTACTCTGGCATGACAATCTATTCCAGGCTGCCAGTGAGGACGCTGCAGCGCTAGGTGAAAGTGGCATGAATTTCGCTCCTATGCTTGCCAGCGCAGGGGCTTATGCTGCCGAAGCAGATATCGGCGTCTGCCACGAAGAGGTACCTTTCGCCCCGGAAGGCGGCCCCTACACTGGTTACCCGCAATTTCAAGCTCCACCGGTTATTGCTAAAGCTATTAAGGAATTAGGGTGGGACATTTGCACCACCGCCTCAAACCACACGGTAGATGCTGGCTGGGAAGGGCTGGCTCGAACTGTGAATACCCTTCGTGACGCGGGTCTTAAAACCGTCGGTAGTTATTTAACCGCTGAAGAGGCCGAAACACCCACTATCGTCGAAACCGCTGACGGGGTTAAAGTTGCTTTTATTTCTCAAACGTATGGACTAAATGGGCTGCCAATTCCAGCAGAACAACCTTGGTCCGTCCAACTTCTAGACGCTGACGCTGCCGTCCAGGCAGCTCGCAAAGCTAAGGAGGCTGGTGCCGACATCGTCGCAGTTCACATGCATGGTGGGGATGAATACGTTCACGAGCCGAATCAGCAACAACTTGACTACGTTCAACAAGTAACTGCATCACCAGACGTTGATTTCGTCTTTGGCGAACACGTGCATGTTGTTCAACCAATAGATAAGGTCAACGGGAAATGGGTGGTTTACGGCACCGGAAACCTAATTGCTCAATCAGGTCCAGGCCAGCCATACACCTATGACGGATATATGGCGCAAATCACCTTTACAGGCCTCAAGGGACAAAAGTTCGAGGCGACCGCGATGGAATGGGCGCCCACCATGATTACCCACTATGGTTATTCACCGCAGGCACCCGCTCGTGTCTTAGTAATCCCAACCGAGCTAGCGAACGGCTCCGAGATGGCAGCCGAATTAGAAGCCTCAGCTGCCAGAACCCGGGAGATTGTTAATTCGCTAGGTGTTAGCGGATTAACAGAACGTGATCACTAACGGACGATTTTGGCTCCACCAACGGTTTTCTTACCTCGGCGTACAAGAATATAGCCACCGGCCAATAAGTTGTCTGAGCTGATCCTGGCATTTACGTCAGTAACTTTTTCATTGTTGACATAAGCGCCGCCCTCGTTGATGGCACGTCTGGCTTCACCTTTGCTCTTGACGACGCCAGCCGCTGCTAACACATCAATTACCAGCGGGTCGTCTTGGGATACCTGAACTTCAACACCACCAACTTCGTTATAGACGTCAGCCAAGGTAGCTTCGTCCAGGTCACCGAGTTCACCGCGCCCGAAAATTGCAGCACCAGCTTTCTCAGCAGCCACCCGCTGCTGCTTGCCGTGCACGAAATCAGTGATGTCATCAGCCAAAGCACGCTGAGCAACCCGCTTATGTGGAGCTTGAATAGTCTGACGCTCTAGGTCAGCGATTTCTTCTTCGGAGCGAGAGCTAAAGACCTTTATCATCTCTATGACTTTGGCGTCCTCAGTGTTCAACCAGAACTGATGGAAAGCATAAGGGCTTGTCAAAGCGGGATCAATCCAGACGGTTCCAGATTCTGTTTTGCCGAACTTGGTTCCGTCCGCCTTGGTTAACAGCGGAGTAACTAAACCATGTACGGTAGCTTGTTCCGTACGTCGAATGAATTCTGCCCCAGCAGTGATATTGCCCCACTGATCTTGAGCACCAGTCTGTAAGGTAACACCATAGCGACGGTAAAGTTCCCGATAGTCAATGCTCTGCAGCAAGACATAGGAAAACTCGGTGAAACTAATGCCGGTTTCAAGGCGACGAGCCACAACATCACGAGCCAACATTCGACTAACCGAAAAATACTTACCCACATCACGCAACAATTCGAGGGCAGACATCTTAGAAACCCACTCGTAGTTATTGACAATGATTGCCGCGTTGTCGCCCTCAAAAGACACATATTTGGCGACTTGCTTTCCCAGCTCGCTGGTCCACTGCTCGACGACCTCTGCCGGGTTCATGGTTCGTTCACCACTCTGTTTTGGGTCACCAATCATTCCAGTGGCACCACCCACCAGCAGCACTGGACGGTGCCCGGCCTGTTGGAACTTCCGAGCCACCATCAACTGCACAAGGTGTCCGATATGCAGACTAGATGCCGTAGGATCAAAACCGACATAGGTACTTATCGGGCCGGCGTCCAAATGTTCAGCCAAAGCCTGAGGGTCGGTGGAATCGGCGATCAATCCTCGCCAAGATAATTCATCCAGTAGAGCATTCACAGTTTTCAGCCTATCGGGATTGGTTAGTTGGGTCGTCATCAGCCCATTTGGCGGCTTGTCTCATTGCCTTAGCTAACTCTGCTAGTTGCTCGCGCACCCGCAGAGGCGCGGTGCCACCGCGTCCATCACGGCTCGCAACGGAACCGGCGATGGTCAAAACATCTAAAACGCGAACGTCAAGCTCAGGGGCGATTTGGCTGAGTTGATCTCCAGTCAAATCGGCCAATTCGATGCCAGCACGTTCACAATATTTAACCGCTGCGCCAGCAATATCGTGTGCTCTAGCAAAGGGCACGCTTTGACGTACTAGCCAGTCGGCCACATCTGTTGCGAGGGAGAAACCGTGCGGGGCGGCCTGACTCATCCGTTCTTCATCAAAGGTCAGCGTAGACACCAAACCACTGATAGCCGGCAGTAACACCCTAAGTTGATCCAAACCGTCAAATACGGGCTCTTTGTCTTCTTGCAAATCACGGTTATAGGCCAGCGGCAGACCTTTCAGTGTGGCTAGCAAGCCACTAAGATTGCCGATAAACCGCCCGGCCTTACCGCGCGCCAACTCGGCAACGTCCGGGTTCTTCTTTTGCGGCATAATGGACGAACCCGTTGACCAACTATCAGCCAGTTTTGCGAAACCAAACTCGGGGGTAACCCAGGCAATAATGTCCTCGCTCAGCCTGGATAAATCAACACCAATCTGGGCTATTACCCAGGCGGCTTCCGCAACAAGATCGCGGCTAGCGGTGCCGTCTATCGAGTTTGGTACACAGTCAGCGAATCCCAGCTCTGCGGCCACCAATCCAGGATCTAGTCCCAAAGATGTACCCGCCAGCGCGCTAGAACCGTACGGACTGACAGATAGCCTGTTGTCTAAGTCCCTTAGACGTGAAATATCGCGCATTAACGGCCAGGCGTGTGCTAGTAAATGGTGGCTCAATAGGATTGGTTGAGCGACCTGCATATGGGTTCGTCCTGGCATTATCGCACCAAGATGAGCGGCCGCCTGGTTACTTAGCGCTCTAATAACCCCTAGTAAACTCTTGGTTAGAAAACGAATTTCGCGACGCAAATACATTCTCACCAAAGTGGCAATTTGGTCATTGCGTGACCTGCCAGCTCGCAATTTGCCGCCCAGCTCAAAACCAACGCGTTCGATAAGAATTCGCTCCAGGCAACCGTGGACGTCCTCGTCGCTAGCGGCCGGTAACAGGCGGCCCGCCTTTAGATCAGCCAACATGCCATCCAATGCAGCTGTCATCTCGATTAGCTCTTCGTCGTTCAACAATCCTGCCTTGTTCAACGCAAGGGCATGAGCTTTAGACGCCGTCATGTCAAGGTCGGCTAATCGCCAATCGAATTGCGTAGAAACGCTAAGCGCGAACATTGCCTCGCTCGGTTCACCCTCGAAACGTCCACCCCAAAGAAATCCGTCTTGGTGATTAGCGTTCAATTTGATCCTCAATCCAATCTCAAATAATTGTTATTTATTGGCCATTGACCCGCGAAGCCAATCGGCCACCTCTGGCGCACTACCTTCGGCAGCGATCACTACAACGGTGTCGTCTCCAGCTATCGTGCCGAGAATCTGTGGATTCGAAACCCTGTCAATAGCAGAGGCAAAGTACTGCGCCGCTCCAGGGGGCGTTTTCAACACCACCAAATTCCCCGATACCGTTGCCGATACCAGCAACTCTGTTTTGACTCTGGAAAGCATAGATTTTCTTGTCGGGTGAGCATTCGCTTTATCAGCATTGGGTTGAGCATAGATCAACATGCCGCTGTCATCTCTAACCCGCACTGCCCCCAGCTCAAGTAGGTCTTTACTTAGGGTTGACTGGCTAACTTCGATGCCCTCTTTGGCTAGCAGCGCCGCCAACTCCGCTTGGGAGGCCACCCGATGATTAGTAATTAACCCCAATATTTTACCTTGTCGCGCTGTTCTACTCATGCACTAGCCTTCCTAATCGCAGCATCTAACTGCGGCAAGAAATCATCGATCTGTTGGTTACTGATTATTAGCGGCGGAGCCAGCCTGATGACAGTTGGTCGGGTAGCGTTAACGATCCAACGCCAAGCTAACAGGGTATTAGCTACCTGGCTAGCGATTTCACCGTGCAGCTCGATACCGATAAGAAGCCCCCGCCCCCTGACTTCTTTAATCATCGGGTTATTTAAGTTGATAATCCCCTCACGTAATCGCTGGCCCGCATCACGACTTCTAGACAGCAATTCATCGTTTTCAATAACGTCTAGGACGGCGTTACCAGCGGCGGCAGCTACCGGATTACCCGAAAAAGTAGAGCCGTGACTGCCTGGGGTGAAAAATTCACCAGCTGACCCGATTCCGATACATGCCCCAATCGGAAAACCATTGCCTAGCCCCTTTGCCACCGTAATTAAATCGGGACAAATACCCTCTGCAATCGAGACAAACCATTCCCCACAACGCCCGATGCCGGTTTGAACTTCGTCTATCCAAAGCATTGCATCATGGGTGGCGCTAATCTCGCGCGCTTTCGCTAAATAGCCATCTGGCGGGACGATGACACCATTTTCTCCTTGAATCGGCTCCATCACCACTGCCGCTGTCTCGTCATCAACTGCTTGGGCTAGACGATCGATGTCGCCAAAAGGAACAAATGTCACCTCACCTGGGAGCGGAGCAAACGGCTCACGATATTTGGCCGTATAAGTCAGCGCTAGAGAACCCATCGTCCGCCCGTGGAAGGAACCCTCCATAGCGACGATCTTTTTCCTACCCGTCAACCTAGTTATTTTGAAGGCAGCTTCATTAGCTTCCGTCCCAGAATTAGCGAAATACACCCTAGCCTGCTTATTAGGGTTATTAGCCGTTGCTAGCTGCCCTAACCGGTGAGCCAGAGTGATTTGCGGTTCGGAAGCAAACAGATTCGAGATATGACCTAATGTGCGCATCTGATGACTGACAGCATCAGTTATTGCTGGATGGGCGTGTCCCAAACCCCCAACTGCGATACCAGAAAACATATCGGTGTAATGATGGCCGTCTTGATCCCATAGATCAGCCCCGCTACCCCGAGAAAACACCACTTTTGGCGTGCCGAAATTGTGCATCAATGCCTGGTCGTAACGTTTCAACCACTCAAGTTGCGAGTCGTTAGTCATCTTCCCTCTTCCAGACCATGGTGCCGAAACCTTCTGAGGTAAATACTTCCAGCAACAGCGAATGCTCTACTCGACCGTCCAAAATGGTTGCTCGCGGCACCCCACCACGCACTGCACGCAGACATGCCTCCATCTTGGGACGCATACCCGAGGCCAAATCTGGCAGTAATTCTTCCAAATCATCGTCATATATGCGATGAACGAACGAGTTGGTATTTGGCCAGTCCGCGTACAGGCCGGCGACATCGGTCAGCATTACTAACCGTTCAGCCCCCAAAGCCACAGCAATCGCTGCGGCGGCAGTATCAGCATTCACGTTGTAGACGTCGCCATCAACGTCTGGGGCGACGGTCGCTACTACTGGGATTTGTCCAGCATGAACGAGGTTGAGAATGCCTTGCGGGTTTACTTCAACGACCTCCCCGACTCGTCCTAAATCGATAGTGTCGCCGTCCAACTCAATAGTTTTCGGCTCGGCGATCAACATGGACGCATCCTCGCCTGACATCCCAACCGCCAGCGGACCGTGCCGATTGATCAAATTGACGAGTTGACGCCCGACCTGACCAACCAAGACCATTCGCACCACCTGCATCGCTTCGGTGGAGGTGACACGCAAACCGCCGCGAAACTCCGAGTGAATATCCAAGCGGTTGAGCATTTCATTGATTTGCGGGCCGCCACCGTGAACGACAACCGGCAATATCCCGCATTGGCGCATGAAAACGATATCGTCAGCGAATGCTTCCTTTAACTTCTCGTCAACCATCGCATTGCCACCGTATTTTATGACAACAATTTTATCGGAATAGCGTTGCAGCCACGGCAGAGCCTCAATCAGTACCCGAGCCTTGCCGAGTACCTGGTTTTGGTTTTCGATGTGTGGCATTGGCGCGTTCATGAAGAATACTCCGCATTCTCTTTAACGTAGTCATAGGTCAAATCGTTGGTTAGAACGGTAACCTCTTCATCACCAGCGTTGAGGTCAATTAGCACTTGGCAATCCCTCGGGGTTAAATCAACCAGATTCCTATCCTCACCAATTTCGCCGCCACGGCACACCATCACGCCATTGAAACTGACATCAATATCTGCTGGGTTAAATTGCGCGCCGGTCACTCCGACAGCACTTAATACTCGACCCCAATTCGGATCATTACCAAAAACAGCGCACTTAAATAGATTCGATCGGGCAACTTGGCGCGCAACCTCTAGTCCATCCGCCTCGCTGGCAGCGCCAGTGACGGTGATAGCAATATCGTGATTAGCACCCTCGGCGTCGCCTATTAATTGCCGCGCTAGGCAGTCACAAACCTCAGTTAACCCTTGAGTGAAATCCTCAATGTTTACCACCTGGTCACAAGCCCCCGAGGCCATCGCTATAACGGTGTCGTTGGTGGACATGCAGCCATCTGAATCTGTCCTGTCGAATGTGAGCCGGGTGGCCTGGCGCAAAGCCTGCTGAAGTTGGGCTGAGGTGATTTTCGCGTCGGTGGTGATAACCACGAGCATGGTGGCAAGACCGGGCGCCAACATTCCGGCACCTTTGGCCATGCCTCCGATTTTTATGTTTCCAACATTGACGCTGGCTTGTTTGGGGTGGGTGTCCGTCGTCATAATCGCGGTGGCTGCGGCCAACCCACCGTCAGCGCTTAATTTGGTAGCCGCAGCGCCCAAACCGGGCAGCAGCTTGTCCATTGGCAGGCGCTCACCGATTAGTCCGGTGGAACAAACTGCTACGTCTGTTGGCGGGCACCCCAACAGCTCGGCTACCCGTGCTACTGTCACTGCCGAATCCTTAAATCCCGGCTCTCCGGTACACGCATTTGCCCCGCCGGAATTAAGCACCACCGCTTTTAGGTTGCCATCTGCAAGGGCTTGCCGCGTCCAGATAACGGGAGCAGCAGCTACGCGGTTAGAGGTTGTTACTCCGGCAGCGGAAAAATTTGGACCTAGGTTGACTACCAAAGCTAAGTCAGGTTTTCCACTAGGTTTAATGCCAGCCCTAACACCTGCAGCTAGGAATCCATCCGCGAAGGTTACCCCATTGTTTTTTGCCGTCACGGCGCCACTCCAATCCCGCTTAACCCACTGGTTTCTTCCAGTCCGAGCGCGATATTCATTGATTGCACCGCCGAACCGGCTGTGCCCTTCGTCAGATTGTCTAACACACCCACTGCCACCAGACGTCCAGCAGCCTCGTCTATCGTGGCCTGGACGCTGAATCCATTCGAGCCAAGAACGGACTGGGTAGACGGCCAGATACCTTCTGGCAAGGTAAAACAAAAAGGCTCATCAAAATAGGCATCAACGTAGGCTTGGCGAATTTCACTCCCCTTAGCCTTAGTTGGAGCAGTAACGACAGCAATAATGCCACGCGACATTGGAGCCAACAGCGGCGTGAATGATATTGACGGATTCTTCGCCCCTAACACCCGCATATTTTGCAGCATTTCCGGAATATGACGGTGAGTGCCGCCAACCCCGTAAGCACTCATAGCTCCCATAACCTCGGCGCCTAATAGGTGCGCCTTAGCAGAACGTCCCGCCCCAGAAGTGCCCGAGGCGGCAGCCACCGTCACATCGCAGCCATCGATCAAGCCTTTGGTCAAAGCTGGAAGCAACGACAAAGTAACGGTTGCTACATAGCATCCACCAACACCTATTCGACGAGTATGAGCTAACGCTGCACGCTGACCTGGCAGCTCTGGCAACCCGTAAACCCAAGGTTGGCAATAATGCCCCCCATAGAATTTCTGCCAATCATCCTGATTGGTAAGACGATGGTCAGCGCCGACGTCAATGACCAAAATATTTTCGGAAAGTTGAGCCGCTATCTCGCCTGATTTGCCGTGCGGCAACGCCAAGAAGACAACATCGCAGTCAGCCAGATTTTCGACAGTAGTTGCCTCAACTCGTCTATCAGCAATCGACAATAGGTTTGAATGAAAGTCTCCCAAGCGTCTGCCGGCACTCTCACCTGCTGTCAAGACGCTCAACTCGATATGCGGATGGCCGAGAAGTAGTCGGGCTATCTCCCCGCCCGCATATCCAGTACATCCAACAACAGCGGCTTTATAGGTCATAGAATAACTATGTCATCGAGAAAATAAGTATGCAACGAATGTCACCTAATGGTCATCTCACGACATCCAGCAATTAGTATCTGAAGACCAACATCAAATCCCTCGCCATCAAGAGCTTCGGAACTAGACTTCAACACCCCAAGCTCAATTAATCTGGCTCTGGATTGCTCCTGAAAAACATGTCCTAAAACAAAATGGACGAAGACTTTAGCAACTGAATATTCACAGCCTTTAGCTAACCCTTGCTTTTCAAGAATCGTTGCTGCATCTTCGACTGGCGTGTGCAGGCCGAGTTCAACCGCCAGAGTTGCCGACACGATTTCAGCACCGTCACGATGAGCCAACAATGTTCGTCTAAGCTCCGCAGCCCAGGTCTTCAAATCGCTGGCGTCGGTTTGGTTGACTAGCAACCTGTCAGATACTGCAGCCAACAGGCTTTGCTTATTAGCGAAGTGGTAATAGATGGAAGCCGCCTGAATACCAGCCGCCTCCGCTACCCGCCGCATCGACAAATCAGCTAGCCCCCACTCATCAAGAATGGCGATGGCAGAATCAATGATTGTGTCACGAGTCGTTGCCATAGCTAAACCCTACTAAGGTTATTGACATGAAATATCAGCAGGCCTACCGACTCCAAGGCGTTCACTATGACGTTAGAGGCCGCAATATGGTGGCGGCACAGCAGATGGAGGCGCAAGGCCAGCGCATTCTTCATCTAAATATCGGCAACCTAAAAACTTTCGGCTTCGACACCCCAGAATCTGTGGTGCGCTCGGTGATAGCCCATATCCATGAGTCCGAGGGATATTCGGACGCTCGCGGCGTCTACAGTGCGCGCACGGCAGTCGCTAACCACTACCAAACCGTCGGGCTCGACGTGGACGTCCCACAGGTGCTGTTGGGCAACGGCGTCTCGGAGTTAATCGCAATGTTGCTGCAAGCCTTAGTTGATCCCGGCGATGAAATCCTCATTCCTGCCCCCGACTACCCACTTTGGACGGCCCAAGCCACCCTAACTGGTGGCAACGCGGTGCATTATTTGTGTGACGAATCAAACGAGTGGAACCCGAATATCGACGATATTCGCTCGAAAATAACGAATAAGACTAAGGCCATCGTCATCATCAACCCGAATAACCCAACCGGGGCTGTTTATTCCCGGGACGTACTGGGTGAAATTGTTGATATCGCTCGCGAAAATAATTTGATTGTTTTGGCTGACGAAATATATGAAAAAATCGTCTACCACGGTCAACACGTCTATACCGCTGAATTGTGCGGCTCTGACGTACTGTGCTTCACTTTTTCCGGCCTGTCGAAAGCCTATCGAGCTTGCGGTTATCGCGCCGGATGGGTGGTAGCAACTGGCCCGCTAAACGAAGCCAAATCACTACTGGAAGGGTTGCAACTGCTAGCCAATATGCGCATGTGCGCTAACGTCCCTGGCCAGCATGCCATTCAAACCTGCCTAGGCGGGGTACAGTCTATCGAGAGCCTGGTTGCTCCGGGCGGACGTTTCTATGACCAAATCACTCTAGCCGCCGATCTATTGAACGAGATTCCTGGCGTTAGCTGCGTGCCAGCGGCCGGAGCGCTTTATCTTTTCCCACGTCTTGACCCGGAGTACTACCCGATTCCAGACGATGAAGAGTGGGCGCTGGGGTTGCTCCAATCGAAGAAGATTCTCATTTCGCATGGACGCGGCTTTAATTGGCCTGCCCCCGACCACTTCCGATTAGTCGCCCTGCCCGAGGAAGAAACACTGCGGGAAGCAATCGCCGGTATCGCTGAATACTGTGAAGAAACTAGAGGCTGGTAATTTATTTATTTTCCCAGGTACCAACTATCGAGCCGCGCGCTAGGGTATGCATTCGCGCCATGAAAGCTGCCGTAGTTGGTGTGGTCTCCGCATTGACCGGGAGTTTAGCGTCCAACGCATACACCGTGAAGAAATAGCGGTGTGGCCCGTGGCCTGCTGGCGGAGCCGCTCCCATATATTCTTGTTGGCCTGCGTCATTGCGCAAGGTTATTGAGCCTTGGGGCGGATTCTTCGCCGCCCCGCGCGGCAAATGCGTCAACCCTGGATCCAAATTGACTAGCGACCAATGCCAATATCCTGACGGCGTGGGGGCGTCAGGGTCGTAGCAGTGAATATAAATCGACTTCGTTCCTGCAGGAACCGGCGACCACGCCAGTTGCGGCGAGATATTCTTGCCGCCTTTTGACGCGGTTGTCTCAAGAGGAAGGACACCCTGGTCGGTGAAGTCGTCGCTTGTTACCTTAAGTTCGGCACCTGGATCTATGCCTTCGTACGGGTTTCTCATGGCTCTAGTGCACCAGGAAAATCGTCGGCTTGCACCAAATTCCTATATTCTGCACGACATAAATGGGCTTAATCAACACCGCGTTGCACAGCGCCACACCGTTGGCTAGCCAACTCAACGGCGTCAGCTAACGCTGCTACCGCCTCAGATTCTTTCAAAGTGCGTTGTGGATGACGGAATCCTAGGGCAAAAGCCAGAGATTTCTTACCCACACCGATTTGATCTCCACGGTAAATATCGAATAACCGAATTGTTTCTAACCATTGCCCGCCACCATCAATCAGGGCTTGCTGCACGGTATCCACTGGCACTGATTCATCGACTATCAAAGCGACGTCTTCTTTGGTTAAGGGGAAAGGTGACAATGCCTGCACTTCACCGCCGTCAGGGGCTAGAGCGATGAGCTCGTCCAAGTCGATTTCTAGAGCGCAAGATCTAGCCGGTAATTCGAAGGCTTGGCACACGTTCGGGTGCAATTCACCGGCGTAGCCGATTACCGTCTCGCCCACGTTTAACTGGGCACAACGTCCGGGATGCCACGGAGCCTGTTTGCCGGCTTTGCGGGTCAATTTCAGTCCCACGGTGGCCACTATCGTCTCAGCTAGCGCTAAAGCATGTCGCCAGTCTGCCGCCACCGCCGGGTGATCCCAGGCAGCTGGCAACCAGTTACCAGTCAAGACGGCTCCCAAGTGACGAGGCTGACGCGGCACCGAATCAAATAGCTCGCGAATTTGTTGGGCGCTTGGCCGTTGTCTGACCGGCAGCATGGGGGCTGGCGCAGTGTTTCCGCCAGGGAACACTGAACCCACCTCAAATAGCGAAAGGTCGCTCTGGCTACGCGAAACATTACGAGCTGCAGCAGCAAACAAGCCAGGTAGCAAGGTGGTTCGCAAATATGGCTGGGTGTCGGAGAGCGGGTTAGCCAGCCGGACGCTAGCTCGTCTCGGGTCTGAGGCGTCTAAGCCTAATTTGTCCAATTCGTCGTAGCCAACAAATGGCAGCGTCAGCACTTCGACGAAACCAGCCGCTGCGCTTGCAGAGACTATAGCACGTTTGGCTTTTTGACTCTTCGACAGCCCGCGACCAGCGCTGGCGCGTGGAACTCTGGCTACCAAATCATCAATACCGACTTTGCGCCCGACCTCTTCTACATAGTCATAGCGATCTACTAGGTCGGCTCGCCAGCTAGGCGGAGTTAAGGTGAGCTCATCATGACCCTCAACATGAACGCCTGCAGTACGCAAAATCTGCACGACTTCGTCCGCTTCAACTGGCGTTCCAAGAATTTTGGCCGGCAACTCAGCAGACATTGTTTGCTGAGGCATTTCGTAAGCTGAACCAACAACGGTCAGTTTATCGGTGATAGTTGCACCACCGTATTGGGCTAATAATTCGCCAGCTCTAAGCACGGCCGCAAACCCAAGTTGTGGGTCAACCGTCCTGGCAAAGCGAGTTGATGCTTCACTGGGCAGTTTGTGACGCCGGAAAGTGCGACCAATTAATACGGGATCGAAATGGGCGCCTTCTAAAACGATATTCGTGGTGCCCAACTCAATTTCGGTGGTTAGTCCACCCATTACACCGGCCAAACCAATTGGTCCAGAATCGTCAGTAATCAGAATGTCTTCTTCGGTAAGCTCACGTTTGACGTTGTCCAGGGTAACTAGCGTCTCACCTTGATGGGCTTGGCGCACCGTGATGGCACCCGATAAGCGATCACCGTCATAGGCATGTAGCGGCTGGCCGGATTCCAACATCACATAATTAGTGACGTCAACAGCCAAGCTGATAGAACGCATTCCAGCGGCAGCCAACCTAGCCTTCATCCACAGTGGGCTTGGGGCTTTAGGATTCAGATTTTCTACAGTCAACGCAACAAAAGACGTACAACCCTTAGTAGCTAGTTCGACAGCTTGGCCGCTATCACAAGGTTCAGGCAACTTTGTCGCATATGGGTCATCGAAATTCAAGCCGAATGATTGGGCAACTTCTCGAGCCATACCCCGCATCGACAACGCATAACAACCCAGATCCGGAGTGACATCAATTTCTAGCACCTCATCAGGGGCACCTAGAATCGGCATGGCCTTGTCGCCGGTAGCTGCGTCAATGTCTGCGGGCAGCACGATGATACCGCTATGGTCTTCTCCAATGCCTAACTCGTCAGCGGCACAAATCATGCCATCAGAAATGTGGCCATAAGTTTTACGCGCGCTGATTTGGAAATCACCTGGCAGCACAGCTCCAGGCAGAGCAACCACCACCAGATCGCCAGGAGCGAAATTGTGCGCCCCACAGATAATGCCGCGTGGTTTTTCTTCACCAACGTCAACCTGACACCAACGAATCAGTTTGCCATTCTTTTGCTCATTTTCTTCAAACTCCAGCACCCGTCCAACTACGATTGGGCCGCTGACTTCGCCGAATGTTTCGATACGTTCAACCTGCAAGCCCATTCGGGTTAAGGCCTGAGCAATCTCGACGGTAGTTACGTCTGCCCCAACGTCTACCAGAGAACGCAACCAATTTATTGAAACTCTCATCGAGCACCTCCAAGCAGGGAACGCGAGAAGCGAATGTCTCCCTCAACAAAATCACGAAGGTCGGGGGCATTATTACGAAACATAACTGTGCGATCTATACCCATACCGAAGGCGAAACCTGAATAAACGTCTGGGTCAATACCAGCAGTCTCTAGTACGCGCGGATTCACTACTCCACAGCCACCCCACTCAATCCAGCCCTCAGACTTGCACGTCCTACACGGCTTATCGGGGTTTGATACCGATTCCCCACGGCAGACGAAACATTCTAGATCCATTTCCGCACTAGGTTCAGTAAACGGGAAATAGTGCGGACGAAGCCTGGTTTTAATATCCCCAAACATCGCTTGAGCTAGGTGATCGAGGGTGCCCTTCAAATCAGCAAGAGTGATGTCTTTGTCAATGGCTAGTCCTTCAAGCTGATGGAATACCGGTAGATGCGTGGCGTCATACTCGTCTGCCCGGTAAACCTTTCCCGGCGAAACGATATATAACGGCACATCGCGAGTGAGCATAGTGCGCATCTGAACCGGCGAAGTTTGGGTACGCATCAGCAAATGATTTTCCAACGGATCAACAAATAAGGTGTCTGTCAAACCACGTGCCGGATGGTCAGGTCCAATATTTAGTGAATCAAAGTTCAACCATTCGGCTTCAAACTCTGGGCCTTCTACGACTTCCCAACCCATCGCCAAAAACACGTCACACATAGAGTCAATCAATGCGGTGATTGGATGGATCGCCCCGACAGGATGCTGAGAAACCGGCAGGGTGAGGTCGACTTTTTCTTCAGCCAGCTTGGCTTCCAATTCAGCGGCCTTAACTTTTTCTGTAGCTCTAGTCAGGGCTTGATTGACCGCTGCCCTGGCTTGTCCAATCAGCTTACCGGCTGCTTTGCGCTGGCCAGGCTCGAGCTTTCCAATTCCTCGATTGGCCATACCAAGCGGCGATTTGTCACCAGCATGGTCATTTCGAGCTTGTTTGAGCTTTTCGCTAGTATTCGCCGCTTCTATAGCAGCCAATGCTTTAGTAACGCAATCTGCCACAAAATCGGCATCTAAAGGTGAGCCAACAGGCTGCGAGTTTCGAGTTGATGCTTCAGATTTTGGGAACTCAGCGCGCTTTTCGTCTTGCCCAGACATGGGCGCTCCTTTTCGATCAGAATCTTCCAGATTAAGCAGACAGCAGGCCTAGACCTGCACAGTAAACCGCTTGAAGATCACAGACATATCTGCACCTTATCAGAGCCTAGCCGCACCTAGTGACTGCGTCCGAGCGTTCTGGCGTGTTGGACGCTGGCGGTGGCATAGAGGCACACAGCGGCTGCGGTAGATAAATTCAAGCTTTCTGCTTTACCCCACATTGGGACAGAAACAACCTTGTGACAAGCATTTATGACAGCTTTGTCATATCCCCAAGCTTCATTTCCGAAGACCCAAGCAGTTGGGTTTTCTAGTTGCGAACCTAATTCACCCAAACTCGTCCCACCCGCATCTGAGGCCAACAGTTGTAAACCACTGGCAGCAGCCCATTTCGCAGCATCGCTGAAATTGACGTTCGTGACGGTTGGGACATGAAAAATGGTGCCCACACTGGCGCGAACAGTTTTCGGGTTAGTCAATTCAACGGAGTCGGTGGTTAAAATCACCGCGTCTGCCCCGAAAGCGTCTGCGCAACGGATCACCGTGCCAGCATTACCTGGGTCGCGCACCTGAGCGCAGATTGCCACTAGCTTTGGGGAAGTAGTTAAGTCTTCAAGGTCGACAGCCGGGCTCTTACACACTGCAATAATGTCTTGAGGTGTTGAGGTGGTAGCCAGTTGGGATATTTCACGATGATTGGCAACCAAAATTTCAACGTCTCCCCCAGCTAGATCAGCCACTAAACTGCTGGACTCCCCGACGATAAGAGTTTTAGCGAAGCCATAATTTACAGCCTCTAGAACGGCCTGTTTACCTTCGGCTAGAAATAACCCTTGTTCTAAACGAGCCTTACGCCGCAGTAACGCACGAACCGAGCGCAGACGAGTCTTAGATAGTCTCGATACGCTCGGTTCGGTTAAGCTATGCAAGATGTTTTAGATGGTTTCCGGTTGGGCGTTCTTAGCAGCGTCAACCAAGCTCGCGAAAGCCTTGGGATCGCTGACTGCCAGCTCAGCTAGAATCTTGCGGTCAACTTCGATGCCAGCATTACGTAGGCCACAAATGAATCGATTGTAGGTCATACCGTTGCTGCGACATGCAGCGTTGATCCGCTGAATCCACAAGCTGCGGAAATCGCCTTTCTTAGCGCGACGATCTCGGTAGGCATAGGTAGCTGAGTGCAGCAACTGCTCCTTGGCCTTGCGATAGAGCCTAGAGCGCTGGCCACGGTAACCGGACGCGGCTTCTAGGACCTCACGACGCTTCTTCTTCGCATTAACTGCGCGCTTAACGCGTGCCATATCTACTCCTTAAAATTCCTAGTTAACCGCGTTTTGACTTTGGCTTATAGCTGCCAAGCAGACGCTTGACCTTCTTTTGGTCGCCAGCGCCATGCAACGGGGCGTCAACACTGAGTCGGCGGGTTCTAGTGCTCGGCTTGTGCTCATTCAAGTGGGCTTTGCCAGCTCGCTTATGCATTAGCTTGCCGGTGCCACTCACCTTGAACCGTTTCTTAGCACCCGAGTGCGTCTTCATCTTCGGCATTTGAGCCGCTCCTTATCTATTAATCCAGCCTTTCAAGCCGGAGTTGATCGCTCTACAGATCTATGTCTGGATCCATATTGTCTGCCGGACCGCGCTTCTTCTTAGACTGACCAGCAGCTTTAGCACGCTGAGCAGCCTCATAACGTTTATCGGCCTCGGCAGCAGCGCGACGTTCTTCCGCCTTGCGGTTGCGTTCCGCAGAGCTTTGACGTCGAGCCTCGCTCTTTTTCCGGGTGGGAGCCAACACCATATGCATATTGCGGCCCTCCTGCCTCGGGGCTGACTCGACAATACCGAATTCGGTCACTTCTTCAGCCAATCTGGTTAGCAGTTGGGTTCCCAATTCTGGACGGGATTGCTCGCGCCCACGGAACATGATGGTTATTTTGACCTTGTCTCCGCCTTTTAGGAAGCGAACAACATGGCCTTTCTTGGTGTTGTAGTCATGCTCGTCAATCTTTGGACGAAGCTTCATCTCTTTGACGATGCTATTGGACTGGTTACGGCGCGACTCACGAGCCTTTTGGGCATTCTCATACTTGAATTTGCCGTAGTCCATGAGCTTGCAGACCGGCGGACGCGCGTCAGGAGCGACCTCGACAAGATCAAGACCTGCCTCATCTGCCAAGGTCAATGCCTGCTCAACGCGAACGATACCTGCTTGCTCACCGTTGGGCCCTACTAAGCGAACCTCTGGTACCCTGATCCGCTCGTTAATCCGGAATTCGCTGCTGATGTTTTCTCCTTCACTCAGGCTCGCCCTAGGCGTACCTTAAATGTTTTGGCGTCCAATGTTTTTCAGTCTGTGCTGAGTAACTAAAAAGACCCTCGCAAATGCGAAGGCCTGAGCAATGCGCGAAAATCACGCTCACTGACCCGACAACCCGAAAGCTGCTCAGGTGGAGGTAGGCCCTCACTTTGAGATGGTCGATTCAATCAATCGGCCTGGCTAGGTTACCAGAATCACTGTCTAACTCCCAAAACTCAGTAGTTAGCAACACAAAGTGTCAACTTAGAGTCGGCATGCTCGCAAATCAGTAACCAGAATGGCTCTAGCACCCAAATCATATAAATCGTCCATCAATCTTTGAGCCGATTTCGAAGGCACCATGGAACGCACCGCAACCCATCCTGGTTTCGATAGCGGAGACACTGTAGGCGCTTCCAGACCTGGGGTTAATCGTGTTGCCGCCTCTAGCAAGTCGTCTGGGATATCATAGTCGAGGAGAGCGTAATCCCTTGCCACAAGGACGCCAGAGATTCTTTGCAACAGGTGATCATAGACCGCATCCCCATCGCGACGGTTCTCGTCTCTAGCTATCAACACCGCTTCTGATTCAAGAATCGGGTCGCCAAAAATATGCAACCCAGCCTTGCGCAAGGTTGTGCCAGTTTCCACGACGTCAGCAATAGCATCGGCAACCCCTAATTGGATTGAACTTTCAACGGCTCCATCTAGGTGAATGAGCCTGGCGGTTACCGACTGCTTGTCCAAATATTTACCAAGTAGGCCAGGATAGCTGGTAGCAATGCGTTTATTCTGCAGATCTTCCAGAGTCCAGTTTTGGTTAGGGGCAGCGAAGTGGAAACGAGAACGACCAAACCCCAGCTGCATAATTTCGCTGGCTTCTGCACCAGAATCGATTAACATGTCGCGGCCAGTGATTCCTAGATCTAAGGTGCCTTCACCAACGTAGACTGCGATATCACGCGGACGTAGATAGTAGAAATCAACGCCGTTTTCGGGGTCACGGCGCACTAATTCTTTGGCATCAGCACGCTGCGGGTAGCCGGCTTCGCGAAATAGTCTGGCAGCACTTTCAGCCAACGCGCCCTTATTTGGGACGGCAATTTTTAGCACTCGATCACTCATTGTTGCCTCAAGTTATAGATATTTGTAGACGTCGTCCAGGCTCAGCCCGAGCTTAATCATCATCGTTTGCAGGTGGTAAAGCAACTGGCTGATCTCTTCTGCAGCAGCAGCGTTACCCTCGTATTCGCTAGCCATCCACACTTCGGCGGCTTCTTCGACAATCTTCTTGCCGATAGCGTGAACTCCGGCATCTAGACGCTGGACAGTGCCCGAACCGGCTGGGCGAACTTCCGCAATTCGGGTTAACTCTGCAAATAACTGCTCAAAAGACTTACTCACGCCCAGAATCCTAGTGCACGAAACACAACTCGAAACTGTCCCCGCCACCTCCTAAGATAGACGAAGCATCTTAGGAGGACCTTGATGAGTGACCAGCGCACCCGTCGGTGGCAGGAAAGCCGCCGCACACCAGAGCGCGCAACCAGCGACGAACGGCTGCAAAGTAACCGTCCAAACGGTAAGGAGCCGCTTAATTCACCGCGCCCCTGGCGCACTGAAGGTCTACCGAACCAGGGCGAAGGTAGAGCTAAAAAACCTAAACGCTGGGTGTTTTGGGTAGCCGCCGCTGCACTATTCGCAGTTATTTGGGGAGTTTTGAGTTGGCAAGACGCCCGCAACGCTCCCCCGACAATTGCTTATACAGAATTTATTTCCCAAGTCGCTGATGGCAATGTCAAGCAGATATACGCCAAAGGCGACACCATCCAGGGTGAACTGAAAAAGGCTGCCACTCTGCCACCTGCTGAGGGCGAAGAAAAACCAACCGGTAAAGATTACACCAAGTTCTCCACTGAAAGGCCTACCTTCGCAGCAGATGACTTGCTGAATGATCTAGATAAGACCGGCGCTGAGGTACGCGCTACTCCCGTCATTGATGAGCGTGGCCCGTGGATCAACCTGTTATCAACCATCCTCATGTGGGGTCTACTCATTGGTCTGGCCGTATGGCTGTTCAAGCGGGCGTCCAAAGCTGGCGGACCCTTCGGGATGGGACGAGAAGTTAAACCAGTTGAACAATCGAAAGTAAGAGTCAATTTTTCTGATGTTGCTGGTATCGATGAGGTCGAGGAACAGGTTAACCAAATTGTTGACTTTCTAAAAGATCCGAACAAGTATGCCAAAGTTGGCGCCCGAGCCCCTAAGGGCGTGCTTCTAGAGGGGGCTCCTGGCACTGGCAAGACGCTGCTGGCCAGGGCAACAGCCGGCGAAGCAGATGTTCCATTCTTCAGCGCCTCCGCCAGCGAATTCATCGAGATGATTGTCGGCGTTGGTGCCCAACGAGTACGACAGCTATTTGATGAGGCTAGAAAAGTCGCTCCGGCAATCATTTTCATCGATGAGATAGACGCTATTGGCCGCTCACGTGGCTCTGCAAGGGTTTCCGGCGGCAACGATGAGCGGGAACAAACGCTAAACCAGATTCTTACCGAGATGGATGGTTTCGACGGCACTGAGGGGGTAATCGTCATGGCCGCCACAAACCGCTCTGACGTGCTTGACCCTGCCCTAACCCGTCCTGGACGATTTGATCGAGTCATCACAGTAAGCGCTCCCGACCAGAATGGGCGCGCCCAAATTTTGAAAGTCCATACCCGCGATATCCCCTTAGCTGCTGACGTGGATCTCCAACAGATTGCTGCCACCACACCAGGCGCTACCGGCGCTGATTTAGCTAACCTGGCCAACGAGGCAGCCATTTTGGCAGCTCGCCGCAGCGACAGTTTGGTTTACTTACGGGATTTCATGAACGCCTTGGAGCAAATCCAATTGGGTGTAGAACGCTCAGTCGTCATCCCAGAAGATGAGCGCCGCCGCACTGCTTTCCACGAAGGTGGGCACGCACTTTTGGGGATGCTGAGAAAAGGCGCTGACCCTGTTCGTAAGGTATCAATTATTCCGCGTGGGCAGGCTCTAGGTGTCACCTTGTCAACGCCAGATACTGACCGCTACGGCTATGACGAAGAATATTTGCGCGGGCGAATTATCGGAGCGTTGGGTGGTATGGCAGCCGAAGATGCTGTGTTCGGGGTCGTTACCACTGGCGCAGAATCTGACTTGCGGCAAGCCACCGCTATCGCTAGGCAGATGGTCGGCAAGTGGGGAATGTCTAAGAAGGTTGGCCCAATGACCGTCCTGTTAGACGATGCGGATCCCAGGTCTATCGGCATTTCGGAGCTAACTTTGGAAACTGTTGACGCCGAGGTGCGCCGCATAATCGCTGAATGCCAAGCCCAAGCCGTCCAGTTACTCAGGGAACACCGTAGTCAACTGGACGCTATTGCTGACGCATTATTGGCTAAAGAGACCTTGGACGAGGATGAGGTATATCGGGTCGCAGGCATTGAGCGACCGCCTACTCACAATCTTCCTGACTCATCGAACACACCTAGCCGCGCCGATTCGTCTGACTCTCCAGCGGCTAGCTGAACCGAACCCCCAAGATTGCGTCAACTGCATCAGCGATTTGGCTAGGGGCTTGACTGTCAGAGCCATCATCGGCAAGAGTGCTTGCCGTCCAATCATCAACGACTCGCATTGCTTGCGGAGTGTTCAAATTGTTTCGGACGGCTCGCCGAAGCTGGCTAATCACTGGATCCGCCGGGGCGCCAGATCTAGCAGCAAATGCTGCCCGCCAAGCATCCATACGTCTTTGAGCTTGCTCTAGATCGTGGAGTGACCATTCCCAATCCTGGTCGAACGGATGATTCAACAAGGCGAGACGAATCACCATCGGGTTGTGGCCGCGAGCCATTAACCTTGAGACCATTTCAAGGTTGCCTTTTGTTTTACTCATTTTTTCGCCGTCTAACCCCACCATGCCGACGTGCACATAGGCTTGGGCGAATGCATGTCCTAAACCAAGCGACTGCGCATTACACATTTCATGATGCGGGAACACTAAATCACGTCCCCCGCCTTGAACCGAGAAGTTGAATCCTAAACGGTTTAGCGCTGTTGCAGTGCATTCTATATGCCACCCCGGGCGTCCCTTACCTAACGCGCTATCCCAAGCTGGCTCGCCTGGTCTAGCCAAACGCCAAACGAGTGCGTCTAGTGGGTCTTTTTTTTCTAAGCGTTCAGGGTCGCCACCGTGCTCAGCAAAACTTGCGATCATTGAATCTTTGTCCAGGTTGCCAACCTGCCCGAAACCGTCAATTTTGCTGGATCTGAAATACCAATCAGGGTATTTCGCGTCATCAATCTGATAGATCCAACCGTCAGCGCGTAGTTCAGTGACCATGTCTACCACCTCGGGTATTACCGCGGTAGCTGGCACGTATTCATCTGGAGGGAGCACCCTAAGAGCTTCCATATCGGAACGAAAAAGATCGATTTGGTCGCGGGCTAATTCTCGCCAATCGACGTTAGTTTGTTCGGCACGCTCTAACAATGGGTCATCTACGTCAGTAACGTTTTGAATGTACTTGACGCTCAGCCCAGCGTCTCGCCAAGCGCGGTTAAGAATATCGAAAGTTAAATAAGTAAATGCGTGACCCAAATGTGTAGCGTCATAGGGCGTTATGCCGCACACATATAGACCGGCCTGGCCAGTCGCCGGGCCGACGGGAATCACTTCACGATATTTAGTATCAAAAACTTTCACCCTGGCGAAATCTGGCTTGAGTGTGGGTATTGCGGGTGCTTTCCAGGAACGCATACTTCTACGCTACACGAGCCGACGTTAACCTAAATCTGGACGTCGATAACCATTGGCACTGGGACACACATGCCCACCAGCATGCAGCGGCTGCTCACAGAAGGGGCACACTGGGGTTGCTAATTTTACGATTTTGCGCGCTCTAGCAACGAAATCTCTAGCTTGATCGGGTGTTAGGTCTACCTGCAATACGGCAGCTTCACCTTGGCTAGCGTCCTCAAAATGTCCGTATTCGAACAGCTCTACTTGCAGATAATCATTGGATGGTTGCCAACTTATTGCCATAGTGCCTGCCCGAAAATCCCCCTCTAAAGGAACGTCAAGGGGACGATAGTCGTTGGGCAGATCGCGCGAGGGCGGGATTAGCGCATCCGAATGACCTTGGGCGAGCTGATTTAACACGGAATCAATATGATCGCCTAGGCAAGCCAACTGCATTGGCGCGCATACCACATTGGATACGCGGGAACCTTCTCTGGCTTGAACGTAATAAACTCGGTGGCCAAATTCACCAACCAATCCGGCGACGAAACGGTCAGGTTTGATATACCTGTGTCGCTGAAGCCAAACCGGAGACGTCATGTGTTTAGCCTACGAGCGTTGCCCATGCTACGTGGCTGAATTGGCGATACTGCGGGTAGGCTTGCCGCCAGTTATAGATTTTTAGGAGACGAATGAACTGGCTAGAAGCAATCATGCTCGGCATCGTCCAAGGTTTGACGGAGTTTCTGCCGATTAGTTCGAGCGCCCACCAGTTAATCGCTGGTCAACTATTAATGGACGGGCGCGATCCGGGTGCAGCATTCACCGCGGTCACTCAGTTGGGTACCGAATCTGCGGTGGTTGTGTTCTTTTTCAAAGACATCGTTCGGATCATTAAAAATTGGGCATTTTCGTTAGTCGGCAAGGTTGATAAGTCTGATCCAGACGCCAGAATGGGTTGGTACGTCATTTTAGGTTCTATTCCCATTGGACTGCTCGGTCTAATATTCCAAGACGCTATTGATACCCATCTCCGCAACCTTTGGATAACCGTTTCTATGTTGGCCGGGGTCGGTTTGATACTTGGGCTAGCTGATCGGTTTGCAGTCAAACATCAAACCAAAAAGTTGGTTGATTTGAATCTCAAAGATGGTCTTATCTACGGGTTTTGCCAGGCTACTGCACTAATTCCTGGGGTATCACGCTCTGGTGGGACCATCTCTGGCGGGCTATTCCTTGGCTATACTCGCTCAGCAGCCACCCGATATTCTTTCCTGCTGGCCATTCCAGCGGTTTTTGCGTCCGGGCTATATAAACTCAAGGACATTGGCGAGGATTCCTGCGTCAATTGGGGACCAACTATCTTGGCTACCATCATCGCTTTTATTATCGGCTATGCGGTGATTGCTTGGCTGTTGCGGTTTATCTCCACCCATACCTTCACCGCTTTCGTCTATTACCGTATTGGATTGGCCGTTTTGTTGGCAGTGCTGCTGTTAATAGGCGTGCTTGACCCGACCGCTGCGACGGGCGGTTGTTTAGGACGATGAAATCTCGACAGGTTGGCGCCAGCGGGCTGACGGTTAGTCAGCTTGGCTTAGGCACGATGACTTGGGGCTCGGACGTCCGTCCTGAGGTGGCAGAAAAACTGGTCAGTACCTTTGTTGAGGCTGGTGGCAACCTGATTGACACCGCTCCCGTTTATGGTGGCGGGTTGGCGGAGAAGATTGTCGGCAAGCTGATAACTCACAGATTTAATAGAGATGACCTAGTCATCGCAACAAAAGCTGGCTTCGGCACCCACGGGAGCACGCAGACGATAAACACATCTCGTCGAGCCTTGCTAGAGGATTTGTCTGGCTCCCTGAAACGTTTAGGAACTGACCACGTCGATATTTGGCAGATTCATGCCTGGGGCGATTCCCCTCTCGACGAAACTTTGGCGGCAATTGACCATGCCGTCAGCTCTGGGATGGCTTGGTATGGTGGGGTCTGCAATTTCATTGGTTGGCAGTTAGGTACTGCTGCGGCCTGGCAAAAGGCTTTGCCAGGCAGAACACGACTGGTCAGTGCGCAAGTGGAGTATTCGTTATTGGCCAGAAGGGCTGAGATTGAGGTTCTACCAGCCTTGGAATATCACGACATGGGTTTTTTCCCCTGGTCACCGCTGGGTCGCGGAGTGCTAACAGGTAAATATGCCCACGCTATTCCTAGAGACTCCAGAGGCGGCCACGATAATTTGTCTTGGTTCGTCGAACCATATCTGGATAAGCGTTCCCGCTCGGTGGTTGACGCCATCATTAGGGCTGGTCAGGGTCTCAATCTCACTCCAGCGCAGGTGGCTTTACTATGGGTTAGAGACGCCCCCTCAGTTACGGCTCCTTTGCTGGGCGCGCGCACTGTAGACCAGCTGCACGAATTATTAGATACCGAGGACGAGAGTCTTCCAGATCCCATTATCTCAGCCTTGGACGACATCACCGGCGGCCCAAATCAATTGCGCGAACCAGCAGCCGTTAAGGGGTAGACGACCCTTTTTATGAGGCATCTGTGTGGTCAGCCAATATTTTCGTCAACGAGACCCAGCGGAGAAGAAAGAGGCGGTTATTCTCCCCCGCAAAAACCAGGATTTGCAAAACCCTTAGTCAGACGCATGTTTATTGGTGTCCGAAAGGTGAACTGTCCTGGGTTTTGTTCCTAGGCGTTTGCCTTGTTTTCTATTATTACTTGGTGTTTGTGTTTTCCCCAATATTCGGTTTCGATTTCTCGGGGTGTGCCGTAGCCTAACGCTTGGTGGAGGCGGTGTTCGTTCCACCATGACACCCACTCCGATAGCGCCCAACCAAGAATCTTGCAGGAAAACACGTCAGTTACGAACGCTGCATACACAAATCCTTGACTGTGCAAACATAGGTAATATCTGCTACCCACAAACGATTCAGGGCAGGCGCTCTAAAGTCACGCTTTACCAAACCAGGACGGGTCTTCCCTACTTGCTTTCCGGGTAGTTATCGGGCATTTGCCCTTCACCTTCCCTCTCACACCTGCTATACGCATCAATCGAGATGTTTACTCACGACCAATACTGATACCCTCACGTCGAAGAGCATGCCACATCTTGCGTATCCTATAAACGCTGTAATTATCACGGTGCACCTGTTTGATCCGCTCAATAACAACCACATCACACAAAGCGCGAGCACTTACCCCACAAGATTTGGATTGCCGATAACCACGAAAGGTAATGAAACCACCCTCACGATGAGCATTCAACGTCACGCAAATGAACACAGACCAAAAAACGATCCCTATACCGGCCAATGAAAGCGATCAATTCCGACGTTGCGAGCCAAGTTCTGACGCGAAAAAAGCCGACGCCGCTTTGAGCACCTCGTTCGTATCACGCAGCCGCTGATTCTCACGCCGCAACCTAGCATTCTCAACAATCACGTCCTCCTCTAAACGGTGAACACGACCCTCACGACGACAGCGCTGCACCCACTGGCGAGCAGCATGCCAGGAAACACCAAGCCTTAGCACAAACACCTGACACGCTTTCTACAAGGACAAATTCCCCGCAAAAACCCGACCCTCAAAAAGACGAACCACACAAACCTTCGCATCATGATCAAATCTCTCAGGCATAATCCAGATTTCCCCATCTACTCAAACGGAACAAAACCTGAGACAGTTCAGAGGGCGGGCGGGAGCCTCGAAATCCGCCCGCTTGGCGCGGATTTTATACCGCTTAATTCAGATTACTTGTACTGCCTGCAACGAGGCTTTTAACTGTAAGTAGCAGATACGCAAACGTCCTGGTTTGCGCAATATTGCCGATAAGTGCGAGAGGAAAGGAGTCGGAACGGAATGAAATTCACGCTCACGATTGATCCCACCGTAACCGAAACTATCGTAACGGTAACGGCGCGGGAGGTCGATGCTGAGGTGCAAGCGATCCAAAGGCTCGCCTCCGGTAGCCTAGATAGCTCCTCCTCCCCCGCAGTTGAACGTCCGCTTCGCCGCCTCATCGGGACAAGCGGCAATGATGCCACGGTGTTGGAAGTGCGCTCGATACTCGCGTTCTTTACTAAAAAGAAAGCGGTGTTTGCCCACACCAGTAAGGGTGATTGGCGAATTAAAGCCCGCATGTATGAACTCGAAGAATCTCTACCTGCAGGCGATTTTGTACGTATTTCACAATCGGAGATTGTCAATATTGCCGCGATCAAGACATTTGATCTTTCTTTCTCGGGAACGATTAGTGTGCAGCTAAAAGATGGCTCTCGCTATTACGTCTCCCGCCGGCAACTGCCAGCTTTCAAATCCAAACTCGGAATCTAATCCCCGCAGAAAACCTCTAAATCACACAAAGGATAAAAACCATGAAAACTAAAAAAATAGTTGCTCTCACCCTGGTAGGGGCTTGCATTGGGATCACTATCGGCACCAGTATTGAACTTATTTTTTCTTCTCTTCACTCTTCTAGCTATTGCCCGGGAGTTCCAGAATTCTTAAATACTTTTGGAAACGAAAACGTGGCAGTACTAATTGAGCGGCTTATTTATGCAGCCTACGGCATCATTAGCAGCTTCGCGGGGTTGCTTTACCGTAACGAAACCCGCCCGCTTATCCTCAATACCGCCCTGCATTTCGGGATCATCCTCATCTGCGGGATTGTAGCTGGCAGCTACCTTAAATGGTGGGGATCTAGCTTCGATATGCTCGGGGTGATTCTCGCAATAGTGCTTATCTATCTGCTGATTTGGTTGTTCAATTGGCTAGTGGCTCGCACCGAAGTCAAAAAGATGAACCAAAAACTGCAATAAAGCCTCCCTCTGGATTCCCGTTTACTCAAATGAGTAAACGGGAAAAGCCGAAAATATTGTTTCCTAGCGCTACCAGACCGAGCGATTACGAGAGGAAAGAGGTCATAAATTTCTTGGTCCAAACGCATTGGGGCTGCGATCTATTTGCTGGAAACGTTCAGCTACTTTTTTTCAGGTCGCGATAATCTCCCTCGCGAAAACTATCTAAGCACCAGCTGAGCGCCGGTCGAACGGAACATAGTAAAGGTGTCGCAGTATTTTACGCCAAACGCTTTACACACGTCAGGAATTTTTATTTTATTTCTGGAGTTAGGTGCTGGGCGCTCATGAGTTACTACCGTATACCCGTGGGCTGCAGCGAAGGCGATTAAAAATGAATCTGCTATTTCTGCAAAATCCCTCATCGCTGAAGAATCATAATTTTCACTTTTTAGCCAAGTTAAAATTTGCCTAACAAAGTCAGAGGTAGCTTGATCACCATCGATAGCAGTGAAAATACCTTTATGCGACTTCAGATTTACCCAATTTGCAAGTTCGTCATCCCCGGTAGTTAATTCATCATAAACCGGTTTAAAACTGCAGATTTTTCCGGTCGCGTAGCTATGCTCCAGCCATTCCCAAAATCCCGGAGCGATATCGAATCCGTAATACCGGTTTTTGGCTTCGATAAAAACATTACTATCCAGCACATACATTTAACCCACCGCCAGCTTTTCAGCCAGGTTACGGAAAGTTTGAGGCTTTTTTGTGCCCAGCATCCGAAAGGCATCCCGATAAAGAGTAGTCCCTTCCAAAGTAGAGACAATCACAGCGCGGGTAAAAGTAGGAGAGTTGCGCAGAGGCAGAGTTTTATAAAAATCTCCGCCCCCGGTTTGCTTCCCTTTGCTTTCTCTTTCGGCTATCGCGCTCAGCTCCCCGCCATATAGATCCTGATACTGACTCCAGCTAAGAAAGTCGGCATCAAAAAGGCTGTGTAGCGCCACCAAGACGCTGCAGCCAGCTTCGCGCGCAAGTTTAGTAACAGATTCTTCGGTAACCTTGGTAGCGCGCATACCCTCAAGAACATCCTTAGGAAGTAGGATCTCTCCCGCGAGTTGATTGCACCAGCGTTCCTCAGATTTTGCGCTATTAGAATCGTTGAGAGATAAATCCGCATCGGACAACGCACTATGGCCAAGCCAGATATGCCCTAGTTCATGTAATAGGGTAAAGATTCTCGCAGAATAACCGTCGGCTCCATTGACAAAAATAAGAGGCGCAATTTCATCACTTAAAGAAAAACCCCGAAACTCTTCGACTCTCAGTTTTCTATGAGTATTGTTTCCTACCACACCGTTAGTAAGCACCAGGATTCCGAGTTCTTCGATCTTGTCGACCAAGTGGCGATACAAACTGGACATATTGCCAATTCGTTTTCGAGAATCAAACCCAAAGTCAAGGAGATCACTGATTTCAGCTGCTACTTCGCTCACGTTATTATTCACGCCTACGGAACCTACGAAAGACAGTTTTTCTGCCTCATTACTTAGGGCGTAGTCGCGATACCAATCCTGGGTGCGCTGCGCATTGTAAATAGTGTCGAGCAGATCCCCGGAAGGCTGGCAAATCACAGAGTCTTTAAGCGTCCGCATGTCGGCTAGAGGTAGATCTTCTTCGGGAGGAGTATCAAGAAAAAGAAATGCGAAAGGCGTATTAGTTTTGGCAGCAATTTTTTTTGCATCCGTGAAAGAAGGAGCACTAACGCCAGATATCCATTCAGGTAACTTCGGAAAATTTTTCTCGAGGTCAGTGACAGTTTTCCTGCTACGCGCCAAAGCCCACTCATAAAGAGGGGGCGCTATACGCAGTTTCGCAGACATTACGCTTCTCCCCCGCAACTTAGAAAATGAACAAAACGCACCAGACGGTTTCTATTTTACTTGCAACAGTGCCTAGACGGCAGCTTTTCCTATTTTTAGGGATGCAGATAAGTAGTTCATCCCCTAAAAAAGATCTGCGTGGGATCCGGTCAGTTGTTTGCGAAACTGCGAGGAATGCTTAATGGCATTGATTTGGTGGTGCTTGCCTGATTCTTTCGAGTTCAGCTCCGAGGCTACAGTCGTAAGAGCTGGTGTCCGCCTGGTGTTGCAGGCTGGTTAGATCGGTGTCGGCGGAGATAAGTCTGCTGGTTAGAGGATTTGATAAAAAATTTCCTAGATAGTGCAGTTCCCACAATTCTTGTAAGTTGGCTCTGCGTAGCAGTCGTCCAGTACCTCGGTGGCAAATGGTAGCTAGCCGTTGATAGGTGACTTCCTCGATCTTGATTTCGAGATTACAATCGAATATTTCAAATTCTGCGTTTGGTTGATATTTGTGGGTTTCTGCAAGAAATTGGGTTTTAAGCAAAACCTTAAGGGCACCGATTTCCAGAGAATTATTTTTGGTCACTGCCCCTAAGGTTGCGCCCGTCCTAAAATCTTCGGAGAGGTAGTCGATGTAGACGTCCTCTACCACCAAGCCCTCGCACATTTTTTGATAGTCAAGGTGTTTGCAACCCGAACAGGTGATCTCAAAAAATCTCATGGCGCCCTTTCTGGGAAACAAGCTGGCAGGTTAAATAAAAAACAGTTGTAGCGTGCTGCACATATTATTAATTCACCCAATTCGTAAGCGGAAGATAGCTTCCGTTATCTGTCCGCTTAGCGCGCCTTCTGGATCCCGGGGAGCTCTATAAAATTGATAGGTGAGCTAAGCGCACTTTCATGCTAGGAACGAAAGCAGAAGAGGTTTTAGAAGGAAATTAATGAAGATTTACGAATTTGAGGTTAAGCGGCCAATTTTCTTCGGATTTCGTGCCCAGAACGTGCCCCCAAATGTAGCAAATATGGACATCTTGGACAATATGTCAACAGATTGGGCAATGTAAAACCCCTAGTAGAACGGGTTTACTAGGGTTTTGATTGGTGTCCGAGAGAGGACTTGAACCTCCATGCCCTAAATCGGGCACTAGCACCTCAAGCTAGCGCGTCTACCTATTCCGCCACCCGGACCTGGTGAGTTACATCCACTAGTGAGCGGACGTAAGCGAGTAAGAACAATATCACCGATTGACTCGAGTTGCGAAACCAGATGTTGTTAGCGATTAGAGCAGCTGGCTCAACGACAGCTCTTACCAGGGACACATGGTTGCATACCCGACTTTTATATGCGCCATAACGGAAGTAGTCTCGAGATATGAGCATTATTAGTTGGATTGTAATTGGTTTGATTTGTGGAGCCATCGGACGCGCAATCACCGGCAGCAAAGGAACCGGCGGCTGGCTTGGGGATTTGCTGCTAGGTATTGTCGGCGCTGTTGTTGGTGGTTTCATCGGTGAAGCGATATTCCACGCAGGGCTAGGCACTTTCTGGTCGCTACGCACCTGGATTTTGTCAGTCATCGGTTCGGTAATCGTTCTGCTGATTTACGGCAAAATCACTAGCAAAAAATAGGTTATCGATTTCTTGGGGTCTCGGGGTTAAAACCCGAGACCCTTTTGTTTTACTCGCCTCGTAAAACTTCTACTTGGCCAGCAGCTACAGCCAGTTGCTTTGCGTCATCAAATTGACTCGGATTATCAACCTGAATTAGTAGTAAACCTAGCTTGTCCAAGGTATTTATCATCGGTGGTCCCATATGGGAAAAGACAACGCGTCCCACCGCGTGTTCCCGCATGAACCTCACAATCCGAGCGTGGTGACTGCCGTGCGTACCCTCATCGTGGAGCACATCCCACCCAACTTCGTGAACTTGCCAGTCAGCGATTCGGTCACCAACTATCGTGGCGATAGCCATTCGAGGAGCACGCCCAAATCTAGGTTCTAGGCCGCCCTCAGGCGTGACCGGCAACGCAACCACGACACCATTTTCTTTGTCCATAGTTAAACTCACATTCAGCAATAGCTGTTGCTTATTATTTTCACTACCAATTTTCACATTAGGTCAAAAATACTCCGGCAACTTTTGACTGTGCACTAAGCCCCAGCGTCCGGCATCATCATGATCAACTTGTCCCCTCATCGACAACTCAGCTAAGCGAGAGAAAGTCATAGACATTGGCATTCCACAAGCTATAGATATTTGCTCGGGTGTTACTCTTCCGTGAGCGGGTAAAGCTTCCCGAACGAGCTTCAAATCTTCTGGCAGTAGATCGAATGCCCGCTGAGGCCCGTCCTCAGGCAGATCAGGGATCGCACCAAGATGATTCATCAAAGCAAGCACTTCATCAGCACAAGTAACGAGAGTAGCTCTAGAATCCCTAATCAGTCGGTGACAGCCAACCGACATCGACGAGTCAACAGACCCTGGCATCGCCATCACCAAACGCCCTAACGAGTCAGCCCAATTAGCAGTATTTAGAGCACCTGACCTACTTGCCGCCTCAATCACTAACACGGCATTAGAAAGCGCTGCGATAAGACGGTTTCTCGCCAAGAAACCGCGTCTATTTTGGCGAAGCAGTGGGGGCACTTCAGAACAAACTGCGAATCGACTAGCCATTTTATTGAATATTGGCAGATTAGATTTAGGGTAACATTCATCTAATCCCCCGGCGTAAACACCGATGGTCGAGCCTGTGGCTAGCCCACCACGGTGAGCGGCAGCGTCGATACCGTAGGCGCCGCCGGAGACAATGGTCAAACAGTTGTAGTCGTTGCTGGCTAGCTCGGCAGCAATTTCTGTCGCTATCCTCGCTCCGTATCTGGTCGCAGCTCTAGATCCGACAATAGCGACACTGTTTTGGGTGATTTCGTCCAATCTGGCAGGGCCTATTACCCACACGCCAAACGGACGACCGCACATCTGCCCGACCGGCTGACATTCATCAAGGTCATTGAGTTGCAGCGGCCACTCTTCGTCACCAGGGATGACCAGGCGCATTTTCAGGTTTTCAGCAACCTCAATCATTTTCTCAACATCAACGGCTGCCGCTCGCATACCCCAAGCAGAGTCATCATCTAACCGCTTGAGTGCAGCTAGCACCTCCGGTGCACCCTCCTCATCAACCATGCTGTTTAGCCGCTCGTCGCCGGGCATGACGATGTAGCTCAACGCTGCTCTGGCACGACGCTCCGGTGTCCATACATCAGATTTTGTCTGGTTCATACACACACTCCGCATTCATCACCGACCCGCAAGGACATAGCACCCATAAGGTCTTCTTTTCTAGGTTTTGGCGCCCCCGCTAAATCAGCTAGCGTCCAAGCAACACGAACTACCTTGTCGATACCGCGTCCCGATAAGCGACCACGTTGAATTGCAGTCTCTAATAACTCCATACCCTCTGGCCTCGGCAATGTTTTTAAGGCGTACCCAGGTATTTCGCTATTGAGCCGCCACCCAGTTTCCCTGAGCCGATGGGCTTGACGACATCTAGCTTCTGCAACTCGCTGCGCAACGACAGCGCTTGATTCGGACTTACCCATCTCGGATCTAGTCAAAGCCACGCTAGCCGGGCGCATTTGCACCTGAATATCTATGCGGTCAAGTACCGGCCCCGAAACCTTCTCACGATACCGTTTCACCGCCATCGGAGAACAGGTGCAGGTCGCACCACGCACCCCATAGCGTCCGCACGGACACGGGTTAGCAGCCATAACTAGCTGAAATCTGGCTGGAAAAGTGACTTGCCCTAGCGACCTTGCGATAGAAACTTCACCGGACTCCAACGGCGTCCTTAATGCGTCTAGGCATCGCATCGAGAACTCGGGTGCCTCATCTAGGAATAGCACTCCCCTATGCGCCATCGAAATGGCTCCTGGCTTGGCAATTCGGGCTCCTCCGCCAATCAGCGCGGCCATCGAGGCGTTGTGGTGCGGTTGAGAAAATGGTGGACGCGTTATTAGCCCGCCACTCAAATCAGCGCCGACAAGTGAGTGCAGAGCCGAAACCTCCAAAGATTCCTCATCATTGAGATCTGGCAAGATTGACGGCAATCGTTTGGCCAGCATTGTTTTACCCACCCCAGGCGGACCTTGCAGATAGATATGGTGTCGCCCGGCAGCAGCAACCTCTAAAGCCCAAGCGGCGGCAGGTTGACCAACAACATCAGCTAAATCAGGTTTGACATCTTGAACAAGTGCCCTAGCTGCTGGCTCAATATCGTAATGGGTTGGCCGCCCATACAGCGT